>NZ_SMKC01000419.1 GCF_004348315.1 Streptomyces sp. 8K308 | reverse complement strand
GTGTATAGGAGACAGGTCTGGGAGGCGCGCGACGAGAGCCTGCGGCGGCCGGTGGCGGTGAAGGTGGTCTCGGCCCTCGCCGGCGGCGGGGGCCGCGCCGAGGAGGCCCGCGCCCGCTTCCTGCGGGAGGCGCGGATCACCGCCGCCCTCCAGCATCCGAACATCGTGACCGTCCACGACCTCGGCGAGACCGCCACGCCGGAGGGCACCACGCCGTTTTTGGTGATGGAACTGCTCCGGGGCCGGGGGCTCGACGCCGTCATCCGCCGCGGCCCCGTCGAAGGGACCGCGGCCGCGCGTTGGGGCGCGGGGATCTGCGACGCCCTCGCCGAGGCGCACGCCGCCGGCATCCTGCACCGTGACATCAAGCCGGCGAACGTGCTCGTCACCAACTCGGGCGGCGTGAAGGTGCTGGACTTCGGCATCGCCCGCGCGGCCGACCCCTCGACCACCGAGGACCGGCTGACGCACACCGGTTTCCTCGTGGGCACGGCCGCTTACATGCCGCCCGAGCAGGCCCGCGGGAACCCGGAGCGGCGCAGCGACCTGTACGCGCTCGGCTGTGTGCTGTTCGAACTGCTCACCGGACGGCCGCCGTTCACCGCCCCGGACCCCCTGGGGTACCTCACGGCGCACCTGCACGACGCTCCCCCGGCGCCGAGCGGTGTCACGCCCGGCGTCTCCGCCGCGTGGGACCGGGTGGTGCTCCGGCTGCTGGCGAAGGACCCGGAGCAGCGGTACGACTCGGCCGCCGCGCTCGCCGACGAGCTGCGCCGACTCGGCGGGCCGACGAGGCGTGGCGCGGGACGTTCGACAGCCACCACGTCAGCGACCCGGCGTCCGACGGCGATCTGGTGGTCGTCGTCGACGGCGGCGGAACGGTCTGGGCCCTGCGCGCGTGACCGCTCCCGGCCCTGCGACCATGGAGGCGTCGGGCCGCGTCTGGCGTAACGCGTGGCACGGAAGCGCGAAACCTCGGGAGATCAGCAACCGTGTCGGAGAAAACGTCGGCCGTCGTGGACCGGGCCGCCCTGCGGGCGGACTGCGGCACCTGCTTCGGGCTGTGCTGCGTGGCGCTGCCGTTCACCGCCTCGGCGGACTTCGCGGTCAGCAAGGCGGCCTGCACACCCTGCGGCAACCTGGACGATGACTTCCGCTGCGGCATCCACGCCGGGCTGCGGGAGCGCGGCTTCGCCGGCTGCACGGTCTTCGACTGCTTCGGGGCCGGGCAGCGGGTCTCGCAGGTCACGTTCGGCGGGCGGGACTGGCGCTCGGCGCCGGAGACCGCGGGCGCGATGTTCGCGGCGTTCCCGGTGGTGCGGCAGTTGCACGAGCTGCTGTGGTATCTGGCGGAGGCGACCGCGCGGCCGGCGGCCCGTCCGCTGCGGGGCGAACTGCGGGCTCTCGCCCGGCGGGTCGAGGTGCTGGCCGGCAGGGGCCCCGAGGAGCTGACGGCGGTGGACGTGCCGGTGCTGCGGGCCGAGGCGGGCGAGCTGCTGGGGCGGGCGAGCGAGCTGGTGCGGGCCCTGGTGCCCGGCCGGCGGCGGGACCGCAGGGGCGCCGACCTGGCCGGAGCCCGGCTGCGCGGCGCCGACCTGCGGGGCGCCTCGCTGCGGGGCGCGCTGCTGATCGCGGCCGACCTGAACCGCGCCGACCTGCGGTCGGCGGACCTGCTCGGCGCCGACCTGCGGAACGCCGGCCTGGCCGGCGCGGACCTGCGGGACGCGCTGTTCCTCACCCAGGCACAGGTGAACGCGGCGCGGGGCGACGCCTCGACGAGGCTCCCGGCGGGGCTCGACCGTCCCACACACTGGTAGCGCGCCGCCACGCCTCGCTGCCGCCCTGCGCGGCCTCCGTCGCACGGACCTTCCGAAGCACCACCAGGGCACGCCGCGGAACCACCGCCGGCCCTCCCTCGTCCACGCGAGGTGACGGCTCATGTGCGTTCTGGTGGGAGGGCGTGTGATGGAACCGGTATCGGTCGGGCTGTTGGCGGCGCTGGCCGGCGGGGCGGGCGGCGAGCTGGGGAGACAGGTGTGGGCCGCCCTGTCGGCGCTGGTGCGGCGGCCGTTCCGGCGGGACGAGGGTGCGAGCCGGGACCGGCGGTCAGCTCCGGGGTAGCGGAGTTGGCGAGAGTGGAGGAGGACCCATCCGACGAACAACGGACACAAGCGCTGAGCACGACGCTCGCCGTACGCGCCGCGCTGGACGGGGACTTCAGGGCGGACCTGACCGCCTGGCACGAACAGGCCCGGCTGGTGCGGGTGGACAGCGCGGTGCACAACACGATCAGCGGCCGAACACAGTACGGACCGGTGGTTCTCGGCCGGGACTTCTCCGACCTGACCTTCACCACGGCGCCCACGCAGTCAGACGAGCGACCGGGCCCCGCGTCGGGCGACGGCGGACCGCGGCCCGGAAGCGCCTGACGAGTCCGTGCGACCGCGACCATCGGCGACCGTGCTCGACACCGTGAAGTCACAGCCCGGCGGGTTGCCTCATCAGCGGACTGGCACTGGGGCTCGTTCCCGGATTCCTCGGCGGCTTCCGAACGGGGTTGGCCAGCGGTGTCGCGGCGTCGTTCGTCGGGGCCTTCGTCGGCGACCCAGCGATGGGAGACACGGCTCCGCTGGTCAACAGCTTCGGCTTCGCGGTCGCCGCCGCCTGCATCGTCACTCTGGGCAGGCATCGCCTTCAGGCCCGAGGGTTCCGTTGGTCTCCGCTGGGCATCCTCACCGCCCTGGGCGGCGGTGCCGCGATCTGGCTTGCCGTCACCCCGCAGGCAGGCATGGTGAGTGGCGTGCTGTCGGGACCGGTCGCCGCCGCCGGAGGTTCCTTCGATGCCGGGCTGGAGGCGAAGCCGGCCGAGGCGAAGGTCGCCGCGGACCCCCAGACGGTGCTGCGCCAGGACCGCACGACCTTCTGGACCACCGCCCTGGCGGGTGGCCTCGCCATCGGACTCGCCACCGTCTTCGTCGTCGGATCAGTCCTGGGTACGTCGCGAGGCATCCAGACGGGGCTGGCCAACGGCGTCGCCACCGGGCTGGCCTGGGGCTTCCTCCAGGCCAGGTTCGGATCGTTCACCATCGCCCGCTGGTGGCTGGCCCTGCGTGGCCGGGTGCCGTGGAAACTGATGCCGTTCCTCGCGGACGCCCACCGCCGGGGGTCCTGCGCCAGGTCGGTGCCACCTACCAGCTTCACCACGCCGAACTCCAACGCCGCCTCGCCCGGGATCCGGCGGTGGGCGCCTCGTAACGCCACGTCGGCCGGTGCCGTAGGGCTGCCACGAGCACACGACCAGTTCTTCCCTCACGTCCAGCGCTGGGTGACGCTCGGGAGGGTCGGTCGACGCGGCGTGGATGCCGGACGACGGCCGCGACGATGACACGCCCAGGCTCGTACCCCCCGCGGAATCCCGTCGATCGCCTGCCGACGGCGCCGCCGCCGGGGCCGAGGGCGGCTCCGCCGCGTAGGGCCTCGGGACGTCCGTGGCCGAGGCCCCTTCGAGCCGCTCAGACCGGCAGGCCGTCCAGCAGGCCGACCGTCACCACCGAGACCCCCTCCGCCCGCAGGGCCGCGACCGCCGACGGGTCGGCGGCGGTGTCGGTGACCAGCGTCCAGTCGCCCGGCAGCCTGGCCCAGGCATGGAACGGGCGCCGGCCCACCTTCGCCCCGTGGGCGAGGACGTAGACCCGTTCCGCGCGGCGCGCCATCAGCTCCTTGAGGCGGGTCTGCCGCAGGTCGGCCTCGCAGATGCCGAAGCCGGCGGCGACGCCGTCGGTGCCCAGGAAGAGCCGGTCGAAGCTGAGGTGTTCGAGCGCGGCCTCGGTGAACGGGCCGACGAAGCTCTGGCTGACCGGGCGGAGGGTGCCGCCCAGGCACTCGACGCGGACGCCGTCCGCGTCGGCCAACTCCTCCAGGGCGGGGAGCCCGACGGTGGCGACGGTCAGGAGCTCGGCGTCGCGCAGCTCGTGGGCGAGTGCCCGAACCGTGGTGCCGCCGTCGAGCAGGATCGTCTCGCCGGAGCCGATCTGGACGGCGGCCCAGCGGGCGATGGCCCGCTTGGCCTCGAACGCCTCGCCGGTGCGCTGCCGCAGCGACGCCTCGGGGTGTGCGACCAGCGCCATCGCCCCGCCGTAGGTGCGGGCCATCCGTCCCTCCGCGGTGAGCCGGGCGAGGTCGCGGCGGATGGTGGACGGGGAGACGCCGAAGCTGCGCGAGAGGTCGGCGACACTGGCCAGGCCCCTGGTGGTGGCGAGGCGCACGATCTCGTCGCGGCGGGCGCGGGATCCGGCGGTGGGCATCGGTCGCTCCGTCAGTCGGCGGGCCTGGTGGCCATCTCGGCCGCCTGCCGCAGCGCCTCGACCATGCTGCCGGCGTCCGCGGTGCCGGTGCCCGCGATGTCGAAGGCGGTGCCGTGGTCGACGGAGGTGCGGATGACGGGCAGGCCGACGGTGAGGTTGACGCCGGCCTCCAGGCCGAGGACCTTGACCGGGCCGTGGCCCTGGTCGTGGTACATGGCGACGATCAGGTCGTAGTCGCCGCGCCCGGCGAGGAAGAAGGCGGTGTCGGCGGGGAGCGGGCCGCGCGCGTCGATGCCCTCGGCGCGCACCTCCTCCAGGGCGGGGACGATCTTCTCCTCCTCCTCGCCGTAGCCGAAGAGACCGTTCTCGCCGGCGTGCGGGTTGATGCCGCAGACGCCGATCACGGGCGCGGGGACGCCTGCGCGGACCATGGCCTCGTGGCCGCGCCGCACGGTCCTGGCGACGAGGCCGGGCTCGATGCGGTGAACGGCGTCGATGAGGCCGATGTGGGTGGTGACGTGGATGACCTTCACGGTGGGCGTCGACAGCATCATGGAGACCTCGTCGACGCCGGTGAGCTTGGCGAGCAGTTCGGTGTGGCCCGGGTAGAGGTGGCCGGCGGCGTGCAGCGCCTCCTTGTTGAGGGGGGCGGTGCAGATGCCCTGGACGGCGCCGGCCTGGGCGAGTTCGGCGGCGACGCGCACGAACTGGTAGGCGGCATCGCCGGCGACGGGCGAGAGCCGGCCCCACGGGAGGTCGGCGGGGAGCAGGGCGAGGTCGACGACGTTGATCCGGCCGGGGGTGAACTCAGCCTCGGCGGGCGCCTTCACGGGCACGACGTCGACCTCGGACTCGCCGCCGAGGAGCCCGGCGGCCTGGCGCAGTCGTTCGGCGTCGCCGATCACGACCGGGCGACAGCGGGCGAGGGTGTCGGGGTGCAGCACCGCCGGGACGATCACCTCGGGGCCGATGCCGGCACCGTCACCCATGGTGACGGCGATGAGCGGCAGCGGCCCGGTGCCGCCGGCGGGGGCGACGGGGGTGGTTGACGAGCTCATGAGGTGGCCTTCCGCTTGGTGGAGATGGTCGGGGC
>NZ_SMKC01000418.1 GCF_004348315.1 Streptomyces sp. 8K308 | reverse complement strand
CCACCCACCCGCCCCTTTGCGCGCCGCGGACCGTCAGGTGGGACGTTCCGCTGAGCGCAACGCCTGCTCCGTCACCACCGCCATCCCCGCCAACGTCAGCAGCGTCAGCGCCGCAGCGATGGCGAACACCGCCCGCAGCCCGAGGAGTTGCCCCAGCGCCCCGCCGGCCGCCGCGCCCAGCGGCATGGTGCCCCAGGCGATCAGCCGGTAGCCGCTGTTGAGGCGGCCGAGCAGGCCGTTCGGCACGATCCGCTGCCGCAGCGAGACCGTGATGACGTTCCAGATCACGATCCCCACGCCCGAGACCGCGAAGCCCGCGCCGACGAGGTACGGGTTGGCCGTCAGGGCGGGTATCGCCAGGGAGAGCACGCTGGTGAGGACGGTCAGCGACAGCGCGCGGGCCCGGCCCAGGGCCCGTTCGGCCCACTCGGCGGCGAAGGAGCCGACGAGGCTGCCCGCCGCCAGGGTGGTCATCAGCACGCCGAAGGCCCCCTCGCTGAGACCCATCGCCGACATCGGGCCGACCGCGTACAGCACGAACACCGCGAACGCCGCGTTGAAAGCGAAGTTGGTGACGCCGACCATCGCGGCCAGCGTCCGCAGCAGGCGCTGGCCCCACAGGTAGCGCAGGCCCTCGGCGATGTCGGCCCGCATGGTGGTGGCCGGGCCGTCCCGCTCGGTCCTGAAGGTTCCGGGCACCAGCAGCAGCGCCGCGAGCGCCACCGCCCACAGGGCGGTCGGCGCGGCGAAGGCGGCCACCGCGCCGGCGGCCACCAGCAGCCCGGCCACCATGGGGCCGACGAACTGGTTGGCGGCCAACTCGGCCGCGTAGAGGCGGCCGTTGGCGCGGGCCAGCTGGTCGCGGTGGACGAGCTGCGGGACGATCGACTGGGCCGAGGTGTCGTACACCGTCTCGGCGACGCCGACGCAGAAGGCGACCGCGTACAGGGCCCAGATGGAGCCGGCGTCCAGCGCCGCGGCGAGCACCAGGCTCGCCATCAGCAGCGTGCGCAGGCAGTTGGCGAGCAGCATCGCGCGTCGCCGGTCGACGCGATCGGCGAGGGCGCCGGCCTGGAGGGCGAAGAGCAGCCAGGGCAGGCTCAGCGCGAGCGAGAGGCCGGCGACCAGGGTGGGCGAGCGGGTGTACTGGATGGCCACCAGCGGCAGCACGACCTTGAGCACGCCGTCGGCCAGGTTGGAGAACGCGGAGGAGGTCAAAAGACGCCAGTAGGCAGGACCGAGCGGCGGACGCGCGACGGCGGCCGGGGTGGACTCGTTCGTCATTGGTGGACAATCCCACATCGATGGAGAAAAATTCAATCGCCGGGCTCCGGGCCTGCCAACCCGTGGACTACCCTGCGCACATGGGCGAACAGGCAGCGACCGGCCGGCCCTCGCGGCAGGAGGCGACCGTCCGCGAGGCCAAGGCGCTCGCGCATCCGTTGCGGGCCCGCATCCTGCGGCTGTGCGGGCAACGCGAGATGACCAACAAGCAGTTGGCCGACCGGCTCGGCCGGGATCCCGGCACGGTGCTGTACCACGTGCGCCAGCTGACCGCAGCCGGCTTCCTGGAACCGGCTCCCGTGCGCACCGGCGACAGCGGCGCGTTGGAGAAGCCCTACCGGTCGACCGGCCGGTCCTGGTGGCTCAACGGCGGCCTTGCCAACGCCGATTCGGAGGACGCCACGCTCATCCCGCTGCAGGCGTTGCAGGAGGAGCTGCACGAGGCGGGGCCACGGTCGATCGCCGAGCTGGCGCGGTTCATGCTGCACCTCTCCCCCGACGAGCTGGCCGAGTTCAACGCTCGCGTCCTCGCCATCCTGGACGAGTACGTCGCCACCGACGACGAGCGCCGCGCGGATCGCCCCGCCTACGGCGGCCTCTTCATCCTG
Source organism: Streptomyces sp. 8K308 (assembly GCF_004348315.1). Classification (GTDB taxonomy): domain Bacteria; phylum Actinomycetota; class Actinomycetes; order Streptomycetales; family Streptomycetaceae; genus Streptomyces. The sequence continues at coordinate 3,519 of NZ_SMKC01000418.1, read as the reverse complement.
CACCGCCTCGCCGACTAGGTCCTGTCCTGCCGATCTTGTCGGATCGGCCCGCGGCGTCCGGTGCGGTGCTTCCCCAGGCTTCGTCCGGGTGGGGGTGCCAGGCCTGGGCGAGTCGCGGGCCCGGCAAGATCGACAGGACAGGGCCCAGAACCGGCCGGCACCGGAGCGTCGTCCTCCGTCCCGTGAGCGCGATCGACGACCGGCGCCGGTTCGGCGCCGACCTGCGGCCGGCCGGGATCCCGGCCTTCCGCCGGCTCTGGCTGTCCAGCGCGGTGACCGCGACCGGCGCCAGCCTCACCGCCGTCGCGGTGCCGCTGCAGATCTACGAGATCACCGGGTCCTCGGCCTGGGTCGGGCTCTCCGCGGTGGCCGCGCTCGGCCCGCTGGCGCTCGCGGCGCTGTGGGGCGGCGTGCTGGCCGACGCGCTCGACCGGCGCCGGCTGTTGCTCGTCACCAACGGCAGCCTCGCCCTCGTCGCGGCGCTGCTGTGGCTCCAGGCGGCGGTCGGCCTCGAATCCGTCGCCGTGCTCTTCGCACTGCTCGCGCTCCTCCAGGGCTGCCTCGGCGCCAACACGGTGGCCCGCCGATCCGTGGTGCCGCGCCTGGTGCCGCCGGAACTGCTGCCGGCGGCCAACTCGCTGGACGCCACCGTTCGCTGGTTCGGCCCGGTGGCCGGTCCGCTGCTCGCCGGCGCGCTGCTGCCCGTCACGGGCGTGGCGCCGCTCTACCTGCTCGACGCGCTGGCGCTGCTCGCCATGGTCCACGCGGTGTGGCGGCTGCCGCCGCTCCCGCCGACGGCCCCGACCGGGCCCCGCCCGCGGTTCGCCGGCGGGGTCCGCTACCTGGCGGGCCACCGGCTGCTGATCGCGCTCTTCCTCGCCGACCTGATCGCGATGGTGATCGGGAACCCGGCGGCGCTCTTCCCCGAGGTGTCGCAGGAGACGTTCGGCGACCCGCCGGGCGGCGGCCCCGCGCTCGGGGTGCTCAGCGCCTCGATGCCGGCGGGCGCGGTGCTGGCCGGCCTGTGCTCGGGCGTCTTCACCCGCCTCACCCGGCACGGCCTGGTCTACGCGGTCGCCGTCTGCGGCTGGGGTCTGGCCGTCGCCGCCTTCGGCCTGACCGACCGGCTCTGGCTGGCGACCTGCTGCCTGCTCGCGGCCGGCGCGGCGCTGATGCTGCTGAGCGTGTTCCGGGCGACGCTGCTCCAGGCGTGCGTGCCGGACGAGCTGCGCGGCCGGCTCCAGGGTCTCGACACGGTGATCTCGGCCGGTGGCCCCTGGCTCGGGCACCTGGCGCACGGCCTGGCCGGCGCCGCGGCCGGCACCACCTGGGCCATCACGGGCGGCGGCCTGCTCACGGTGGTCGCGATGCTCGCCCTCGCGGCGGCCTCCCGAACGCTGATCCGCTACCGGGCGCCCGGCGGCTGAGCCGCCGGGCGCTCACCAGACCGCGCGCTCACGAGACCGGGCGGGAGTCCTCCCACGACCACTCGAACTCCTCCCGGTAGGTCTCGAAGAGGCTGAGCTCGCCGTCCGCCAGCGGATCGTCCCGCTGCACTATCTCCCGCCCCGCCCTGCGCAGCACCATCACCGGCGTCTCCATGCCCCGGCTGCGCCGCAGGTACGACTGGACCACGGCGACCCCGTCCGGGCCGTCCGCGTCCACGAAGTAGGCGCTGAACCGCGGCGTGTCGTCGAAGACCCGGATCTCGAACGCCTCCGGGTCGCGCACCCTGCTGCGCACCCGCCGCACGTGCAGGATGTTGGTCTCCACGGTCCGGCCGAGCTCGCCGCGCTTGAGGCCGAGCTCACGCTCCCGCCGCCGCATGGCGCCGCTCGCCGGGTTGAGGAACAGCAGCCGCACCCGGCAGCCGGACTCGGCGAGCCGGAACAGCCGCCGGCCGGGGAAGTTCTGCACCAGCAGGCCGAGCCCTATGCCCAGCGCGTCGAGCCGGCGGGCACCGGAGAACAGGTCCTCGGCCGGCAGCTGCCGCTGCAGCCGCACCCGGTCCGGGTGCACCCCGGCCACGTCCGTGAAGCGGTCGCCCACCAGCCGCTCCACCGCGTCCGCCGGCAGCCGCCCGTCCGAGGGCGGCGAGCCGGAGTCGAGCAGCCGCAGCAGCCGGGCGCAGGCGCGCTCCGCCTGCTCGAGCACCGCCCGGCTCATGCCCCGGTTGCGGCTGACGGCGCTGCGCGCCACCTCCAGCTCGTCGAGGGTGAGCTCAAGCTCGCGCCGGTTGTCCAAATACGGCGCGAAGCAGGGCCAGTGCTGCACCATGAGTTCACGCAGCTGAGGCAGGGTCAGGAAGGCGAGCACGGTGTCATCGGCAGGATCGAGCAGGTGCCCCTTGCGGCGGCTCACCTCACGCAGGGCGGCCGCCCGCTGTACCCACTCCTGTCCGGTGGGCCCGGCCGCCGCCACCTCCCACTCCTCGCCGTGCACCGGCTCGTACACGGGACGCAGCACCGCGGCCACCACCGAGCGCAGGCGTTGCTCGACCAGGTTCAGCCAGACGTACGCGCGCCCGGCGCGCTCGACGCGGGTGCGCACCTCGGACCAGTCCTCGGCGCTCCAGTCGAGGTCGGCGCCGATCTCCACCGGACGCGGCACCGGCACCGCGACGGTCGGCGCCTCGGCGGTCTCGTCCCCGTTTCCCGGGGGCAATTCCAGCCCCGAAGAGCTCACCTGTACCGCCTTCCGCCCCTGCGATGGATCAAGGAAGCCTACTGCGGCGCCCGCCACGCGCGCAGCCCGAGCCGGGGTCAACCGGGCGTGCCCACACGGCCGTCGGGGCAGGGGGAGGCCATGACGCTCCCCGTGCGCCGGGCGCCCACGTCAACCTACCGGCTCCAGCTGGGGCCTGAGTTCACGTTCGGGGCGGCTGAGGAGATCGTTCCGCGCGTCGCCGCGCTCGGCGTCTCGCACCTGCACCTCTCCCCCGTGCTCGACGCGGTGCCTGGCTCCGCGCACGGCTACGACGTCACCGACCACTCCACCGTCAGGGCCGAGCTCGGCGGCGAGGCGGGGCTGCGGCGGCTCGCGGCCACCGCCCGCGCCCACGGCCTCGGTCTGGTGCTCGACATCGTGCCCAACCACATGGCCGTCCCCGCCGACACCAGCCGCAACCGGCAGCTGTGGGAGGTGCTGCGGGACGGCCCGGGCTCCCGGTACGCCTCCTGGTTCGACATCGACTGGGTGGCGGGCGGGGGTCGGGTGCTGCTGCCGGTGCTCGGCGGGCCGCTGGCCGACGAGCTCGACCGGCTCACGGTGGCGGACGGCGCGCTGTGCTACTGGGACCGCCGCTTCCCGCTGCGCGCCGGCACGGAGCGGCTGCCGCCGCCCGAGTTGCTCGCCGCCCAGCACTACCGCCTCTGCTGGTGGCGGCTGGCCCGCACCGAGCTCAACTACCGTCGCTTCTTCGCCGTCTCGGAGCTGATCGCGGTGCGGGTCGAGGACCCCGAGGTCTTCGACGCCACGCACGCCACGGTGCTGCGTCTGGTGGCGGACGGGGTGGTGGAG
>NZ_SMKC01000417.1 GCF_004348315.1 Streptomyces sp. 8K308 | reverse complement strand
GCCACCCACCCGCCCTTTCCGCGCTGCGCGCGTTGCGGCTGGCGGCCGCGCCGCGGTGCCCCGGCGCTTCGCGCCAGCGGCATGGCTGCGTCAGCCCGGGTGGCGCTTCCCGGGGCCCGCCCGCGCGCCCTTTCCGCGCTGAGCGCGTCGGGACTGGCTGCCACGCAGCCGCCGGCCACGGCAGGCGCGTGCCATCGCCGAAGGCGCGGCCGGCCGCGGGCCGGCGGCTCGCCGCGCGAGGCCATCCGCTGGGGGGCGGGTGGGGTGGGCGCGGGTCCGCACCGTGCGCGGTGGCGCGCTACGCGCGGCTCAGGACCTTGGCCAACGTCTCGACCGCCCCGGTGAGTTCGTCCTCCGTGATGGTCAGTGGTGGGGCCAGGCGGATCGTGGAGCCGTGCGTGTCCTTGACCAGGACGCCCTCGTGGAGGAGCCGTTCGCCGATGTCCCGGCCCGTGCCGATGGCCGGGTCGATGTCGACGCCGGCCCACAGGCCGCGGCAGCGGTAGGCGACGACGCCCTCGTCGACCAGCGCGGAGAGGCCGGCGTCCAGGACCCGGCCGAGCTCGGCGGCGCGCCGCTGGTAGGTGCCGGTGCGCAGCAGGTCGAGCACGGCCGAACCGACCGCGGCGGCCAGCGGGTTGCCGCCGAAGGTGGAGCCGTGGCTGCCCGGGGTCAGGACGCCGAGCACGTCCCGCCGGCCGACCACCGCCGAGACCGGGACGATGCCGCCGCCCAGCGCCTTGCCGAGCAGCAGCAGGTCGGGCAGCACGCCCTCGTGCTCGACGGCCAACGTGGTGCCGGTGCGTCCCAGCCCGGACTGGATCTCGTCGGCGATCCACAAGACGCCCGCGCGGCTGGTCAGTTCGCGGACGCCGGCGAGGTAGCCGTCGTCCGGGATCACCACGCCGGCCTCGCCCTGGATGGGCTCGATCAGCACGGCGGCCGTGGTCTCGTCGATCGCGGCGGCCAGCGCCGGCAGGTCGTTGTAGGGGACGGTGCGGAAGCCGGAGGTGAACGGGCCGAAGCCGTCCCTGGCCTCCGGGTCGTCGGAGAAGCCGACGATGGTAGTGGTGCGGCCGTGGAAGTTGCCCTCCGCGACCACCACGGTGGCCCGGTCGGGGGCCACGCCCCGCACCCGGTAGGCCCAGCGGCGGGCCACCTTGAGGGCGGACTCCACCGCCTCGGCGCCGGTGTTCATCGGCAGGGTCATGTCCAGCCCGGTGAGCTCGGCCAGGCCCTCCGCGAAGGCGGCGAGCCGATCGTTGTGGAAGGCGCGTGAGGTGAGGGTGAGGCGGTCGAGCTGGCGGTGGGCGGCCTCGACCAGCGCCGGGTGGCGGTGGCCGAAGTTGAGGGCCGAGTAGCCGGCCAGCATGTCGAGGTAGCGGCGGCCCTCGACATCCTCGACCCAGGCGCCCTCGGCGCGGGCCACGACGACGGGCAGCGGGTGGTAGTTGTGGGCGAGCCTGGACTCCTCGGCGCGGATCAGCTCCGCCGAGGAGCGTGGGGCGTGGGACGCGTGAGAGGTCATGACCGCAGCTCCTGGGTGCAGCACTTGATGCCCCCGCCGGCCTTGTGGATCTCCGACAGGTCGACGGGGACGGGGACGTAGCCGCGCTCGGCGAGCCGGCCGATGAGGCCGGTGGCCTGGGGCGCGACGAAGACGTGACGGCCGTCCGAGACCGAGTTGAGGCCGAAGGCCAGCGCGTCCTCGCGGGTGGCGAGCAGCGCGTCGGGGAAGAGCCCGGCCAGCGTGGCCCGGCCCTCGGCGGAGAAGGCGCCGGGGTAGTACGCGATGGTGCCGGCGGGCCCGTCGTCCAACGCGAACAGCGCGGTGTCGAGGTGGTAGAAGCGCGGGTCGACCAGTGGCAGCGTGACCACCGGGAGGCCGAAGTGCTCCCGCACCTCGTCGTGGGCGGCCCGGCTGGTACGGAAGCCGGTGCCGGCCAGCACCAGGCCGCGGACCGGGACCAGGTCGCCCTCGCCCTCGCAGACCTCGACGGGCTGGCGGACGTGGTAGCCGGCGTTCTTGTACCAGGCCTCGTAGACGGCGGACTCCGGCTGCCGCTGGACGGCGCGGAACCTGGCGCCCAGCACCCGACCGGCCACCACCAGCGCCGAGTTGGCGGCGAACACCATGTCCGGCAGCCCGGGCACCGGCGCGATGGTCTCCACCGTGTGGCCGTGCGCGCGGTACGCGTCGACGAGCGCGGTCCACTGGGCCTGGGCGCGGACCCGGTCGACGGTGCCCGCCGGGTTCATCCAGGGGTTGATGGCGTAGGCCACGTCGAAGTGACGCGGCTCGCACATCAGGTAGCGCCGCGGGCGGGCGAGCTTGCCTGGCACTGGCGACTCTCCTCTCGGTTCTTCCCTTTGACGGTAGAAACGGGAGGATGTGGGCGACAAGAAACGGTACTTGCGTGTGTATGCAAGACCATTGCGTCGTCATGCCGGCTGGCGGCGATTCATTGCGCGGGGGGAGGGCTCGGGCTGGCTCCGGCCTCGGGGGAGTTGGCGATCAGGTGGGAGAGGACGATCTGGCTGATCGTCTTGCGGATGAACGGCTCGGCCCTGATCCGCTCCAGCACCCGCTCGAAGTGCTCGATGTCGGTGGCCCTGATGTGCAGCAACGCGTCGGCGCCGCCGGTGACGGTCATCGCCGCGATGATCTCCGGGTAGTCGCGCACCACCTCGGCCAGCCGGCGCGGCGGGGCCGCGCTGTCGCAGTAGACCTCGACGTACGCCTCGGTGCGCCAGCCGAGCGCGCCGGGCAGCACGGTCGCGGTGAAGCCGGTGATCACGCCGGCCTCCCGCATCCGGTCGACGCGGCGCTTGACGGCCGGCGCCGACAGGCCGATGGCCGCGCCGATCTCGGCGAAGCTGGTCCGCGCGTTGGCGATCAGGGCCGCGACGATCTTCCGGTCGAGGTCGTCGAGCGCCACCGGGGGTCGGGTCACGGCCGGGACTCCTTCCGCTGCGGGCCGGCCGGCGCCGTCGCCCTGCCGACCGCCGGCGGGTACGCCGGCAGCGGCGGGACGGCCGGTCGTGGCGGAGCCATCGGCGGGGTGAGCCGGGCCAGCTCCGCGTTGAACTGGGCCCCGGCGAGGAGGCTCAGATTGGACACCCACAGCCACACCAGGAAGACGATGATCCCGGCCAGCGAGCCGTAGAGCCGGTCGTAGGTGCCCACCCCCGAGGCGTACAGTGCGAACGCCGCCGAGGTCACCAGCCACAGCAGCACCGCGAGCGCCCCGCCGGGCACGCCCCTGGCCGGCACCCGCGCGCCCGCGGGACCGGTGCGGAAGAGCACCAGGACCAGGCCCGTCACCAGCACCCCGAGCAGCGGCCACTTCAGCAGCTCCCACGCCGTGCTACCGGCCTCGCCCGGGCCGAGCAGCCGCCCGATCACGCGCACCGCGCCGCCGGTGAGCACCAGCACCGTGGCGCTGCCGACCAGCAGCGCCAGCAGCCCGAGGGCGGACAGCATGGTGCGCGGGATGGTCCGCCACGGTGGGCGATGGTCGGTCACGCCGTGCATCGCGTGCTGCACCCGCCGGAAGATCGCCAGGTAGTTGTACGCGGACACCAGCGCGCTGATCGCGCCCACCACCGTCACCACCCAGGCCGCCGAGCGCTCGTTCGACAGGTCATGCAGCGCGTTGACCACGTCCGGCCGGGAGCCGGCCGGCACCAGCGCGCTGAACTGCCACAGCAGCTCCTGCGCCACCCGGGGGTCGACGATGCCGATGACGGAGAGGGCCACGAAGAGGGTGGGGAAGACGGCGAGCACCGAGTAGTAGGTGAGCGCCGCCGCCCAGTGGTCGATGTCGTCCCGCCACATCGACACCGGGGTGCGACGCAGGGCCACCGCCCACCGCGCGGGCGCCTCGCCGCCGCTCGCTCCTGCTGTCGTTCGCTCTGGCATCGGTCCACCTGGTCTGTCGCACGGCCCGGCTTCCGCCCTCCCCTAGCTTGCCAGCCCGACGGGTGAGGCCCGGCACGGGCCCCGACCAGGGGATGTGCAGTGGCGGCGAGCGAGAGCGACCATGGGAGGAGGGCGAAGGCCCGAGCACTCCTCAGACGTTCCCGATGTACCAGGGAGGCCGATCATGGCACACGAGGAGACCTGGAACGTGCGCCTGTCCATCGACTCGAGCGAGGACGGCGGCCGGATGACGCGTGCCGAGGCGCGTCTTGAGGACCGGCCGGACACCGTGCTGGTCACCGAGGGCGTGGCCCGCGCGCACCCCGCCGACGAGAACGTGCCCGACATCGGGCGCGAGCTGGCCGCGGCGCGGGCGCTCTCCGAGCTGTCGCACCAGTTGCTGCACACCACCGTGCAGGACATCGAGGCGCATACCCACGAGCGGGTGACGCGGCTGCGCGTGTGATCCCCCTACGGGGCGCTACGGCGTCCCGTAGGGGATGCGGACCGCCGCGCCCGTGACGTGGACGCGGGGGTCGCCGGCGCGCAGCTCGACGGTCAGCAGGGACGGCCGCCCGAGGTCGTGGCCCTGGTGCAGGGTGAGGGTGGTGGTCGGCGGGACGAGGCCGAGCTCACGCAGGTAGCCGCCGAGCGCGGCGGCCGCGGCGCCGGTCGCCGGGTCCTCGACGACCCCGCCGACCGGAAACGGGTCGCGCACGTGGAACACGGTGGGTGACTCCCGCCACACGAGCTGCAGCGTCGTGAGGTCGAGCCGCAGCATCAGGTCCCTGAGCCGGTCGAAGTCGTAGTCGAGGGCGGCCAGACGCTTGCGACCGGCCGCCGCGAGCACCAGGTGCCGGGCGCCGGCGAACGCGATCAGCGGCGGTAGCGCCGGGTCGAGGTCGCCGGCCGACCAGTCGAGCGCGGCCAGTGCCTCGGCCAGGTCGGCCACGGCGACCGGCTCCTGGTGCGGCTCGACGCTGGAGAGCGTCGCCACCGGTCCGCCGTCGTCGGCCTGCCGCACCACCACCGGCACCTCGCCGACCGGCGTCAGGAACGTCAGTTCGCCGGGTCCCACGTGCTCGGCGAGCGCCACCGAGGCGGCCACGGTGGCGTGCCCGCAGAACGGCACCTCGGCCAGCGGGCTGAAGTAGCGCACCTCGTAACGGCCGGCCCGCCCCGACGGGGTGAGGAAGGCGGTCTCCGAGTAGCCCACGGCGGCGGCGATGTCCTGCATGGCCGCGTCGTGCAGGCCGGTGGCGTCAAGTACCACGCCCGCCGGGTTGCCGCCCTCGGGTTCTGTGGTGAAGGCGGCGTAGCGCAGCACCTCGGCGTGTTCGGTCATGCTGCGTTCAACTCGCCGCCCGCCGTCGCTATTCCGGGGCCGGCGGATTGTCATGGAGACGCCATGTGTGCGACGGGCGCGGGTAGGCCGGCGGACGGCCGGCCTCGCTGCACTCGACGGTATGACGCAACCGTCCTCTCCCACCCTCCC
>NZ_SMKC01000416.1 GCF_004348315.1 Streptomyces sp. 8K308 | reverse complement strand
CTCCCACGCAGCGCGCCAACGGGTGGGTGGGGATCCCCCTGCGGAGCGCGGCGCGGGTGGGTCGAGGCCGTCCGCCCAGGACCCCGTATCGGGGCCGGGGGTTGCGCGCGTAGACTGCGCGCCGTGGCCAAAGTGACGCGGGACGATGTGGCGCGGCTGGCGGGGACCTCGACCGCCGTCGTCAGCTATGTCATCAACAACGGCCCGCGACCGGTGGCCGCGGGCACGCGGGAGCGGGTGCTCGCCGCGATCAAGGAGCTGGGGTACCGGCCGGACCGGGTCGCGCAGGCGATGGCCTCGCAGCGCACCGACCTGATAGGGCTGATCGTGCCGGACGCCCGGCAGCCGTTCTTCGCCGAGCTGGCGCACGCCGTCGAACAGGCCGCCGACGAGCGCGGCAAGATGGTGCTGGTCGGGAACTCGGACTACCGGGACGAGCGCGAGGTGCACTACCTGCGGGCGTTCCTCGGGATGCGGGTGTCGGGGCTGATCCTGATCAGCATGGGCCCGAGCGAGGCGGCCGCCGCCGAGATCGACGCCTGGGACGCCCGGGTGGTGCTGCTGCACGAGCGGCCCGAGTCGATCGACGACGTGGCGGTCTACCTGGACGACATCGGCGGCGCCGAGCGGATAACCCGGCACCTGCTGGTCGACCACGGCTACCCGTACGTGGCCTGCATGGGCGGCATCGAGTCCACCCCCAAGTCCGGCGACCCGGTCACCGACCACGTCACCGGCTGGCGCCGGGCCATGGCGGAGGCCGGTCTCCCCACCGAGGGCCGGCTGTTCCAGGCGCTCTACGACCGCTACGACGCCTACCGCGTCGCTCTCGACATCCTCGCCGGGCCGCAGCGGCCACCGGCGCTGATGTGCGCGACCGACGACCAGGCCTTCGGCGTCCTGCGCGCCGCCCGCGAGCTGCGGATCGACGTGCCGGGCGAGCTCGCCGTCGTCGGCTTCGACGACGTCAAGGAGGCGGTGCTGACCGACCCACCGCTCACCACGGTCGGCTCCGACCGGCAGGCGATGGCGCGCGCCGCCGTCGACCTGGCGATAGGCGACCCGGAAAATGGCCAGGGCGAGCGGCTGCGGCAGTTCCCGGTCGCCCTGAAGATCCGCAGGTCCTGCGGCTGCGGCGGCTGATCCGTTCCAGCTTTGAGCGAAAAGCGGGTCATGGACTGGTCCCGCTCCGCCGGGCATGCTGGAGGGAGCGCCGGAAGTGTTGGAGGAACCGCCATGAGCGTAGCGACCGTCGACCACAACTCTGGCGGGCAGCCCGACTGGGACGAGCTTCTTCGGGTGTTGTACGAGATGGACACCCCCGAAGGCTGCAAGGCGGAGATCGTCGAGGGGGTCATCACCGTGGCGCCGCCGCCATCGAACGGGCACACGTCCATCGCCAGCCGCCTCCACGAGCTGTTCGTACTCTCCAAGCTCCCGGCCAGCCTTGGCGCGTACCAGAATCTGGGCCTGACCGTGCCGCGCCGGGTGGGTTTCTATATCCCCGACCTCGTGGTGGCCGACAGGGCGCTGCTTGACACCCCTGAGCCGGTGCGTGCCACAGACGTCGAACTGGTCGTGGAAATCACTTCGCCCGGTAACGCCCGTCACGACCGCGTCGCCAAGCAGGCCGGATACGCTGCCGCAGGGGCGCCCCTCTATCTGCTGGTCGACTCGTTCGCCAACGGGGGCCCGACCGTCACCCTGTTCAGTGAGCCCGATGACAACGTGTACCGCAGGCTCCAAGCAGGCAAGTTCGGCGACACCTTCCACCTCCCCGAGCCATTCGGCCTCGATCTCGACACCGCCGGCTTCCCGGTCGGCTGATCCGTAGGAGATTCTGAGCCTGCGCTCAGGGTCCTCTCATCTTCGGGGCGGACTCTCGTCCCATGAGCGAAAACCAGGCACCAGACGAGGGAAACGCCTACCCGCCGCGTCCGGAGTACGAGCCGGTGGGCGCCACCGACGACCAGCCGCAGACCCGGCACCGGGCGCGGCGCGCCCGGCGGCCCGTGGCGTTGTTCGCGGCCGTGGCCATCGTGGCCGCGATGGCCGGCGGCGGGACCTCCGCGCTGCTCGACTCCGTGACCGACGGGCACTCCGGCACCGCCGCCAGCTCGGGCACCAGCGCCTCAACCGTCTCCGTTGGCTCGACCGGCACGGTCTCCTCGGTGGCGGCGGCCGTCAGCCCGAGCGTCGTGGAGATCTCCACCGGCTCGGCGACCGGTTCGGGGGTGATCCTCACCTCCAACGGGGAGATCCTCACCAACAACCACGTCGTCTCCGGCGCCGGCACCGTCGAGGTCACCTTCAGCGACGGCTCGACCGCCACGGCGACGGTCAGCGACACCGACCCGGACACCGACCTGGCGCTGATCAAGGCCGAGGACGTCAGCGGGCTCACGCCCGCCACGCTCGGCGACTCCGACTCGGTGGCCGTCGGCGACCAGGTCGTCGCCATCGGCTCGCCCGAGGGCCTGACCGGCACCGTCACCAGCGGCATCGTCTCCGCGCTGCACCGCGAGGTCACCGTGGCCAGGGAGGACGGCAGCGGCGGCCAGAGCGGCGGCGGCCTCCAGCAGTGGCCGTTCGAGTTCGGCGGCGGCCAGTACAACGGCGACCTCGGCTCCCAGTCCACCACCACCTACGAGGCGATCCAGACCGACGCCTCCCTCAACCCCGGCAACTCCGGCGGCGCCCTGGTCAACATGCGCGGCGAGATCATCGGCGTCAACTCCGCGATGTACAGCACGGGACAGGACTCCGGCAGCGCGGGTCTCGGCTTCGCGATCCCGATCAACACCGTCAAGGAGTTCCTGGCCAACGCGGGTTCCGACGCCGTCTCCGGTGCCGCCTCCAGCAACACCGCCTGACGAGCCTGATGCGAGACTTGCCCCATGAGTGACGGTTCCCGCGTCCTGATCGTGGACGACGAGCCCGCCGTGCGGGAGGCGCTGCGGCGCAGCCTGGCCTTCGAGGGGTACGCCACCGAGACGGCCGTGGACGGCGTCGACGCGCTGGCCAAGCGGGAGACGTACGAGCCGGACGTCATCGTGCTCGACGTCCTGATGCCCCGCATGGACGGGCTCACCACGGCCCGGCGGCTGCGCGCCGTCGGGGATCGGGTGCCGATCCTCATGCTCACCGCGCGCGACACGGTCGGCGACCGGGTCAGCGGGCTCGACGCCGGCGCCGACGACTACTTGGTGAAGCCGTTCGAACTGGACGAGCTGCTGGCCCGGCTGCGCGCGCTGCTGCGGCGCGGCTCGTACGCCAGGGTCGGCGCCGACGGCGCGCCCGGCACGGCCGCCGACGAGTGGCTGGCCTTCGCCGACCTGCGGATGAACCCCGCGACCCGGGAGGTCGTGCGCGGCGAGCGGGCGATGGAGCTGACCCGCACCGAGTTCACCCTGCTCGAGCTGTTCATGGCCCACCCGCGCCAGGTGCTCACCCGGGAGCAGATCCTGCACGCGGTCTGGGGCTTCGACTACGAGCCGACCTCCAACTCGCTGGACGTCTACATCATGTACCTGCGCCGCAAGACCGAGGCCGGCGGCGAGCCGCGGCTGCTGCACACCGTCCGCGGGGTCGGATACGTGCTGCGCGCCGCCGAGTCATGAGGCCCGCGCGGTGAGGCACCGGTTCCGCGACCTGCCGCTGCGGTCCAGGCTCGCGCTGCTGACGGCGCTGGCGGTGGCGCTGGCGGTGGCGGTGTGCTCGGGCGTGGCGTGGTTCCTGGTGCGCGACCAGCTGACGTCGTCGGTGGACGAGACGCTGCGCGGCAGCTCGGTGGACGGACCCGCGTTCGCGGCCCAGCTGAGCAGCGGTGTCTGCGTCACCGACCCCGAGCGGCTGCCGGACAACGTGCCGTCGCCGCTCGGCTTCGTCACCCAGATCGTGCGGTCCGACGGCGCGGCCTGCCTGGTGCAGGGCAGCACGACGCTGGAGGTCACCGACTCCGACCTCGCCGTGGCGCAGGGCCGGCTGCCCGAGTCGCTGCACGACGCCACCGGCTCGGACGGCGGTTCCTACCGGGTGATCACCCGGCGGGAGCGGGTGCCGGGCGGGGAGGTCACGGTGACCGTGGCCCGGCCGCTGTCCGAGGTGGACGACCCGCTGCGATCGCTCGCCGTGGTGCTGACGCTGGTCGCGGCCGGCGGCGTGGTGGGCGCGGCGGGCATCGGCGTGGCGCTGGCCAGGGCCGGGCTGCGGCCGGTGGACCGGCTGACGGAGGCGACCGAGCACATCGCCCGCACCGAGGACCTGAGCGTGCGGATCCCGGTCACCGGCGACGACGAGATCGCCCGGCTCTCGCGCTCGTTCAACTCGATGACGGCGGCGCTCGCCTCGTCCCGCGAGCTGCAACAGCAGCTCATCGCGGACGCGGGGCACGAGCTGCGGACCCCGCTGACCTCGCTGCGCACCAACATCGAGCTGCTGGCGCGCAGCGAGGAGACGGGCCGTCCGCTGCCGCCCGAGGACCGGCGGCAGCTGATGGCCTCGGTGACCGCGCAGCTGACGGAGCTGGCCGCGCTCATCGGGGACCTCCAGGAGCTGTCGAGGCCGGAGCGGACGGCGGGCAGCGGCCGGGTCGAGGTGGTCGCGCTGCACGAGGTGGCGGGGCGCGCCGTGGCGCGGGCCAGGCCGCGCGCGCCGCAGGGCATGCCGATCGACGCGGAGCTCGACCCGTGGTTCGTGCGTGGCGAGCCGGCGGCTCTTGAGCGGGTGGTGGTGAATTTGCTGGACAACGCGGTGAAGTTCGGCGCGGAGGGTGCGAACCCGCGGGCCGGGGTCGACGTGGTGCTGCGGGACGGGGTGCTGCTGGTCCGCGACCGGGGTCCTGGGATCCCGACCGAGGAGCTTCCGCACGTCTTCGAGCGCTTCTGGCGCGCCCCCGGCGCGCGCCGGCTGCCGGGCTCCGGGCTCGGGCTCTCCATCGTGGCCAGGACGGTCCGCGAGTCGGGCGGCGACGTCACGCTGCGTCCGGCGCGGGACGCGGAGGGCGGCACCGAGGCCGTCCTGCGCCTCCCGGGCGCGCCCGTCCCCCCGCCGGAGCGGTAGTCGCTCGCGCTTGGCGTGGGCGACGGTTTCGCTCGCGCTTGGCGTAGGCCGCGGCGCGGCGCGCGCGGCCCGCAGGCCCGGGCTACCGGCGGCTTCGCCGCCCGGTGCGGTGTTGCGCTGGCGCGCGGCTTGCAGGGGCCCTGACGGCGGCTTCGCCGCTCGTCGGGCCCCTGCGGCCGTGCTGGCCTGCGGCCGTGCTGGCCTGCGGCCGTGCTGGCCTGCGGCCGTGCTGGCCTGCGGCCGTGCTGGCCTGCGGCCGTGCTGGCCTGCGGCCGTGCTGGCCTGCGGCCGTGCCGCGCTCGCCCACCCGCCCTCCGGGCGGGTCGTCGCGCGGCGGGGGCCGCGTGGCCCGGCGGTGTAGCCGCTGCGGGTTGGCTCGCGCGGAGCGCGGCACCACCCCCGCGG
>NZ_SMKC01000415.1 GCF_004348315.1 Streptomyces sp. 8K308 | reverse complement strand
ACGACTGTACGCCGAGGCGGCCCACAAGGCACCCAACCTCGCCGAGCGCGCCCACCTGACACGCCAGGCCGCCCGCCTCAACACCCACCGACAACGCTGACGGGCCGCGCCCGAACTTCCCCGCGGCACCGGACGCCCCCCTGTGACCGCGGTCTGGGTCCCAGGTGGTGGCACCGAACCGTTCTACCGCAAGCTCGGCTTCCCACCGGTCCGTTGAGCCACCGCGTCCGGCCCCGGCTGCCAGACGCAGTCGGTCCCGTGGTCGGCGCGGCGCTCGACGCGGTGGCGGCAGTAGGAGCAGAAGGCGACGGGAACGGCCGTCGGCGCCTCCCGGCCGGTGACGACGGTGACCGCGCCGGCAGCAGTTCCGCCACCGTGCCGTAGTCGTCCTGGTAGTACGCCTGGGCGAGCGCCTCGGAGGTGCGCCACATCGAGGGGAGGTCGGGGGTGGGCTCCAGGGCGTCGGTCAGGCCGATCGGCCCGGTGACGGTGACCGGCGGGGCGATGACCTGTCGCAGCGCGAGCAACGGCAGGTTGTCGTCGTCGCAGCGCTGGTCCCGATGCGGTGGGCCCGAGTCGAAGAGCCTGCTCGTGCGCACCCGCAGGGCCCGGGCCAGGGCGTGGTAGGTCTCGATGCGCGCCGAGCCGCCCCGCTCGATCTTCTTCACGACGCCGAGACTGAGCCCGGCCCGCTCGGCCAGCGCTTCCTGGGTGAGACCTCGGGCGAGCCGAACGGCCCGCAGCCGGCCCCCGGTTGGGCTGTCTTCGCGCACGGCGCGTCCCCGTCCTGCGAAGCCGACTGGCCTGACTGCTCATCTGCCAGCGAATGGAATTTTCCCGTTACGTGACTGTCGGTCAGACTTCTTCAGCACCTCCGTGAGGGCCGCGATGCTGTGCTCGCCGTGGCCGGCGTCGGCCGCTCGTCGCAGCAGGTCGTGGAAGGGGCGGTGCCACTCCGTGTCGAGGTTCGCCTCGCGGCCGAGTTCCTCGTCGTGCGCGGCGCCGGCCAGGAACAGGTTCACGGAGGACGCGGCCTCGCTGTAGTCGCCGCTGTCGATCTCCTTCGCGAAGACCGGCAGCACCGAGTTGATCATCTCGAACCACTTGACGCTGAACCGCACCATCGAGGCGGCCTCCAGGCCGCGCGAGCGTATCGCCGCCGCGCCCTGGAAGAAGCCGACGAGCGCGGGCAACAGGGTGCCGCCCACCGCCATCTCGTACAGCGCGGCGAGGTCCGCCTCGGCGCCCAGGTAGACGGTGTCGCCGCCCAGCACCCGCAGGGTGGTCTCGAACTCGTCGAAGACGCCACGGTCGCCGCTGTAGTAAAGCAGCGTGTCGTCGGCGCCCACGGCGGACGGCACGTTCTTTATCGCCCCGTCGAGATAGCGCGCGCCATGCCCGCGCGCCCATTCGGCCATGCGGCGGGCACCGAGCGGTGCGCCGCTGTTGAGGGTCACGAGGGCTCGCCCGTGGAGCGCGGCGCCGGCCGGTTCCAGCGCCTCACGGGTGTCCTCGTACGTCGTCAGACAGGCGACGACCAGCGGGCTCGCCGCGACCGCGTCCTCGATCGTCGCGGCGTGCACGGCGCCCTTGGCGACGAGGGGCGCGGCCCGCGACGCGGTCCTGTTCCAGACGGTGGTCGGGTGGCCGGCGCCGAGGAACGCCTCGGCGAGCGCGCCGCCCATCGAGCCGAGGCCGATCACGGTCACCGGGGTGCGTGGGTGCGCGGTCATGGATGACTCCTGTCTTTCACCTGGACGACCTGGACGACCTAGACGACCTGGACGACCTGGACGGCCGGAATTCGGAAAGGGAAATGCGCCAACGCCAGTTCGCGCGGGATTTCAACGCGCATTCGGCGCGCTGCCCGTGCCATGCTGCATGACCGTCGAAACAACCACAAGTACTTACAATTCCGTTGGGTACTCACACAATTGTCAGTAGGAGCGCCGGTGAAGACGCGGAAGTACACCTGTGGGCTCGATGCCGCCATCGACGTCATGGGTGGGAAGTGGAAGGGCCTGATCCTGTTCTGGCTCGACGAGGGCCCGCTGCGTTTCGGCGAGTTGCGCCGGACGGTGGCCGGTATCAGCGAGCGGATGCTGGTCCTGCAACTGCGGGAGCTGGAGGCCAGCGGCCTGGTCCACCGCGAGGTCTACCACCAGGCGCCGGCCAAGGTGGAGTACTCCCTGACCGAGTTCGGTCGCTCGCTCGTCCGCGCCCTGGGGCCGCTCGGCCAGTGGGGCGAGGACCACATGGAGCGCCTCGAGGCGCCCTTCCCTAGGACCGCTCAGTGACTCGTCCCCGGCCTCGTCCCGCGATACCACGGAACGACCCGGGCGCCGCGCCAGACGTCGCCACCTCCCCCTCCGGGTGTGGCGGCGACCGGTGGGGCGCGAACGCGGCCGCCTTGGACGTCAGCGACCGCACGCACGCCGTCGTGGTGGCGCTGCGCCGCGGACTAGTGCCGTGTCAGCCAAGGTTTGCCCGTCAAGGAGCGGCGTCCGGTGCGGTGCATCGCAAGGCGCCGGATCGCAGCTCATACTTGGCCGTATTCGCGCGATTCGGTAACGCAGCGAGGTGCCGTGCCGGGCGTCGCGACGGAGTGAACCTTGGCTGATGCGGCACTAGCTGCCGCCTACCTGACGGCGGTCGCCTCGGCCACGACCAGCGCGCAGCGGGGCGCTCCGTCCGGGCGGCGGCCGAGCGCCGCCAGCGGCAGGATCCGCACCGCGAAGCCGGCGGCGGCCAACTCGCGCCGCACTTCGGGGAGTCGGAAGGTGCGGTAGTACATCACGAACCGCGGGCGCCAAACCGCGTTGCGCAGCCGCATGGCGGTGTCGAAGCCCCACAGCACCCAGTAGGGCGGCGAGCCGACGCGGGGTGGCGCGGCCATGGGGAAGGCGAAGCGGCCGCCGGGGCGCAGGGCGGCGCGGACGCCAGCGAAGAGCGCGGGGCGTTCGTGGGGCAGGAAGTGGCCGAACGCGCCGAGGCTGATCGCGAGGTCGAAGGTGGCGGGGGCGAACGGCAGCGCCCTGGCGTCGGCGCGCACCCAGCGCGGGCCGGCGGGGAAGGCGGCGCGGGCCCTGGCGAGCATGCCGGCGCTGAAGTCGACGCCGACCACCCCGGGCACGGCGAGCCTGCGCAGCACCCCGATGCCGGCGCCGGTGCCGCAGCACAGGTCGAGCCCGGTGTGGAACGGGCCGAGCGGGCGCAGCGCCTCGGTCATCGCGTCGAGCACCCGGTCCGGCGTGCGGAATGAGGTGTGGTCGAACTTCGGGGCGAGCAGGTCGTATCCGCGCTCCACGGACGACAGCGCCTGCACGGTGAGCTCGCCGAGTGAAGGACCGCGCGTCACCGGCTCAACTCCCCTCGCGCCGCTTCGGGGTGGCGCGGCGGTGCCGGCCGACGGCCGGCGGGCAGGGCGTCGGATCGGTGCCTGCCGTGTCCGGGTAGAGGATCCGCTTGGCCTCGGCCAGGTTGGCGACGACGGCGACCGCCTCCCACTCGTAGCCGTTCCACCGGCTGACGAGGCGGGGCGCCTCGGGGGCCACATGGCTGCCGGACGGCGGGCCCGGGGTGAGCGTGACCACGCGGTAGCGGTCGGCGCGGCGCCGACTGCGCCGCTCTGCCCAGTCGGACAGCGGCTCCTCTTCCATGCGAAGGTTCTTTCTCTGGCGCGAACGGGCGGGGCGTCCCTCCATGACACCATGAGCCGCCGTCAGTCACCCCCGTCCGGCGGGGGATCGTGACGCACGCGGACGCGCAGGGAGGCACGGGGGACGCACGGGGGCACGGTCAGTCCGCGCGGCCGGTGGTCGCCACCGTGACGCCGAGGCCGATCATCGCGAAGCCGCCGAAGCCGCCGATGGCCGAGAGGCGTCGCGGGGAGTGCGCGAACCAGCCGCGGGCGCCGGATGCCGCCAGGCCCCAGACGCTGTCGCAGGCCACCGCGATGGCGTTGAACACCAGGCCAAGGATCAGCATCTGGAGCGCCACGTGGCCCTGGTCGCGGTCGACGAACTGGGGCAGCACGGCGGCGAAGAAGACGATGGTCTTGGGGTTGGTGACGCCGACCGCGTACCCCTCCCACAGGGTACGCAGCCCGTGCCGTGGGCCGGATGCGGCGTCCTCGGTGGTGAACTCGGCGCGCAGCGCGCGGCGTTCGCGGATCGTCCGGACGCCGAGGTAGACCAGGTAGGCGGCACCGGCCAGCTTGAGGGCGGTGAAGACGAGGACGGAGCGTTCGACGATCGTGCCAACGCCCAGGGCGACGGCGACCACCAGCGTGTAGGCGCCGAGCGCGTTGCCGAGCACGGAGGTCAGCGCGACGCGGCGACCGTGGGCCAGGGCCCGGCCCACCACGAACAGCACGCTTGGCCCCGGCACGATGATCAGCAGGAAGGACATGGCCGCGAAGGCGAGCAGCCGGTCAGGGGTGGTCATCCGGCCATGGAAGCACGGTCGGTGCCGGCGGCCCAGCCGTTTTCGCGAGGTGGTCGCGCTCCATGACCCGGCGAGATCGGCCGCCCCAGCCGGGCGTTCTCACCCCTGCGCCAGCGGATCCTCGCCCACCACCTCGCGCAGCCGCTCGTTGGCCTCCTCCAGGACGGCGAGGGCGATCTCGCGGCGCTCGGGGTCGACGGCGCCCATGGTCAGCTCGGCGAGCTCGGCCCAGGTGCGCTCGATGTCGGGGACCAGCCGGCGGCCGGCCTCGGTGACGACGACGCGGACCTGGCGGCGGTCGGTGGGGACGGGCTCGCGGCGGAACCAGCCGCCGGGTTCGAGGCGGGCCAGGCTGCGGGTGGCGGTGGGCTGCTCGATGCCGAGGGTGGCCGCGAGGCGCGAGACGGTCATGCCGTCGGGCTCCTGGGCCAGGACCCACAACAGCACGTCCTGCCCGGGGTGCAGCCCGAGGGCCGCCAGCCGGCGCGCCTTGGCGGCGCGGTACAGCTGGCTCGTCTTGTTGAGCGCCCGGTTGACGCGCCTGGCCTCACTCGCTTCCACGCCGCGATCCTATCCACACATAGCCGGCTCATGGATAGCCGACTATACGGCTGCGGCCAGGGCCGGCTCACCGGAGTCAACGGGTTCCCGAGGAACGGCGGTTGGCCTCGGCCACCCGCGCGCTCAGGGACTCGCTGAGGGAGACCGAGCGCACGTCGTCCGGCCGCGCCGTCCACTCCAGGCCGCCCGCCAACGGCCGCAGCCACACCTGCCCGCCCTCGTAGGCCATGACGCGGCCGATCCGGTCGCGCCGCACGTCCCGCGCCATGGCGCCGACCTCCGGCCGTCCGCGCCCTTCCGCCCGGATATCCTGCTCCATCGCGTCAGCTCCTTCCTGACCGCCGGCCGATGGCCGGGTCCGGTGCGCCCAAAGGGAACACGGCCGAGCGGCGCGGGCGGTTCATTCCGCCTTCCGGGGGAATCGGGAAAGCCGCAGGCCGGACGGCACACGGGCGGGGG
>NZ_SMKC01000414.1 GCF_004348315.1 Streptomyces sp. 8K308 | reverse complement strand
GGCGCTGCTCGCCGAACGCCCGGACGACGCCCTCCCCCTGCCGGCCGGCGACCTCGCCGCCCTCACCCCCGCGACCCTGACCGACCGCGCAGCCCTCCTCGCCGACCTGGCCGCCACCCGCGACCGCGGCTACTCGATCGAACACGAGGAGACCGTCCTCGGCATCGCCGGCTTCGGCTTCGCCCTCCGCTACGACTCACCGGCCACCGACGCCATCAGCTGCTCCGTCCCCATCGCCCGCCTCACCCCGGAGCACGAACGCGACATCGTCACCACGATGAGCGAGATCCGCCGCCGCGTGGAATCCCTCCCCCCGACCGGCACGCGCGCGCCGCAGTGGCGGTGACGGAAGCCCGTACGATCGCCACCGTGACGTCCGCGCTGATACTCATCGACCTGATGCCGCGCATCATCGCCCTGCCCCTCGCCCCGCACACCGGCGAGGAGGTGCTGGCACGCTGCCACCGACTGGCCGCCGCCTTCCGGGCCGACGGCCGCCCGGTGGTGATGGTGCGGGTGGACCGCCCGAACGTGACCGAGCAGCCGCCGGGCAGCGACTTCGCCGAGGGCCTGGTCCACCCCGACGACATCGTGATCGTGAAGCGGACCGTCGGGGCGTTCCACGGCACCGACCTGCACACCGAGTTGACCGGCCGCGGTGTGGACACCCTGGTGCACGCCGGCCTCGTCACCACGATGGGCGTCGAGTCCACCGCGCGCGCCGCGAGCGACCACGGCTACGAGGTGGAGTTCGTCGCCGACGCGATGTCCGGCCTGGCCGCCGACGAACACGACTTCGCGGTGAGCCGCACCTTTCCCAGGTTCGGCGCGGTACGCGAAACGGCGGACTTCGTCTGAGGCGGTCCACCACCGCGAGAATGATCCACCACCGACTCCGGAGGACGTGGCATGAGCAGCAGTGAGCACCCCGACCTGTACGAGGTCCTGGACGAGCGGTTCCGCACCGGGCGGTGTGTGAACGGGGACGCCGGGCTCGAGGTCCTGTACACCGGCTGCCGGTGGGTCGAGGGGCCGGTGTACGTGCCGGCGTGGCGGCAGGTGATCTGGAGCGACATCCCCAACGACCGGCTGCTGCGCTGGGACGAGGAGACCGGCGCGGTCGGCGTCTTCCGGCGGGACGCCGGGTATCCCAACGGCAACACCCTGGACCGCGAGGGCCGGCTCGTCACCTGCGAGCAGGGCAACCGTCGCGTCACCAGGACCGAACACGACGGCACCGTGACCGTGTTGGCCGACCGCTGGGAGGGCAAGCGGCTCAACAGCCCCAACGACGCGGCGGTGAAGTCGGACGGTTCGATCTGGTTCTCCGATCCGAGCTTCGGCATCACCAGCGACTACGAGGGCCACCGCGCGCACAGCGAGATCGGCGCCAACAACGTCTACCGGATCGACCCGGCGAGCGGCGAGGTGCGGCTGGTCGCCGACGGCCTCGGCGCGCCGAACGGCCTGGTGTTCTCGGCCGACGAGAGCCGGCTGTTCGTCTCCGACACCGGCGCCGGCGTCATCCGCGTCTTCGACGTGCGGGACGACGGCACGCTCGCGAACGGCGAGGTCTTCGCCACCGCCCGCGCGGGCGCCCGCTTCGACAACATCCGCTTCGACGAGGACGGCCGGCTGTGGGTCGCCGCGATGAAGGACGGCGTCCACTGCTACGACCCGGACGGCACGCTGATCGGCCGCCTGAGGATCCCGGAGATCGTCGCCAACATCTCCTGGGGCGGCGCCAAGCGCAACCGCCTCTTCATCGCCGGCGACACCAGCCTCTACTCGGTCGTCATGGGCGTCACCGGCACGCACCCGACCGGCCCGGGCCGCAGGCGCTGGCTGGACGCGCCGCGCTAGGCGGTGCCGTCGCGCCGGTGCGGGAAGGGCAGCCGCGCGAGAGGCAGGCGGCTCGGGGCGGGCAACGCCCCGCGGCTCGGTCGGGCACGGAACGCCTCCAGGAGGTAGGCCACGAGTCGCCGTGACGCCTGCCGGTCGCCGGGCAGCGCGGCGACCAGACCGCCGTTAGCCAGCCAGACCACGCCCAGGTCCGAGGGGTGGAAGTCGGGCCGCAGCGCGCCCGCCGCCTGCGCCCTGCGGACGAGGGTCAGCACGTCACGCTCGAACCCCTCCCGCGCCCTGACCTGCGCGTGCGCCGTGTCGGGAAATGCGGCGGCGAACGCCGCCGGAAAGCCGCGCTCCTCGCCCTGCAGTTCGCAGACCGTCTCGACCAGCCGCTGGAAACCGCGCCACGGGTCGGGGTCGGCGACGGCCTCGGTGAGGACCCGGGCGCAGGTCTCCATCTGATCCGCGAAGGCGGCCCGCACCAGGTCGTCCCGGGTCGGGAAGCGCCGGTACAGCGTCGCCACCCCGACGCCGGCCCGCCTGGCCACCGTGACCATCGGCGCGTCGATGCCCTGCTCGGCGAAGACCGCACGGGCGGCCGTGAGCACCCGCTGCCGGTTGCGCCGGGCGTCCGCCCGCAGCCCGGTCATCCGAGAGGATCCGGCCCTCACTTCTTCTCACCTCCGGCGCAAGTGGATGGTGTCGTCCGGTTACGAGCCTACGGTCGGAGCCATGACGACGCGGGACCACATGATGAGGGCGGCGCTGTACGACCGCTTCGGCGGGCCGGAAGTGCTGTACGTGGGCGAGGCACCGCGCCCCGAGCCGAGGCCCGGGGAGGCGCTGGTGCGGGTGCGCGCGGTGAGCGTGAACGGCGGCGAGGCGTTCGTGCGCTCCGGCAAGTATCGGGTGCTCACCGGGCGCCGGTTCCCCAAGCGCGTGGGGCTCGACCTCGTGGGCGAGGTCGCCGCGCTCGGCACCGGCACCACCGGGCTTGGCGTCGGCGACCGGGTGTGGGGCGTCCTGGGTCTCACCTCGGGGTTCGGCAGCGCGGCCGAGTACGTGGCGGTCCCGGCGGATCGGCTCGGCCGCGTCCCCGACGGACTTGACCCGGTACTGGCCGCCGCCTTGCCGATCGGCACCACGGCCATCACCGCGCTGCGCGACAAGGCCCGGCTGCGCCCCGGCGAGTCACTCCTCGTGCGCGGGGCGGCGGGCGGCGTCGGCCACGCCGCCGTGCAGCTAGGTCGGGCACACGGCGCCGAGGTCACCGGCCTGGCCCGCGCCGCCAACCTCGACTTCGTGCGCGAGCTTGGCGCGGACCATGCCGTCGACCACCGCGCCGTCGCACCGCGCGACCTGGGCCGCTTCGACGTGGTGCTCGACACCGTGGGCACCGAACTCGCCACATACCGCGGGCTGCTCACCCCCGGCGGGCGGATGGTCACCATCGCCCTCGACCACCGGCGGCCCGCCACGACGCTCACCGCTATCGCGGCCAGCGCGGTCCACGGCCGCGGCCGGGTGCGGTTCTTCAGCGGCGACCCCCGGCGCCCGCTGCTCGACGACCTCGCCCGCCACGTGGCGGAGGGCACGCTGCGCCCGATGGTCGACACCGTCTTCCCACTGGCGGAGATCGCGGCGGCCCACCAGGCCCTGGCCGACGGCGGCGTGCGGGGCAAGTACGTGGTGCGCGTCGACTAGGCCTACGCGCCGGCGCCGTACGTCCCGTACTCCGGCAGCCCCGCCGACTCGAAGACGTGCACCGACAAACCACCCGGCGTCGTCCGCTGGCTGACGGGCCGCAGGCCGGCCGGCGCGCCGCCGTCCGGGAACAGTCGGCGGCCCTGGCCCACGACGACCGGGGCGATCACGAGCCGCAGCTCGTCGATCAGCCCGGCGGCCAGCAGGGACTGGGCCAGCCGGGCACTGCCGTGGACCTGCAACTCCCGGCCGGACCGCTGCCGCTTGAGCTCGGCGACCTGGGCGGGGACGTCGCCGGACAGGATGGTGGTCGGGTCCCAGCCGGGGTCAGCCTCGGTGAGGGTGTGGGAGGCCACGTACTTCGGCCGGCCGTTCAGGATGGGGGCGGAGGGGTGGTCGGTCATCGTCGGCCAGTCCCGGGCGAAGTTCTGGTAGGTGCGGCGGCCGAACAGGAACGCGTCCGCCTCGCCGAGCCAGTCGGCGGCCACCCGGTCGAACTCCTCATCCAGGTACGGCACGAACCAGCCGCCCCGCGTGAACCCGTCACTGGTGTCCTCGACCGGAGACCCCGGCCCCTGGGACACGCCGTCGAGGGACAGGAACTCCTGCAGCACCAGCTTCATCGCGCACTCTCTCTCTTCTCTGGACCCCTGCCTGCCAGGACCCCGCGGCGCGCGGAAACTCATCGATCCGATCAGAGCAGGTGGTCGGCCTTGCCGGCCTTGATCTCACGGATCAGGGAACGAAGGGCCTCCCGGCTGTCCGTGAGGTAGGCGTCCTCCTGACCGGCGACAGCTATGTACGCCTTGCCGTCGGCGTCGGTGCCGACGCGGAAGCAGTTGTTTCCTTCGGCGCAGTAGGGGTCTTCCCAGATGATTTCGGGCACGGCTGGGCTCCTTACAGATCGCGCATGACGTCGTGGATGAAGTCGCGTGAAGCCGTCGGCGTCAGGCAAGCCTCGTCCATCCACGCCAAGTGAGCTCGGTACTTTTCGAGTTGCGGTTCTGTGCACATGAACTCCGGTCCATGCGCCGAGTCGAGCTGTGCCGTGTCGAGTTGGGGCACGGCTCCCTCGGCATAGAGGAGGGCGTGCCCGGCGCCAGGGAAGCTGCCACGCTCGACAGGCACTATCCGGACGGTGATGTGCTCTTGCTCGCTCGCCGCGACCAATGCCGCGAGCTGCGCTCGGGTTGTCTCACGTCCACCGAAGCGCATGCGCAGGGCAGCCTCATGCACATAGCCAACGTAGTCGACAGGCTGCTCACGGGTAAGCACCTGCTGCCGACTCGTCCGGTGGGCGACGCGCAACTCGATCTCAAGTCGGGAGAGCGGAGGTAGGCCCGAAGAGAAGACGCTGCGAGCGTAGTCCTCGGTCTGGAGCAGGCCGGGAATGTGCACCGTCTGGATGGTCTGAATGCGGCTCGCGTCCCATTCCAGTTCAGCGATGTCCTGCAACCCAGGGGAGACCCTTCCTCGGTACTCATCCCACCAGTTGTCCCGGGACCACGCGGTGAGTTCCACCAGGGCGTCCACGTACCGCCCGTCGGTGCAGTCGCAGTGGGTAGCGAGGGTACGCAGTCGGTCGGCACCGATGTTGCGGGTACCCGACTCGAAGTTCGAAATCTTTCCCCGGTCCACGCCCAGCAGCGCTGCGGCGTATTCGGCGCTCATCCCCACGCCGGTACGCAACTTGCGCACCTCCGCTCCGAGTCTCTTCTGCCGCTGCGTGGGCGTCGTCCGTGGAGGCATGCAACTCCTTCGCTCGGGCCACTACTCAGTCCACCTGGAGCCACACTACTCATCCGCAGGCGGCAAATTTACCAAGGAAGGGCTGGCGCACATACCAACAATGCCCTACCGTCGGTGACGCAGCGCTCACTCGCGGCAAGCGAACCCGCGCCCCCCACCGAACGGAGTCACCATGCCCGAAAGCCCCTGCC
>NZ_SMKC01000413.1 GCF_004348315.1 Streptomyces sp. 8K308 | reverse complement strand
GTCTCCGACGGCACCTGCCGGGCCCGGTGACACCACCCCCCAGGTCATCCTTGCGACAGGGGGACACAGTCATGCCGGGCCCGGAGGCCAGCGGCCCTCTTGCAGGACCACGAAGAACATAACGGGGGGGGAGCCGGGCCGCGCGGACCGCCGGGGAGAAGCCGGCCAAGCCGCCGATGACGAGCGTGGCTGCCACCCCGCCGGCCATCGCCCAGGGCGGTATCACTGTCGGCCAGGCCTGGTAGCTCGCGTAGCCGGCGGTCACCGCGATGCCCAGCGCGACGCCGGCAAGCCCGCCGAGGGCGGACAGCAGCAGCGACTCGCACAGGAACTGGGTGCGGAGCTGGCCCCGGGTGGCGCCCAGCGAGCAGCACAGGCCGACCTCCGCCCGCCGCTCCAGCACCGAGATCACCTGGTGTTGGCGACGCCGACGCCGCCGACCAGCAGCGCCACCGCGCCCGGGCCGAGCAGGAGCCCCGACAGGGCCTCGTCGGTGGCCTGCTGTGCCGCCAGGGCGTCGGACGGGCAAGAGACGTCCACCTCGTTGGGGGTTCTGCGGGTTGGCGGTGGCGCCGAGCACCTCCCGGACGTCGACGACGTGTGCCTCCACGGCCCGGGTGTAGATCGTGGTCGCGTAGCCGTCGCAGCCCAACTCCTTCTCGGCGGCCGGCCAGCCGAGCAGCGCGGCCGAGTCCAGCTCGCGGGCCAGCGTGCCAAGCCTCTGACGGATCCCTACTCGGTGACTGGCTGGGCGAACCATTCAGGCGCCTTGACAACCCCTGCGGAGATCTGGGCCATGACGTATTGGGCTGCGAGACTGACCGCCCCGCCGTGCTGGTTGTAGAGCTCCGCGACGGCCATGTTCTCCGGCTTCGTGTAGTCCGGCGCCCATTCGGAGACGAGGGCCGGCCAGTTCACCGGCTTCGCGCCGGCCTGGACCATGCGAACCTTCGCGTCCTCGTGCCCCTCGGGGGTGGTGCCGGCCGAGCAGTCGCTCAGGAAGTAGACCTCGAACCCATCCCTGAGGGCCCCGAGACCGTCAGGGCGAGACACACCTCCGTCGTGAGGCCGGCCATGACCAGCTTCTTGCGGCCGGTGGCCTCGATCGCGGCCCGCAGGTTCGGGTCGGACCACGCGGCCCTGGTCGTGCGGTCGATCGGGGTGATGTCGGGAAAGACGTCCGTGATCTGGCTGAAGAGCGGGTCCGCGAGGATGCTGCCCTCGGCACCGACCGTGGTCAGGACGGTGGGCACCCCGAGGGCCTTGGCCGCGCGAGACACCAGGGTGACGTTGTCGATCAGGGCCGTGAAGTTGGCCCCTGGCAGTTGAGGGCGACATAGGGCTGGTGATCGATGAGCACCAGAGCCGAGTTCTCGACCGTCAGTTCGGTGGGCGGGTTGGTCATGTGTGTCCTCATTCCCGGAGTCGGGGACCGCTGACGCCGCCGATCGTGGTGGCCGGGCGGGTGAGTGCGCATCACCCGGATCGTGTGAGCGTTCCGCGACCGTCCTGGCGGCGGCGGGAGGACGGCCCCATCAGCCCCACTTCGCGGGCGCGCTCGACCGCCTCTGTGCGGCGGTGAACGCCGAGCTTGGCGTAGATGTGACGCATGTGCGTCTTGACCGTGTTCGCGGAGAGGCGGAGCTCGCCTGCGATCTCGGGCGCGGAGAGGTTGCTCGGCAGATGGCGGAGGACGCGCAGCTCGCCCTCGCTGAGGTCCTTCAGCACCATGGGGTGTTCGCGTGCCCGGGCGGCGGGCAGCGAAGCCCCGGCGAGGGCGTCCACGATGTCCTGGAGCAGCGCGGCGTGGGCCGTGCGGTGCCGCGGGCGGCGGTCGAGCAGGTCGCGCGGCGGCGTCATCACGAAGGCGAAGACGAGCGCGTCAGGCTCTGCGAGTTCGAGCGCGTGCTCGATGTCCGACTCGGCGGCCCGTGTCTCGCCGAGCTGATCGCGGGCGACCGCGTCGAGGAGGAGCGCCTGGATGACCGTGAAGGTGTGCATCACGGGCGCCGAACCGTCAGGACAGGCGCGAGGGCGTCGACGGCCGCCTGCGGATCGCCTTCGGCGAAGTACACGGAGGCGCGCGCGGCGCGTGCCTCCCCCCAGTCGCGGTGCTCCTCGGAGATCCTGGCCAGTGTGGCCCGGGCGGCCGCCGTGTCGCCCAGCCGCACCAGGGTCTGGACGAGGAACTGCTGTATCCGGACGGTCAGCACATGCGGCGCGGCGAGCAGCGTCTGGAGCTGCTCGGCGGCACGGAACTCCATGAGCGCCTGCCCGAGCCGGCCTCGGCCGACGTGCAGCATCCCCCGGGTGAGGTGCAGTAGCAGCCGCGTCGCGGGCTCGGCGTCCGGACGCAGCGCCTGCGCGGCCCGATCCAGCCACTGCTCCGCCTCGTCGAAGCGGCCTTCCCAGACGTCGATATGTGCCCTCGCCGCCAGCGCGACACCGGCGACCGGGTCGGACGCCCACCCCTGCGATTCCGCGAGCGCGATCGCCCGCGCGCACAGCTCGCGTGCCCGGGCCGACGAGTGAGCGCCGGCGAGCATCGCCAGCGTCGTCTCGAAGACCCCGTCGAGCAACTCGCCGCCGTTGCCGTCCGCACCCTCCCACAAGACTTCCAGGTAGGCGTCACGGTCAGCTCGCGGGAAGGCCCCCTTGACGCCATGCGCGATACACTATCGAGAGTCATTGATATCAAGGGAGGTGCATCGATGAGCCGGACCGTGATCGATCTCGATGACGACCTGGTCGCCGAGGTGGCCAGGGCTCTGGGGACGGGCACGAAGAAGGAGACGGTCAACACCGCCCTGCGCGAGGTGCTGGAGAACAGGCGGCGGGCGCTCGCGCTCACCAGGCTGCGGGCCGCGGCCGGGGAGGGCGCCTTCGACCTGGGCCTCTTCGAGGACAAGCGGAACTACCGACGGTGAACGCGGCGCAGTTCCTGATCGACACCAGCGCCCTGGCGCGGTTCATGCACGGCGACGCGGAACAGTACGGCTGGGACCAGGCCGCCGCGGCCGGACTCATCGCGGTCTGCCCCATCACCGAGCTGGAGCTCTTCTACAGCTCCCGCTCGGCCGTCGACCGCGAACAGGGCATCGAGGACATGCGGCTGGTGTTCGGATGGGTACCGGTCGACGACCGCGCGTACGACCGCGCCTGGCAAGTCCAGGACGCCTTGACCCGGCGCGGTCAACACCGCAGCGCAGGACCGGTGGACCTCGTCGTAGCCGCCACAGCCGAGCTGCAGGGTCTGACTCTGCTGCATCGCGACCGGGACTTCGAGTGCGTCGCGGCGGTAACCGGGCAGGCGCTCCAGTGGTACGGACCCGAAGCCGGCAAGTAGACCGAGGTTCTGGTCGCAGTTCTGGTTGCATTCATCCTCGTCCGATACTGTCCGGAGCTTGGTAGGGGAGCCACTACGCCGCAGGTCAGGACGCCTCCGGCCCCACCCGGACAGCCAGGCGGACAGTTGGAAAGCGTGTTGGGTTCACACCCTCACGAGTTCGAATCTCGTATCCTCCGCCAGCTCTCACCGGGCTGAACGAATGCCCCCGCCGCCATCCACGGCCGGGGGCCTTCGTCGTGTCTCAACGCTCGTTGTCCTGGTTCTTGTCCACAGTGGCCGTCTCCGACGCTCCCCGGCTGGCTCGCTCGATCTCCGGACCGCCTCCTTCAGCATGGGGTCGGTCACCTGCGGGTAGACGGGCCCGCTCTCCTCGCGCCGTACCCGCACCCGATCCGGGCAGTACGCCGGTCCTGCAGCCGCGGGGGGCCTTGCCGCAACCGTGCTGGCACTTCATCCACAACCGGCAGCGACCTACCCGCGCGGGTGCGGCGAACCACGGCGTAAGGAGTGCTGCGTGAAAAGGGTACGCTGCGCTGCGTGAGAGCGACATTCAGAGCTGCGTGAAAGTGGTATCGTGGGATCTTGTGGAGGTTACCTACCAGCATCGCCTCGTCGACCCGCTCCTGGCCGAGCTCGTCGCCGAGGTGCCTGTGGTATCACTCGTGGGGCCGCGCGCGTCCGGAAAGACCACGACGGCCCGGAAGCATGCGGCGACTGTGATCCACCTTGACACACCCGGCGTCGCCGAGGTCTTCCGTACGGATCCGGACGCCGCACTGCGCGGACTGGCCGAGCCCGTGCTCCTCGACGAGTGGCAAGAGGCTCCCGAAGTACTCGGTGCCGTCAAACGCACGGTGGACGCCGATCCCCGAGCGGGCAGGTACCTTCTCACCGGCTCCGTACGTGCCGAACTGGACTCCCACACCTGGCCCGGAACCGGACGGGTCATCCACGTCCCCATGACCGGCCTGAGTATGCGGGAGAAGGTCGGCAACACGGCAGGACTCTCGCTGGTGGAACGCCTCACCCGGCTCGGGCCATCGGCACTGAGCCTGCCGGAGGTCATCCCGGACGTCCGTGACTACGTCGACATGGCCCTGCGGGGGAGCTTTCCAGAACCCGCGCTCCGCCTGTCTGACCGTGCTCGGCGGCGCTGGTTCACCAGCTACGTCCAGCAGCTCCTCACCAGGGACGCGGCAACAGTACAACCTCGCAGGGACCCTGAGCGGCTGCGCCGCTACTTCGAGGCCCTGGCCCTGAACACCGCCGGGGTCGTCGAGCACGTCACCCTCCTCCAGGCCGCCGGTATCGACCGCAGGACCGCGGTGGCATACGAGCACCTGCTGAGCAATCTGTTCGTCCTGGATGTCGTACCCGCGTGGTTCACCAACCGGCTCAAGCGCCTCGGGCAAGCGCCCAAGCGCTACCTTGTCGATCCCGCGCTGGCAGGCGCCGTCGTCGGCGCGGACACCGACACCGTCCTGCAGGACTCGGATCTGCTTGGCCGGCTGATCGACACCTTCGTCGTCGCCCAGCTACGCGCCGAACTCCCCCTCAGCGACTACCAGCCCAGAATCCACCACCTCCGCCAGGACGGCGGCCGGAAAGAGGTCGATGTGCTCGTTGAGTTCTCGGGCCACCGGGTCATCGCCATCGAGATCAAGGCCGCCAGCAACCCGGGCAGGTCCAGCGCGCGGCACCTCACCTGGCTTCGCGACGAACTCGGAGAGCGATTCGTTCATGGCCTCGTGTTCCACACCGGGCAGTACATCCAGCAACTGGATGATCGGATCACCGCCGTGCCGATCTGTGTCCTGTGGGGCTGACCTGGACACCGCATCCAGCGAGGGGAGGCCGGCTGGGCTCCCGCTCTGCGGGCGGAAACCCGGCGCCGGAACAGGCAGAACGCACAGCGCTAGGTGTTCTGTCGACGCGTACAAGCTCGCGCTGCTGGCGGTGCGCCTCTTCAACGGAGACCAGTTTGACACCGGCCCCCTCAAGATGACAGGAACCGCCGACGAGCTGCTGATCCAGCATCTGGCCGATCAGGGTGTTCGAAACGACCGTCACGAGCGGCCCTCCGCCGCCGACTGGGAGAAGGTCCTGGTCCACGCGGTCGCCCGCACACCGGCCACGGCTGCCCCGCCACGCCCGGCGACGCCACGGGCCATGCCTCCCCGCTCGACCCCACCG
>NZ_SMKC01000412.1 GCF_004348315.1 Streptomyces sp. 8K308 | reverse complement strand
GTGCGTGGGGGCGCACGCGGGCCGGGCCGCGCCGAGCGCGTAGCGGAAGGGTGGGTGGGGAGGGGAAGACCCAGCGGTCAGGACAGAGCCGCAGCGAGCCGGTCGACCAGCAGGTCCCAGCGCCAGCGTTCCTCGATCCAGGCGCGGCCGCGTTCGCCCATCCGGCGCCGCAGCTCGGGATCCCGCAGCAGCGTCACCACCCGGTCCGCCGTCTCGGCCGGCGCCGACTCCGCACCGCCGCGCACCACCCACCCGGTCTCGCCGTCCAGGACCGCGTCCGGCGCCCCGCCCGAGTCGCCGGCCACGACCGGCAGGCCGGTCGCCGACGCCTCCAGGTAGACGATGCCGAGGCCCTCCACGTCGAGGCCGCCGCGCCGGGTGCGGCACGGCATGGCGAAGACGTCGCCCGCGCCGAAGTGCGCCGGCAGTTCGGCCCACGGCACCTCGCCGGTGAAGCGCACCGAGGCCGCCACGTCGACGTCGGCCGCCAGGCGCTCCAGGTCGGCCCGGTAGGGGCCGCCGCCGACGATCAGCAGCACCGTGTCGGGCTCGGCTGCCAGGATCCGCGGCATGGCGCGGATCAGCGTGTCCTGGCCCTTGCGCGGCACGAGGCGGGAGACGCACACCACGACGGGCCGGTCGGTCAGGCCGAGCGCGGCCCGGACGGCGGCGCCGCCCGAGTCGGGGTGGAAGGTCTTCTCGTCGACGCCGGGCGGGAGTTGGAGCATGCGCGCGGCCGCGTCGCGGCTCAGCGCGCGGGCGATCCGGGAGCGGGTGTACTCGCCGAGGTAGGTGATGGTGTCGGTGTGCTCGCCGACGCGCCGCAGCAGCTGTCGTGCGCCCGGGAGTTGGGCCCAGCCCGCCTCGTGGCCGTGGGTGGTGGCGACCAGCCGCTCGGCGCCCGCGGCGCGCAGCGAGGGTGCCATCAGGCCGAGCGGGGCCGCGGCGCCGAACCACACGGCGGTGCAGTCGTGTTCGCGCAGCAGCGCGGTGGCGCGCCGGGTCGCGCCCGGAGTCGGCAGCAGCATGGTGGTCCGGTCCCGGAAGACCGGGAACGGCTGCTCGGCGTCGAAGTCGGCCGTGGCCCGCCGGCCCTCCGCGTCCCGCTTCCAGGTCGAGGCGTAGACCACCACACGGTTGGGGTCGAGGCGGCGGGCCATGTTGTGCAGGAAGGACTGGATGCCGCCGGGGCGCGGCGGGAAGTCATTGGTGACGATCAGCGTCTTACGCATCGGACGAGACGATACCGATCGTGGGTTCGGTCCGCGTCACCCGTGTCGGGGGAGCACCCGCGTCAGGGGCGCACGACGGAGGAGATCGGCAGTATGCCGACGCCCTCGTAGCGCACGGTGGCGCCCGGGTAGGGGGCGTGGACGATCTGGCCCTGGCCGACGTACATCCCGACGTGGCTGGCGTCCGCGCGGTAGACGACGATGTCGCCTGGGCGTGCCTCGTCGAGGGAGACCCGGCGGCCGGCCGCGGCCTGGCCCTGGGAGGTGCGCGGCAGCGAGACCCCGGCCTGCGCGTAGGCCCACTGGATGAGTCCCGAGCAGTCGAAGGCGGTGGGCCCGGCCTGTCCCCAGGCGTAGGGGCGGCCGACCACGCCGCGGGCCGCGGCGACGGCCACGGCGGCGCGCGCGCTGCCCGGGCCGGTCACGGGGACGGTGGCCGGGGCACGCCGCACGTCGCGCGCCGCACGCTCGCGTTCGGCGCGCTCGGCACGCTCGCGGGCGGAGAGCCGCTCGTACTGCCGGCGCGCCGAGGCGAGGCGCCGCTGCGCGGTGAGCTTGCGGCGATTGAGCTCCTCCTTCTCGGCGGTGAGTTCGGCGAGCCGCGCGTCGGCCTCGGCCCGCCGCCGGTCGAGGCCGCGCTGCGCGTCGAGCAGGTCGCGCAGCCCCTGGGCGCCGCGGGCGCCGGCGCGTTCGACGGCGGCGGCCCTGGCGAGGTAGGTGTCGGGGTCGTCGGAGAGCAGCAGGACCAGCGTCGGGTCGAGGCCGCCGGCCCGGTACTGGGCGGCGGCGTTGGCGCCGATCACGTGCCGCCGGTCGTTGACGAGTTGCTGCCCGCGGGCCACCCGCTCCTGGCTGCTCTCGAGTTCGGCCTCCAGCACCTGGACGCGCTCGGCGGCGCCGTTGTACGCCTCGATGGCGCGCTCGGCCTCGGCGAAGAGCCGGTCGACCTCCCGGGCCGCCTCGGCGCTGTCGGCGGGCGGTTCCGTCGGCGCCACGGGGGCGGCCAGGACGGGGATCGCGGTCATGGCGGCCGCGGTGGCGGCCGTCAACACGGTGGCACGGGCGGCCAGGACCGGCCGCGATCGGGGCGGACGGCGGTGTCGATGCTGGACCACAGCGGGCCGCGCTCCCTTCGTTGGGGACGTGAGCGCAGCAGAATGTAGCCGTGTGGTGGCGGCGGTTGGCGAAACGACGTCACCGCGCGGCCCGTGTCGTGACACGCAAACCGCAGGTCACGCCCGGCGCCTGGGGGTGTCGGACGTTCCCGGAATCACCTGGACGGACGAGGCCGGTCGGCCGAGGTCAGCCGACCCGGACGCCGAACATGAACGGCATCACGTCGACGCCGAGGTACTCGACGCTGGAGCCGGGGCGCGGGGCGTGGATGATCTGCCCGTTGCCGGCGTAGAGGCCGACGTGGTGCAGGTCGTCGTAGTAGAAGACCAGGTCGCCGGGGGCGAGTTCGTTCATCGAGAGCCGGGTGCCGATGGTGGCCTGCGACTGGGAGGTGCGCGGCAGCGAGACGCCGGCCTGCGCGTAGGCCCAGGAGGTGAGCCCCGAGCAGTCGAAGGAGTTCGGCCCCGTGGCGCCCCACACGTAGGGCGAACCGAGCTTGCTGGCTGCGGCGTTGAGGGCGGCGGCGCCGTAGGAGGACGAGGTGCCGTCGGTGATGGCGGTGCGTCCCGAGTCGCGGTTGGCGCGCTCCTGGGCCTCGGCCTGGCGGGCGGCCTCCTCGGCGGCGATCGCGGCCCGCTCCTCCTCGGTGAGCTGGTTGAGCAGGGCCTGGGCCTCGCTCAGCCGGCCCTGGATCTCGTCCTTCTGGTCGCTGAGGTCGGTGCGGATCTGCTCGAGCTCGGCGAGCCGCTGGGCGGCCTCGTCGCGCCGCTGGTCGAGGTCGCGCTGCGCGTTCTCGATGAGCCGCAGGGTCTCGGCCTGGCGGCCGCTGACCTGGCTGAGCCGCGATGCCTGGTCGAGGTAGGCGTCGGGATCGGAGGCGAGGAACA
The DNA here is from genome assembly GCF_004348315.1 of Streptomyces sp. 8K308. Classification (GTDB taxonomy): domain Bacteria; phylum Actinomycetota; class Actinomycetes; order Streptomycetales; family Streptomycetaceae; genus Streptomyces. The sequence continues at coordinate 2,417 of NZ_SMKC01000412.1, read as the reverse complement.
GCTGCACCGAGGGGTCGATGCCGCCGGTTCTGTACTGGGCGGTGGCCACCGCGCCGAGGCTGGCGCGCAGTTCGTTGAGCTCCTCCTGGCCGCGGGCCGCGGAGTCCTGGAGCTCCTCGATCTCGGTCTCCAGCTCCCCCTCGCGCTCCTTGGCGCCGTTGTACTCCTCGGTGATCGCCTCCGCCTCCTCGTAGAGGCGGTCGACCTCCTCCTGCACCTCTTCCCTGGTGGAACCCGGGTCGGCGCTGGCGGACTGGGCGGTCATGCCGACGGTGGCGGCCGCGGTGGCGGCGGCGCCGAAGAAGGTGACACGGGCACGGCTTGGCTGCTTGGGACGACGGTGGGACGCCACTGGGGCGAGCTCCTTCTTCCTCCAGCCGCCTGCCGGGAGTGTGGGGGCGGGGCCCCGGCTCCGCGCACCTGCGCCGCGGAATCGGCGGTTCCTCCACGGCCACCCCGGATGGGTGGACTACCGCGCGAAGGTTCGAGCCCAGACCCTAGCGACAGCGCATTCGTAGGTTCAAATCCCCACCGATATTTTTTACTTACCTCACACCGGGCGCATGCGGAAGCACACGCTCCGTACGGCGCGCGACGGTCTGCGCGTCAGGTGCGGGCGAGCCGCTTCAGCAGCATCGCCGAGGCGACCGGGCGCGCGCCCGAACGAGCCACGCCGTCCGCGACCTCGCGGTCCGAGGACACTACGACCAGCGGACGGCCGGCCGGCTCGGCCCGCACCAGCTGTCTGATCAGCTCGTCCGCCGTCTGCCCCGGCCGGCTGAACAGCACCCGCACCCCGCGCGGCGGCGTCACGAGCACCGGCGCGGCCAGCTCGGCCCCGTCGAACACGCAGGTCATCTCGGAGCCCGTCTGCGCCGCGAGCACCGCGAGGCCACGGAGCAGCCGCAGCCGCTGCTTCTCCAACGGCATCGTAGGATAGCCGGTCTTGGTCACGTTGTAGCCGTCGACGACCAGATGCGCCTGGGGCAGCGCCAGCAACTGGTCGAGCAACGCCGGGTCGTCGGCCGCCAGCGCCCGCTGCGCCACGTCCTGCGGGGTCAACCCGCCGGGCTCCACCGCGTCCACCGTCTGCGCGGGACGCAACGTGGCCGGCGGCAACGCCAGTTCGCGCCGCAGGCCCTGCGCGGCGTCCAGCACCGTGTCGAGCAGCAGCCGCAGCCGCATGTCCTCGATGCCGCGCCCCTCGCGCACCGACTTCCGGCTCGCCTCGAGCGCCGACTCGGCCTCCGCGAGCCGCGACCGCAGCCGCCTGGCCTCGCCGTCCGCCTGCGCCTTGGCGACCCCCGCCTCGGCCCGCACCTCGTCGAGCTCGGCCCGCAGTTTGCGCAGCGCCGCCTCGCCGCGCCGCACGTCACTGACCGCGCTCCGGAGCTTGCGGTGCACCGCGTCCGTCTCCTTGCGTGCCGCCTCCAACTCGGCGCGCAGCCGGTCGCCGTCCGCCCGGGCCGCGGCGCTGACCTGCGCCAACTCCTCACGCAGCCGCGCCAGCTCGCGCTCCCGCTCCTGGCTGGCGCGCTCCTCCTGGGCCCGCTGCGCCTCCTCGCCAGCGGCGGCCACCAACTTGGCCCAGCCGGGCGGACGCAGCACGAACGCCGCGGCCGCCACCTCGACGGGGTCGGCGGCCGGCGGCGGGGCGCCGCTCTCCACGGCCTCGGCCAGCTCCGGCTCCACCTCCCGCATCCGGGACCCGACCCGCTGCCGGAAGATGGCGTCGCTCTCCAACGCGGCGGCGATCGCGCTGCCGCCGAACTTCACCCGGCGGGCGGGCTGGAAACGGGCGTACTGCCGCAGCGAGGGCGGCAGCTCGGACATCGTCAGCGAACCGAAGGCGTCGCCGGCCAGCACGATCACCCGGTGACGGACCCGCTCGGGCAGCGGTCGGTCGAGGGACTCGGCCGCCTCCGGCCGCCTCGCCGCCCCCTCGTCATCCGTGGGATCCGCCACCGCTCAGTCCGTCCGTCGGGTCCTGTCAGCCACTGCCGCTTCTCCATCCAGTGTCACCCTACGGCCTGGTGCCGTCCGCGTCTGCCCACGACCGGCGCGGCGGCCCGACCAGGGGACGACTAAGGTGTGGCCCTGGTACCGCGTCCGGAAGGGGCCAAGCAGTGATCACGTCGATCGTCCTCATCAAGACCAGCGTGGACCGCGTTCCCGAGGTCGCGGAGCGGATCGCCGCGCTCGACGGGGTCAGCGAGGTCTACTCGGTGACGGGCCCGCACGACCTGATCGCGATGGTGCGGGTGCGGGACCACGACCAGTTGGCCGAGGTGATCCCCGGGCGCCTCAGCAAGATCCCCGGGGTGGAGTCGACGGAGACGCACATCGCTTTCCGCACGTACTCGCAGCACGACCTCGAAGCGGCCTTCGCCATCGGCCTCGAGTAGTTTCCCCCACCC
>NZ_SMKC01000411.1 GCF_004348315.1 Streptomyces sp. 8K308 | reverse complement strand
ACCTCGCTCTTCGGAGAAGAGGCCTAGCCACACCCGCACCTTCCCCGACGAGGGCCCCGGTCAACCGACCGGGGCCCTCGGTCATGAGACCGACCGTCATGGCCAACGGGCGGACGCGGGAGGCCGGTGCCCTCCACTCGGCCGACGAGATCCGGCGGAACCGGCCGGCCGACTACTGCCCGGGGAGTAGCCGGCCGCACCGACCGGCGGATGCCAGAGCCCTGGCCCGGGCCGGAGACTGGCGGACATCCGCCGGAAGCGACGAAAGAGACGCCATGCGCCCTCTCACCGACCCCGCCGACCGCGTCCGCCTCACGCGGAGGTCGTGCCTGGCCGCGCTGGCCGGCACGGCGGCCCTCGCCGCCACGCCGGCGGTGGCCGCCGCGCCGCGCCGGTCGCCGGCCGTGCGCGAGACGGCGGCCGGCGACCGAATCGTCGACCTGGCGTTCGACTCCGCGGCGCTCGGAGGGCCGGCCGGGGTTCGGCTGCTCACCCCGGCCGGGTGGGTGGGGCGCCGGGCGGCCGGCCGGTGGCCGGTGCTGTGGCTGCTGCCCGGCGGGGACGGCGACCACCTGACGTGGACCGTGGACTTCGGCATCCAGGACCTGCCCGAACTGCGGGACGTGCTGGTGGTGATGCCGGACATGCCGCTGTACGGCTTCTACACCGACTGGTGGAACCACGGAGCCGGCGGGCCACCCCGCGTCGAGACATACCACCTGCGGGAGGTGCTGCCGCTGGTCGAGGAGCGGTACGGGGCGGGCAGGCACCGGGTGGCCGCCGGGCTCTCCCAGGGCGGCTTCGGCGCGCTGTCCTACGCCGCCCGCCATCCCGGGCTCTTCCGGGCGGCGGCGAGCTACAGCGGCTTCGTGCACCCGAGCCGCAATCCGCACGCGGTGCGCGCCGGGATGACCCATCTGGGCCTCGACTGGCTCGCGCTCTGGGGCGACCCCGAGCTCCAGGCCCAGGTCTGGCGCGCCCACGATCCGGGGCAGCTCGCCGGGCGGCTCGCCGCCGTCCCCGTCCACCTGTCCTGCGGCGACGGCCGCCTCGGACCGCTCGATCCGCCGGGCACCGAGCCGGACGAGGAGATCCCCGGGCTCGAGGATCCTGACGATCCGTTCCCCGAGGACGTCTACTCGCCCACCGAGGCGGTGATGCTGGCGGAGAACCTCGCCCTCGCCGACCGGCTGCGGGCGGTGGGCGCGGACCTGACGACCCACTTCCACTCCGGCACCCACTTCCCTCCCTACTGGGGCCGCGAGCTGCGCGCCTCGCTCCCTATGCTGCTCGACGCCCTGCACGGCGGCGACCCGGCCGTCACGCGGCGGCCCGCCTGACCAGCAGCAGGGCTCTCCCGCGCGCCGCAAGCAGCAGGGCCGCCGCCAGCGCGCTGCCGGCTACCCATATCACCAGGGCCGGCCAGGCCTGGGCGAGTTGGGAGAGTGTGCCCTGCCGGCGCATGGCTGCGGCGACCAGGTCGGTCAGCCACCAGAGCAGCAGGATCGGCAGCGTGTGTGGCAGCAGCCGGAGCGCCGTGCGCCACCACGGGCGGGCCGCCGCCCGCCGCGCCCAGCGCCGCGCCCTGACCACGCCGAGTGTCGCGAGGCCGAGCGCGAGCAGGGTGAGGGCGGCCAGCACGAGGTCGGCGGTCATCGAGAACGGCCGGGTGACGGACGGGATGTAGCCCTCGGCGAGCTCGACCAGGCCGTCGACGATCAGCTGGGCGTCGTCCCCGGAGAGCATCCCGGTGTTGGCCACGACGGCGATGCCGACGCCGCTGTCCGGCAACAGCGTCTGCATCGCGTTGTGGGTGAGGAGCTGGCCGGTGTGCTCGATCCGCCGCGGCTCCTCGCCGGGCTGGCTGGTCGCCCAGCCCATGGCGTAGTGCTCACCCTCCGGAGGGGTGTGGGTGAGCGCTACGCCCCCGGCCGAGATCACGCGCTCGCCGCGCTGCCCGATGAGCCAGCGGGCCAGGTCGTCCGCGGTGGAGACGACGCCGAAGCCGCCGGCCGTGAACCACCGAGGGTGGGAGCTCTCGAACACCATGCCGTAGGCGCGGACGTGCCCTCTCGCGTGGTCCGGCATGTCCTCGGTGGTGTCGACCGACGTGGTGTCCGCCATGCCGAGCGGTCCGAACACCTCGTCCGCCAGATACTCGGCGAACGGCCGGCCGTCGACCACCTCAACCAGTCGGCCGAGCACGGAGTAGTTGGGGTTGTGGTAACTCCAGGCCGTGCCGGGGTCGGCGGCGAGCCGGGCCCCGCGCATCGCGGCGACCGCCTCCTCCAGAGTCTCCGGCTGTGGGCGCGTCAGGTCGGGGTAGGCCGAGTCGGCCATGCCCGAGGTCTGGTTGAGCAGCTGCCGGACGGTGATCTCGGCGGCCCGGGGGTCGGCCATGGTGAACTCCGGCAGGTAGCGCCGCACCGGCTCGTCGAGGTCGAGCTCGCCGGCCTCGGCCAGCCGCACCACCGCCATCGCGGTCATCGACTTGGAGAGCGAGGCCACCGGCAGCGGCGTCCGCGCGGTGATCTCGGCGCCGCCGGCCGTGTGCCCGTATCCGGCGGCGTGCACCACCTCTTCGCCCCTGGTCACGGCCACGGCGGCGCCCGGCAGGCCCGTCTCGTCCAGGTAGTCGTTCAGAAAGCGGTCGATCGCGGCCGGGTCCAGCGTGGCGCGGGCCGCCGGAGCGGCGGCCCCCGCCGGGGCGGCGCCCCACAGGGCGAGGGCGGCGAGGGCTCCGCAGGCCAGCCGGCGGAGGGTTCGGAGAGTACGGGTCGACATGCCAGCCATTGCAACCGGCCGAACCGGCCCGGCGCAGTCGCGCCAGTGCGAGAACCTGAGTAGTGCCAGCACTACCGCGCCGGCGTCCGGCGCCACGTACCGTGGCCGGCATGCACCACCGCACAGCCTGGCAGGCGCTCGCCCAGCGCCCGCTCGGGTTTCTCGTCTCGACCTGGCCCTGGCGGGCCCTCGGCTATCTACTCTCGGGCGTCGCGTTCGGCGCGCTGACCTCCGTCGTCCTGCTGGCCACCGCCCTGGTCGGGGCGGTCTCGCTGCTCCTGCTCGTCGGGGTCGTGCCGCTGCTGGCCGTCGCCCTCTCCGGCATCCTCGTGGCCCGAACCGAGCGCTGGCGGCTCCGCCTCGTCGACGTCGACCCGGCGCCCGACCCGCACCGGCCGCCCGCGCGGCCCGGGCTCCGCGCCTGGCTCGAGACGCGGCTGCGCGAGCCGGCGACCTGGCGTGAGCTGGGCTTCACCGTCGTCTCGCTGACCGCGCTGTGGTGGATGGACGTGCTGGTCCTCGGCTTCGCGCTGGTCCTCCCCGTGCTGCTCGCCCTCTCCCCCGTCGACGACCCGGGCGCCTGGCCCTGGGTGCTCGTGGGGCTCGCCCTGCTGCCGTCCGCGCCATACACCATCACCGCCTGGGCCGGCGCCAGGGCCGCGCTGACCCGGCTGATCCTGGCCCCGCGCGACGGCGAACTCGGCCGGGAGCTGCGGGAGGTGCGCGCGTCGCGGGCCCGCCTCGTCGACGCTTTCGACGCCGAGCGCCGCCGCATCGAGCGCGACCTGCACGACGGCGCCCAGCAGCGGCTCGTCTCCGTCAACGTGATGCTCGGCATGGCGCTGCTCGACGCCCCGCCCGACTCCCGGGTCGCGCAGCAGCTCGCCACCGCCCAGCGCGAGCTGACGCAGGCGGTGGTCGAGCTGCGGGAGCTCAGCCAGGGCGTCCACCCCAAGGCGCTCACCGACCAGGGCCTGGCTGCGGCCGTCACCAACCTCACCGCCCGCTCCACCACCCCCGTGGACGTCGACATCAAGCTGCCGCACCGGCTGCCGACGGCCGTGGAGAGCACCGCGTACCTCGTCGTGGCCGAGGCGCTGGCCAATGTCACCAAGCACAGCGGGGCCGACGCGGCCGGGGTGCACGCGAGGCTCAGCGCCGACACGCTCGTGCTGTCGATCACCGACGACGGCGCCGGCGGCGCCGATCCGGCCGGCGGCAGCGGTCTCGTCGGCCTCGCCGACCGCGTCGCCGCCGCCGACGGCCGGCTGCGCATATCCAGCCCGGCCGGCGGCCCCACCCTCCTCCACGTGGAGCTCCCGTGCCGGTGAACGCCCCGACCAACACACCACTGAGCATCGTCGTCGCCGAGGACTCGCCGCTGCTGCGCGACGGCATCGTCGGCGTGCTCGCCCGCTTCGGACACGATGTCGTGGCCGCGGTCGGCGACGCCGACGCGCTGCTGTCCGCCACCCGCGCGCACCGTCCCGACATCGTGGTGACGGACGTCCGCATGCCACCGGACCACGGCGACGACGGCCTGCGCGCGGCCCGCGCGCTCCACGAGGACCGCCCCGACCTGCCGATCCTGCTGCTCAGCCAGTACATCGAGCAGTCCTACGCCACCCACCTGCTCGACCTGGGCGGCGGCAGCGGCCTCGGCTACCTCCTCAAGGACCGGGTCAGCGCGGTCGCCGAGTTCGCCGAGGCGGTCGTTCGGGTGGCGCGCGGCGCCACCGTCATGGACCCCGAGGTCGTCCGCCAGTTGCTGCACCGTCGGCACGATCCGCTGCGCCGCCTCACCCCGCGGGAGCGTGAGGTCCTGGCCCGGATGGCCGAGGGCCTGTCCAACGCGGCGATCGCCCGCGCGTTGCACGTGACGGAGGCCGCGGTGAACAAGCACGTGAGCAGCATCCTGCAGAAGCTCGACCTGCGCGTGGACGGTGAGAGCCACCGCCGGGTGCTGGCCGTCCTGGCCTATCTGCGGGCCTGATCGCGGGGCCGTGCCCGGTCGGTCAGGGGTTGGTCGGGCCGGGGCCGGTCAGCAGAAGATCCACCAGCAGTCGTCCTCGGTCGGGCTCGGGGCCGGCTCGTCCGGCTCCGGTTCGCCGGGCTCCGTGGGCGAGGGGGAATCCGGCTCGGGCTCCCCGGTGTCCGAGGCGTCGGGGTCGGGCACCGAGGTGGTCGGGGCGGGAGAGGTCGCGATGGAGCCGTCCTCCTCGACCGGGGGCTGCGTCGTCTCCTCGGGCGACTCGTCGGCGGACTCGTCGTCCGACGGGGTCTCGTCGGGGTCGGTCGGATCGGAGTCCGTCACCTGCTCGATCGGCACGTCCTCGGCGGACTCGCTCGCCTCGGCGGTCGCCTCTGGGGAGCTCGGGGTGGCCGCCGCCTCCGATTCCCCGCCCGAGCCGATGGGGTTGAGCGCCGGCGGCAGTCCGACGTCGCCCACCTCGGCCACCGTGACGCCGAGCACGGCGACGCCGAGCAGCGAGGCCAGCAGGTAGCGGCGCCGGCCGGTGCGCCGCACGGCGCGGTGGGCGGCGCGCCGCCCACCCGGGGCCGGCACGGATCCTGCGGCCGCCTCGCTGCCGCGGTGGTCGGCACCGGCGTCGTCGTGACGCGCGGCGAGCTCCGGGAGTGCCGCCGTGGCATCCGTGCCGTCGTCGTGGCTGGCCGCGTTGTCGGTCAACTCTCCGCAACCAGGGCATATGAGCGCGCCGTTGAGGTGCCGACGGCAGGTCGTGCAGTAGTCCATGTGTTCCCCGTTCTCCCATGGACCCTGTGGGGTGCGGAACACCATAGCGGGGCGCCCGTTTCAGACGCGGTGGAGCCCCGGGGCGATCCCGCCCCGGGGCTCCGGTCTGTCCGTGTTACCGCCGACTTGCTCCGCTCGTCGCGGCCACTACTCGAAGAGGTCCGA
>NZ_SMKC01000410.1 GCF_004348315.1 Streptomyces sp. 8K308 | reverse complement strand
TACGCGCTCACAGCGGCACGGGGGTGAGCAGGCGCCCGGTGGTCATGTAGTGGTCGAGGTTGCGGTAGGCGAGGTCGCCCATGGCCTCGCGGGTCTCGTGGGTGGCGCTCGCGATGTGGGGGAGGAGCAGGACGTTGTCGAGGTCGCGGAGGGGCGCGGGGACCCGGGGTTCGTCGGCGAAGACGTCGAGGGCGGCGCCCGCGATCCGGCGTTCGAGTAGGGCGGCGACCAGCGCCGGCTCGTCGACCACGGAGCCGCGCGCGACGTTGACCAGGTAGCCGTCGGGGCCCAGGGCGGCGAGCACCTCGGCGGAGACCAGCCCGCTGGTCGCCGCGCCGCCGGCGGTCGCCACCACCAGGACGTCGGCCCAGGCCGCGAGTTCGAGCGCGGACTCGGCGTAGCGGTAGGTCACGTCGGCCACGCGGCGCCGCGAGTGGTAGCCGAGCTCGGCGTCGAAGCCGGCCAGGCGGCGCGCGATGGCGCGGCCGATCCGGCCGAGCCCGAGGATGCCGATCCGCTTGCCGCTGACCCTGGTGGCCAGCGGGAAGGCGCCTGACTCCCAGGAGCCGCCGCGCACATAGCGGTCGGCCTCGGCGAGCCGGCGCATCACGCCGATCACGGCGCCCACGGCCAGGTCGGCGACGCAGTCGGTCAGCACGTCGGGGGTGTTGCTGACGTCGATGCCGCGGGCTCGCGCCCGGACCACGTCGGTGGTCTCGTAGCCGACGCCGAAGTGGACGATGGCCCCGAGCCGGGGGAGCACGTCCATCAGCACGTTGGACACGCCGATCCTGGCGGTGGTCACGGCCGCGACCACCTCGCCGCCGCGCTCGGCGAGGAAGGCGTCGGAATCCGGCTGGTCGCTGAGCCGCACCGCGCGGTGCCGGCTCGCGAGAGCCTCGTCGAGGGAGGCGAGCAGCGGGCAGATCTGGAGGACCGTGCCGGACGGCGGCTCGGGGGTGCTCACGCCGCCAGGACCTTGTCGACCAGCGTCCGCAGGTCGTCGCGTTCCGCCGTGGTGAGGTCGGTGAGCGGGGGCCTGACCGGTCCGGCGTCGCGGCCGACCGCCGCCAGGCCCGCCTTGACGATGGACACGGCGTATCCGGCCCTGCGGTTCCTGATGGTCAGGTAGGGGAGGACGAACTCGTTGAGCTTGCGGTAGACGGTCTCGGCGTCGCGGGCGCGGACGGCCGCGTAGAAGTCGAGCGCGAACTCGGGGAGGAAGTTGAAGATGGCCGAGGAGTAGGTGGTGACGCCCATCTCCAGGTAGGGCAGCGCGTAGGTCTCGGCGGTCGGCAGGCCGCCGATGGACAGCAGCCGCCCGTCGAGGCGGGCGTGGACGCGGGTCATCAGGTCGACGTCGCCGATGCCGTCCTTGAAGCCGATCAGGTTCGGGCAGCTGTCGGTCAGCTCCTCGACGGCGTCGAAGCCGAAGGCGGCGTTGGCACGGTGGTAGACGATCACGCCGAGCCCGGTCGCCGCGCACACCGCCCTGACGTGGGCGACCAGGCCCTCCTGGGAGAGCTCGGTGAGATAGGGCGGCAGCAGGAAGACGCCGGAGGCGCCGGCGGCCTCGGCGTCCCTGGCCATCGCGACGGCCTGCGCCGTGCCGTAGCCGGCCGGCGCGATCACCGGCTTGTCGTCCGACACCGAGGCGACGGCGGCCCTGACCACCCGGCCCACCTCGTCCGGGGTGAGCGAGAAGAACTCGCCGGTACCGCCCGCCGCGAACACGCCGGAGGCCGGGAACGCCGACTGCCACGCCACGTGCTCGCGGTAGGCGTCCTCGTCGAAGGTGAGGTCCGGTTGGGCGTGGGTGACGGGGAAGCACAACAGGCCCGTGCCGAGGGTGGACCGCAGGGTCTCAGGGCTGAACGTGGTCATGGTGTCCGCTCCGGGTTCGGGGGAAGCTGCCCGGAGCGTATGGTCAGCAGTGATACCTGTCTAACACCAATAAGGCATTCACCGATACCTTGAAGGCATACCGCCCCCGTCCACTGTGAGGTTCCGATGCCGGCCCAGTTCACGCTCGAGCAGCTGCGTGGCTTCGTCGCGGTGGCCGAGGAAGGCCACTTCGGGCGGGCCGCCGACCGGCTGCGGATCACCCAGCCCCCGCTGAGCCGGCAGGTGCAGAAGCTGGAGCGTGCCCTGGACGTCGAGCTGCTGGTCCGCACGCCACGCGCCGTGCTGCTGACCGCGGCCGGGCGGGCGTTCCTGACCGAGGCGCGGCGGATCCTCAAGCTGTCGGACGCCGCCCCCGCGGCGGCCCGTAACGCCGCCCGCGGCGAGGTCGGCTCCCTGACCATCAGCTTCACCGCGATGGCCGCGCTGGCCGTGCTCGGCCCCTGGCTGCGGACCATCACCGGCCAGCTGCCCAGGGTGGAACTGAGCCTGGTCGAGATGGTGACCGGGGACCAGCTGGACGCACTGCTCGCGGGCGGCGTCGACATCGGCCTGGTCCGTGGGGTGCCGTCGTCCGACGTGCTGGGCGCCCGGCGGGTGCACACCGAGAGCCTGCTGCTCGCCTGCCCGCGCGGCCACCCGTTGGCCGAACTCGGCCGCCCGCCGTCGCTGGCCGACATCGAGCGGCACGGGGTCATCACCTACCACCCGGTAGTCAGTCGCTACCTGCACGAGCTGGTGATCAGCGTCTTCCGGCAGGCCAGGGTCGAGCCGAGCTACGTCCAGCGGGTCGCTCAGGTGCACAGCCTGCTGGCGCTGGTCAACGCCGGCCTCGGTGTGGGCCTGGTGCCCAGGACGGCGGCGCGGCTGCGGCTGCCCAACCTGGCGTTCACGGAGGTCGACGGGGTCAGCCCGGACGTCGTGGAGACTCACTGTGTGTGGCGGACCGATCACGCCAACCCGGCGCTCGACGCGGTGCTCCGTCTGACGGCGTCAGGTGCTGACCGAAGTCTTGACGGCCTCGGGGCGCAGCCCTAGCGTGCGTCTACACATGCAGACGTCGGACGCATTTATAGACAAGCGTGGGTAGTTGAGTGACTCGCCCGCGCGGATCGCGCGTCCCCGGCGGTACCACTAAAGCTCTCCGGAGAGACGATGACGAGGAAGTCTGCCGTACCTCCCACCCCTTCCCCGGGCCGGGCCCGCGCGGCGCTCGCCGCCGTCGTCTCGACCACGCTGCTGCTGACCAGCGCGTGCGCCGTGGCGAACAGCGGCGGCGGGGGCGACGCGGGCAGCGCGGATGGCGACACCCTGCGCATCGTGCTCGGCCAGGAACCACCGACGCTCGAGCCCTGCGAGTCGTCGCTGACCTCGACCGGCGTTGTCGTCCGCTCCAACATCACCGAGCCGCTCGTCGAACGCGACCCCACGACCGGCGAGCTGCTGCCGCTGCTCGCCACCGGCTGGGAGCAGTCCCAGGAGGACCCCACCACCTGGACCTTCGACATCCGTGACGGCGTCACCTTCCAAAACGGCGAGCCCTTCACGGCCGAGGACGCCGCCTTCACCATCGACCGGGCGGTCAACTCGGACCTGGCCTGCAACGTCGACGGCTACGTCTTCGGCGACATGGAGTTGGAGGCCACGGCCACCAGCGACACCCGACTCACCGTCACCACGGGCGAGGCCGACCCGATCCTGCCGCTGCGGCTCAGCTTCGTGGAGATCGTCCCTCGCACCACGAGCACCGAGGCCAAGGTCCGCGAACCCGTGGGCACCGGCCCCTACGCCGTCGCCGCCTGGCAGACCGGCGTCTCCATCACCCTGCGCCGCAACGAGGAGTACTGGGGCGAGGCGCCCGCCTACGCCACCGCACGCTACGTCTGGCGCTCCGAGTCCAGCGTCCGGGCCGCCATGATCGAGCGGGGCGAGGCCGACATCGCGACCGCCATCGACCCCGAGGACGCCACCGAGGGGAACTCGGTCCCGTACCCCAACAACGAGACGACGGCCCTGCGCCTCGACGGCACCGAGGCCCCGCTGGACGACATCCGGGTCCGCCGGGCCATCTCCCTGGCCATCGACCGGGACGGCATCGTCGACACCCTCTTCGACGGTGAGGCGGACCCTGCGGCCCAACTGGTGCCGAGCGGCGTGGTCGGCTTCAACGACGAGCTCAGCCCCACCCCCTACGACCCGGAGGCCGCCCGCGCCCTGGTCGAGGAGGCGGCCGCCGACGGCGTTCCCGTCGACCGGCGCATCACCCTCATCGCCCGCAACAGCCAGTTCCCGCGGGTCGCCGAGACCGCCGAGGCCCTCCAGTACGAGCTGGCGGAGATCGGTCTGAACGTAAGGATCCGCATGACCGACACCGCGGCGCACCTCCAGTACCAGCTGCGCCCCTTCCCCGAGGACGCCGGGCCCATCGCGCTCCTCATCATGCACGGCAACCAGGCCGGCGACGCGGCGTTCACCGCCAGCCAGTACCTGCTCAGCGAGGGACCGCAGTCCACCTTCGGCACCCCCGACCTCGACCGGCGGATCGCCGAGGCCGACGCCCGCTCGGGACCTGACCGACAGGACGCCTTCGCCGACGTCCTCTCCTACCAGGACGAGACGGTCGCCCAGTACGCCTACCTCGCCCACATGCGCGGGCTCCTCGGACTCGCCCCCACGGTCGAGTACGAGCCCGATCCCGCCACCGGCGACGAGATGCGGCTGGCCGAGGTGCGGCCCGCCGGCGACGCCCGAGCCGGAGACGAGGGCTGACGATGACCGTCTTCCTGCGCAACCGCGTCATCTCCAGCGCCATCCCACTGGTCTTCGTGGTGCTCGGCGTGTTCTGCCTCGCCCGGCTCGCCGGCGACCCCGTCGACCTGTACCTGCCGCTGAGCGCCACCGCGGAGCAGCGCGCCGAGTTCGCCGCCGCCAACGGCTTCGACCAGTCGATACCGGGCCAGCTCTGGGACTACCTGGGGCAGATCGTCCGACTCGACTTCGGCGAGTCGCTGCGCACCGGCCAGTCCGCCGCCGACATGGTGCTGACCGCGTTCCCCGCGACCCTGCAACTCGCCGCCGTCACCATGCTGATCGCGGTCCTCGGCGCCGTCCTGGTCGGCAGCGTCGCGGCCTACCGGCCCAACTCGCCGGTCGACCGCTTCTCCAGCCTGCTGGCCATGACCGCCGCCAGCATCCCCGACTTCTGGTTCGCCATCGTCGGCGTCCTGGTGTTCGGCGTGAGCCTGGAGTGGCTGCCGACCTCCGGCGTACTCGGCGGCCCCGAGGTGTGGGTGCTGCCCATCGCCACCCTGCTGATCCGCCCCTTCGGCGTGCTGGTGCAGGTGGTGCGCGGCAGCATGGTCGCCGCACTCTCCGCGCCCTACGTCAAGGTCGCCCGCAGCAAGGGCGCGAGCGAGCGGCGCGTCGTGTTCGGGCACGCCCTGCGCAACGCGACCACCCCGGTCCTGACCGTCGCCGGCGACCTCACCATCGGTCTGGTCAACGGCGCCGTGGTGGTCGAGACGATCTTCGGCTGGCCCGGCATCGGCAAGCTGATGATCGACTCCATCCTCCAGCGGGACTTCGCCGTCCTCCAGGCCGCCGTCCTGCTGACGGCCGTGACGATCTTCGCCCTGAACATCGTCGTCGACGTCGCGCACGCGCTGATCGACGCCCGCGTCCGCCAGCCGGTCACGTCGTGAGCGACGCACGAGCGGCCACCGGGCCGCGGATGTCGACCGGGAGACCGAATCGCCGCTCGGACGGAGAAGCGAACGGGCGAACGCTGTGAGCAAAGGAGCCACGATGACCACCACCGCGAAGCCCGCGACCGGCGC
>NZ_SMKC01000040.1 GCF_004348315.1 Streptomyces sp. 8K308 | reverse complement strand
GGGTGGGCTCGAGCAGGTTGGCCTGGGGGCCGAGCGAGGAGTGCAGCGAGGTGACGAGCTCCTCGCGGATGGCGTCCAGCGGCGGGTTGGTGACCTGCGCGAACAACTGGGTGAAGTAGTCGAAGATCAGCCGGGGCCGGTCGGAGAGCGCGGCGATGGGGGTGTCGGTGCCCATCGAGCCGATGGGCTCGGCGCCGCTGCCCGCCATGGGCGCGAGCAGCACCCGCAGCTCCTCCTCCGTGTAGCCGAAGGTCTGCTGGCGGCGGGTGACGGAGGCGTGGGTGTGCACCACGTGCTCGCGATCGGGCAGGTCGGCCAGTTCGATCAGGCCGGCCTCCAGCCATTCGGCGTAGGGGTGCTCGGCGGCCAGCCGGTCCTTGATCTCGTCGTCCTCGATGATCCGGTGCTCGGCGGTGTCGACGAGGAACATCCGGCCGGGCTGCAGGCGGCCCTTGCGGACCACCCGGGCCGGGTCGATGTCGAGGACGCCGACCTCGGAGGAGAGCACCACGAGGCCGTCGTCGGTGACCCAGTAGCGGCCGGGGCGCAGACCGTTGCGGTCGAGCACGGCGCCGACCTGGACGCCGTCGGTGAAGGTGACGCAGGCCGGGCCGTCCCAGGGCTCCATGATCGTGGAGTGGTACTGGTAGAACGCACGCCTGGCCGGGTCCATGGAGGCGTGGTTCTCCCAGGCCTCGGGGACCATCATCAGCACGGCGTGCGGCAGCGAGCGGCCGCCGAGGTGCAGCAGCTCGAGCACCTCGTCGAAGGTGGCCGAGTCTGAGGCGTCCGGGGTGCAGATCGGGAAGATCCGCTCCAGGTCGCCGGCCCCGAACAGGTCGCTGGCCAGCTGCGACTCCCTGGCCCGCATCCAGTTGCGGTTGCCGCGGACGGTGTTGATCTCGCCGTTGTGCGCGACGAAGCGGTACGGGTGGGCGAGCGGCCAGCTCGGGAACGTGTTGGTGGAGAAGCGGGAGTGCACCAGGGCGATCGCGCTGGCCAGCCGGCGGTCCGAGAGGTCGGGGAAGAACGGCTCGAGCTGGCCCGTGGTGAGCATGCCCTTGTAGACGATGGTGCGGGCCGAGAGCGAGGGGAAGTAGACGCCGACCTCGCGCTCGGCGCGCTTGCGCAGCGCGAAGGCGGCCCTGTCGAGGGCGAGACCGGTCTTCTCGCCCGCCGCGTCGGCGACGAACAGCTGCCGGAAGGCGGGCATGGTCTCGCGGGCCGCGGCGCCGAGCAGCCCGGGCGCGGTGGGCACCTCGCGCCAGCCGAGGACGGAGAGGCCCTCGTCGGCGGCGACGGCCTCGATGCGGGCGACGGCCTCGGCGGTCTCGGCCGCGTCGGCGGGTAGGAAGGCGATGCCCACGGCGTAGCCGCCGGCGGCGGGCAGGACGAACGGGACGCTGTCGCGGAGGAAGGCGTCCGGGATCTGGATGAGGATGCCGGCGCCGTCGCCGGTGTCCGGGTCGGAGCCGGTGGCCCCACGGTGCTCCAGGTTCCGCAGGACGGTCAGCGCCTGGTCGACCAGCTCGTGGCTGGCCTCACCGGTGAGGGTGGCGACGAAGCCGACGCCACAGGCGTCATGCTCGTTGCGCGGGTCGTACATCCCCTGCGCTACCGGATGGGACGCAGAACGCATCGGCTCTCCCGTCGTCGTCTTGGTCTTGTGCTGTTCCGAGGGACGACGTTGGCCCTGGCGTACATAAAATTTTCGTGCAGGTTACACGATGGCCCGGTTCCCGGGAAGCGGATAGCACAGTCCACGATACGGACTTCGCGCCGCTTGACCATGCCGGAGATGGCGGACATGCCCGCCCAAAGCCTTACGGGGTCGACGGGTGCACCGATGCTCGTCGATGCGGGACACATGCCCACCGACAAACAACTGAAACCCGCCGGAAACAAGGCTCGCCCAAAGCGCGCCCAGGGGACATAGCACCCAGACCCGCCCGGGCTATTCCCGGCATCCGCGACATCATGCACGCCGGATCGCGCCGGGTCTACCCCAGCGACGTGCCGAGCAGCGCGCCGAGCGCGTAGGTGACCCCGGCGGCGGCCGCGCCGAGCACCAGCTGCCGCAGCCCGCTGTACCACCAGGACCGCGCGGTCACCCGGGACACCACGGCGCCACACAGGAAGAGGCCGACCAGCGCCACCAGCACGGCGGGCCACAGACTGGTCGCGCCCAGCAGGTACGGCAGCAGCGGCAGCAGCGCCCCGACCGCGAACGAACCGAACGACGACACAGCGGCCACGGTCGGTGACGGCAGGTCGCCGGGACCCACGCCCAGCTCCTCGCGGGCGTGCACCTCGAGCGCCTGCTCGGGATCGGCCGACAGCTGCCGCGCCACCTCCCTGGCCAGCGCCGGCTCGACGCCCCGCCTGACGTACACGTCGGTGAGCTCGGCGAGCTCGTCGGAGGGGTGGCTGCGCAGCTCACGCCGCTCGACGTCGATCTCGGCCAGCACCAGCTCCCGCTGGGAGGCCACCGAGGTGTACTCCCCCGCCGCCATCGAGAACGCCCCGGCCGCGAGGCCGGCCACCCCGGCGACGGCGATGGCGTGCGAGGAGGCGGAACTGCCGGCCACGCCGCTGATCAGTCCGAGGTTGGACACCAGCCCGTCCATCGCCCCGAAGACGGACGGCCTGAGCCATCCCCCGGTGACGTCGCGATGGCTGTGATGCGACTCCGCGGACGTGGACACGCGGGACCTCCTCCCTGCCGGCTGCGACTCGGGGCCCAGCCTGACACCGGGACGCGACCGCTGGCTAGCAAGGCAGGGCGTACTAACCTCCCTGACCAGCGGTTTCCCCGCAGGGCGCACGCCGAGGGTTCTCCCCCACCCGCCCTTGCCCGGCCCTGCGCGCGCTGGCGCGCGTTCGGCGGTCGGCGGTGGCCGCCCTGATGCGGCGCGCTGGGCGCAGCCCGACGCAGGCGCATGGCCGATCACCGCCCCGATCTTCCGGCGCTCCGCGCCGGAAGGTGTTCGCGGCAGCGAAGGCCGAGGAAACGGCCGCGGCCCGCGCGAGGCGCGGGCCGCGGGGTGGGGCGGATGGGTGGGGAATCCGGCGTCAGCCGGCGGCCGCCTTCGCGTCGGCGTCGCCGGACTTCCCGTCCGGCTCCGACTCCGCGTCCGCCTTGGTCTCAGCGGCCTCAGCGGCCTCAGCCTCGGTCTCGGCCTCCGTCTCCGCCTTGGCCTCCGCGGTGTGGGCGTTCGCGTCCGGCTCGACGTCCTCCTCGCGGCCCGGGCGGCGCTTCGCGGAGAGCACCAGGTAGAGCACCGCCGCCGCGAAGACGACCAGGGAGGTCCAGTTGTTCAGCCGTAGGCCGAGGAACTCGTGCGCCTCGTCGATCCGCAGGTACTCGATCCAGAAGCGGCCGACCGTGTAGGCCGCGACGTAGAGCGCGAAAGCCCGCCCGTGGCCCAGCCGGAAGCGGCGGTCGGCCCAGATGACCAGCGCGCCGACGCCCAGGCACCACAGCGACTCGTAGAGGAAGGTCGGGTGGAAGGTGCCCTCGTCGAGGCCGTTGTCGATATCCACCGCCCACGGCACGTCGGTGGCGCGGCCGTAGAGCTCCTGGTTGAACCAGTTGCCCCAGCGGCCGATCGCCTGTGCGAACGCGATGCCGGGGGCGAGCGCGTCCGCCATCGGCGGCAGCGCGATACCGCGCCGCCGACACGCGATCCAGGTGCCGAGGGCGCCACCGGCGATGGCGCCCCAGATGCTGATGCCGCCGTCCCAGATGCGGAACGAGTCGACCCAGTCACGGCCGTCGCCGAAGTAGAGCTGGTAGTCGGTGATCACGTGGTAGACACGGGCGCCGACCAGGCCGGAGGGCACGGCCCACACGGCGATGTCGGCGACGGTACCCGGCTTCCCGCCACGGTCGACCCAGCGCTTGCCGCCGAGCCAGATGGCCAGGAAGACGCCGATGATGATGCACAGCGCGTATCCGCGCAGCGGCAGCGGTCCGAGGTGGATCTCGCTTTCGCTGGGGCTGGGAATCGAGGCAAGGATCTCCATGGTGACCCCGACGCTACCGTGCCCGGCCGGCATGGGGTAATCCGCGGGTCCTTCCGGGGGGCCGTTCGAGGCCCGCCGGAAGGACTGCCGACACGTGGCGCGACCGGCCGGGCACCGAGCGTCGAGGGCCGGCGCCTCAGCCCGCCAGCTCGTTCACCCGGTCGCGCAGGCTGTCCGGCGTCAGCGGGTTGCTGGCGTCGCCGTAGACGCTCTCCCCGTTCAGCAGGATGGTGGGGGTGGCGTTGTACTCCGAGTTCAGGAAGGCGGCGTTCGAGTCGCTGACCCAGCCGTCGTGGGTCCCGTCCTCGACGCAGGAGCGGAACGCCTCGGTGTCGAGGCCCTCGACGCCGGCGGCGAGGTCGATGAGGTGGGACTTGTTCGCGAACGCGTCGTCCTGCTCGGCCGGCTGGTGCTCGAACAGCACGTCGTGGTACTCCCGGAACCGGTCCTCGTCGCGGGCGCAGGCGGCCGCGTTGGCCGCGGCCTTGGAGCCGCTGCCGCCGACGTTGCCGTCGATGATGCTGACCAGGTGGTAGTCGACGCGCAGCTTGCCGGCGTCCGTCAGCTCGTTGATGGTGTCCCGGAAGTTGTCCTCGAACGTGCCGCAGGCCGGGCAGCGGAAGTCCTCGTAGACGGTCAGCGTCGCCGGCGCGTCGGAGGACCCCACGGTGATCGGCTCGGCTTCGGTGGCGTCGCTCGTGCTGCCGCCGCTGTTCGCCGCGATGATCCCCACCACGGCCGCGGCCGCGAGGAGGACCACCGCCACGCCCGCCACCTTGGCGCCGCGCACACGTCGCTCAGACGCGCGCTCCCGCTCCCGCGCCTGCCTGATCCGCTCGCGGGCACTCTGCTTTCCGTCACGATTTCTCTGGCTCACGTCCTGAGCCAACGAACCGCGCCCGGTCAGGACACGCCCGGCACGCCACCGGATCGGCGCGCGGCCCGTCCCGCGGCCGGTGGCCGTCGCTCAGTGATCCGAGCGGTCCGCGGCCGACTGCTGCCACGACACGCTCAGCCAGGGGCTCTCCGGGTCGGTGGACAGCACGCGGTGCGCGGCGACCATCTCGGTGTACCAGTCGCCGAACTCCTCGCTGTCGAAGTGCAGGCAGCGGCCGAGGATGTAGCCCGCGGCGAAGTCGGACCACGAGCGGTACGCCTGGCGGGCGGCCGAGCCGACTCCCAGCAGCGCCCGCTCGGTCTCCGGGAGTTCGCAGTAGCGAGCGCCGAGCCCCCAGCGCGCCATACAGGAGGCGCGGCCGTAGTCCCAGGCCAGCACGGACCGCACCGAGTCCTGGGCGGCGAGCAGTCCATCGGCGCGGAAGCGCGCCTCGTAGCGCAGGACACGGCCGATCAGCTCCTGCACCAGCGCGATGTCCGCCTCCAGGTCGAACTCCGGCGGCCGGCCCGTCTGGTCGACCACCTCGGCGGTGCGCGACACCAGCACCCGCTCGGCCGTCTCGCGCCACCGCACGGCGCCCGGCGTCGGACCGTACTCCCGGGTCAACGCCTGCCGCACCCGCAGCACGAACTCCCAGGCGGGCGAGATGACCTCGCCGCGCAGCAGCCGCTCCTGGATCCGCTGCCAGTCGCCGCGTCCCGAGACGCCCCACCAGGTGCGCAGCAGCTCGCGCTCCTCGCTGTAGCCGCCGTTCTGCCAGCCGAGGTGGTTCCAGAGGGAGCCGTTGTTGACGAAGAGCAGCGCGCCGCACGCCATCCCGTGGGCGAGCGGCCCGGAGCGGTGGCCGGTCCACAGCGTCTTGAGCTGGCCCTCCTGGGTGGCGTTCCTGGCGTGCCTGCGCCACCGCTTGGGCTCGGCGGGGAGGAAGGTCTCCACGGGGGTGCCGGGGTTGATCGCCAGCCAACGGACCGGCCGCGGCCAGGACTTGGCGAGGCCGGCGAGGTCGACGCGCTCGAAGACCTGTCCGCCGGCCGGCGGCGGCAGCATGCCGCGGGTGAAGACGGCCACGCAGAGCCCCTCCACCTGCGGGTCGTTGAAGGGGCTGAAGCGGAGGGAGCCGGGGAGGGCGTCGGCCATCTCCCGGGACATCGGGAAGAAGAGGTCGGTACCGGCCAGGACGGCGAAGAACGCGGCCCAGTCCCCGCGCGAACCGGCCTGATACAGGCCGTGTTCCACCGCTGTGGGCGGCTGCCACGGTATGCCGGCCGCGGTCCCCTCGGTACCCATGAGCCAGGACTGTACCGGAACGCGGCCCGGGTCCCGGGCCGCGTTCCGGCGGGCGTACGGTCAGCCGGTGCGGCGGACGCCGGCCGCCAGTTCGGCGGCGAGTTCGCGCACCCGGCCGAGGGCGGCGCCCTCGTCGTCGTGCTCGAGCAGCGGCCTGACGAACGCGGTGCCGACGATGACGCCGTCGGCGAAGGCCGCGACCTCGGCCGCCTGCCGCCCGTTGGAGACCCCGATGCCGACGCAGACCGGCAGTTCGGTGGTGGCCTTCGTGCGGCGCACCAGCTCCGCCGCCTCCCGGCCGACGGACTCGCGGGTGCCGGTGACGCCCATCAGCGAGGCGGCGTAGACGAAGCCGCTGCCGGCCGCCGTGATGGTGGCGAGCCGCTCGTCCCTGCTGCTCGGGGCGACCACGAACACCGTGGCGAGGCCGTGCTGTTCAGCCGCCTTCCGCCAGGCGTCCGACTCCTCGACCGGCAGGTCGGGCAGGATGCAGCCGGCCCCGCCCGCCTCGGCGAGCTCGGTGGCGAACCGCTCGGGCCCGTACCGGTCCACCGGGTTCCAGTAGGTCATCACCAGCACCGGAACGCCGGTGGCCGCGTGGACCTCACGGACGGTGCGGAGCACGCCGGCGATCCGGATGCCGCCGCGCAGCGCGATGCCGTCGGCGGTCTGGATGACGGGGCCGTCGAGCACCGGGTCGCTGTGCGGCAGGCCGATCTCGATGATGTCGCAGCCGCCCTCGACCATGGTGGTGACGGCGCGGATGCCGCCCTCCAGGGTGGGGAAGCCGGCCGGGAAGTAGCCGATGAGCGCGGCCCGGTCGGACTCCCTGGCCGCTCCGAGCACGGCGCTCAGCGCCGCCGCGTTGCCACTCACTTGTCGCCCTCCTCGGCGTTTTCGCCGGCGTTGTCGTCGGCGTTGTCGTCGTAGAGCCCGAAGTAGCGGGCGGCGGTGTCCATGTCCTTGTCGCCGCGGCCCGAGAGGTTGACCACGATGACGCCGTCGGGGCCGAGCTCGCGCCCGACCTCCAGGGCGCCGGCCAGCGCGTGGGCGCTCTCGATGGCCGGGATGATGCCCTCGGTGCGGGACAGCAGGCGCAGCGCCCGCATCGCCTGGTCGTCGGTCACCGCCCGGTACTCGCCGCGGCCGCTGTCCTTGAGGTAGGCGTGCTCGGGGCCGATGCCGGGGTAGTCGAGGCCGGCGGAGATGGAGTACGGCTCGGTGATCTGGCCCTCGTCGTCCTGGAGCACGTAGGACCTGGAGCCGTGCAGGATGCCGGGCTCGCCGGCGCTGAGGGTGGCGGCGTGCTCGCCGGAGTCCACGCCGTGTCCCGCCGCCTCGCAGCCGACGAGCCGCACCCCGGCGTCCGGGATGAACGCGTGGAACAGGCCGATCGCGTTGGAGCCGCCACCGACGCACGCCACGACGGCGTCCGGCAGCCGGCCCGCCTGCTCCTGGATCTGCCGGCGCGCCTCGACGCCGATGACCCGGTGGAAGTCGCGGACCAGGGCGGGGAAGGGGTGCGGGCCGGCCACGGTGCCGAAGAGGTAGTGGGTGTCGTCGACGTTGGCGACCCAGTCGCGGAACGCCTCGTTGATCGCGTCCTTGAGGGTGCGGCTGCCGGTGGTCACCGGGATCACCTCGGCGCCCAGCATCCGCATCCTGGCCACGTTGAGCGCCTGCCGCCGGGTGTCGACCTCGCCCATGTAGATCGTGCAGTCGAGGCCGAACAGGGCGCAGGCCGTCGCCGTCGCCACGCCGTGCTGCCCGGCGCCGGTCTCGGCGATCACGCGGGTCTTGCCCATGCGGCGGGTGAGCAGTGCCTGGCCGAGCACATTGTTGATCTTGTGCGAGCCGGTGTGGTTCAGGTCCTCGCGCTTGAGGTACACCCGCGCCCCGCCGGCCTCGGCGCCGAACCGCGGCACCTCGGTCAGCGGACTCGGCCGGCCCGTGTAGTGCGTGAGCAGACGGTCGAGCTCGGCGCCGAAGGCCGGGTCCGCCTTCGCCTTCTCGTACTCGGCCGCCACCTCCTCGACGGCGGCGCGCAGCGCCTCGGGCACGAAGATGCCGCCGTAGGCCCCGAAGTACCCGCTGTCGTTGGGCACCGGGCCCTGAAGGTCGGGGAAGAAGTACTCCGCGGCCCGCGTGGACTCCACGGATTCGGTGTCAGACATTCGATGCGTTGCCTTGCCTTCCGGATTGTTCGAACGACGTGTGTGAGGGGGCGGTGGCCGCCGCGCCGCGCCGCGCCCGGCCGGGGGCCGGCGACAGCCGCCACGGCGGCGGCGCCGGCGTGGATCACCGGCCGGCGTCCGGCACCGACCGGCGCCCACGACCGGCCGAGCGACGGCCAACGCCAACCACCACGGCGACCGGCCGGCCCACGGCCTTCGCCGAGCCGAACGGCGGCGTCCTGCCTGGCCGGCCGCTGACCACTGGGGCGTCGCGCGCCCTACCGTTGGAGCGGCCTGTGGGACCAGCTGGCGCGACGCGCCGCCGGCGCCACCGCGCCGGCGAGCTCGACAGCGCCGGTCAGCGATCGGACCGGCTCAGGCCTGTCACGGCCTACGCGGGCGGGAGCCCTCGGTGGCCGGGGTCACGGCTGAGCCGTGACCCGGGCCCGCCGCCATCGGCGGCCGTTGATCTGGCCGGGCTCACAGCCGATGTGATACCGGACACGTCGTCCCAGCACGCGGCGGGCCGGCGCCCGGCAGCCGCGCGGGCGCAGCCCGCGGCCCGGGTCGCGGGAGGTCGACACCGATCCACGCGCGGCCGTGACGGCGGCGGAACCGGCGAGGTCGGCGCGGCGGCCCACCGGGCGCCGCGAACTGTCCAAGGAACGGTCCAAGAGGTCGGCGCGACCGACGACGCGGGCCGCTCCCACCATGCCGCCGCGCGGCCTCAGCCGATCGCCCAGGCCGATCGCACCGAAGGTCGTGGGCGCCCCGGTCAAGCCCGCCGACGGCCGCGCGGACGCGCCGCTGGGGCCGATGGCGCCAGGGCCCGCCTCGGGCAGGACCGACCGGCCGGTCACGTCGGCGGAGCCGACCGCGCTCCGCGCCGCGGCGACGCCGGCGGGTCGCGCCTCCGGCGCCCGGTCGGCAGCAGGCGACAGCATGGAGGCGCCCGCCGGCGACCGCCCGGGCGTGGCGGCGGAGCCGCCACCCGGTGCGGTCGGACCAGCGCAGCGCCGCCGCATCAGCGGCCCTGCCGCAGGGCCGGGTGGGTGCCGGCGGCGACCAGGTCGGCGACGGCGGTCCTCGGGTCGCGGCCGGTCACCAGGGACTCGCCCACCAGCACGGCGTCCGCGCCCTCGTTCGCGTAAGCGATCAGATCGTGCGGGCCGCGCACCCCGGACTCGGCCACCTTGACGATGTGGTCGGGGATCTCGGGCGCCACCCGGGCGAAGGTGCCCCGGTCGACCTCGAGGGTCTTGAGGTTCCGCGCGTTGACCCCGATGATCCGCGCCCCGGCGTCGACCGCGCGGGCCACCTCGTCCTCGTCGTGGACCTCCACCAGCGGCGTGAGGCCGAGGGACTCGGCCCGCTCGACGAGCGAGACCAACGCCGGCTGCTCGAGCGCGGCCACGATGAGCAGCACCAGGTCGGCGCCGAAGGCCCGTGCCTCCCACAGTTGGTAGGAGGTGACGATGAAGTCCTTGCGCAGCACCGGGACGTCGACGCGGGCCCGCACGGCGGCCAGGTCGGCCAGGGAACCGCCGAAGCGGCGCTGCTCGGTGAGCACGGAGATGGCCGCGGCGCCGCCTGACTCATAGTCGGCGGCGAGCGCGGCCGGGTCGGCGATGGCGGCGAGCGCGCCCTTGGACGGGCTCGACCGCTTGACCTCGCAGATCACCGAGACGCCGTCGCCCTTGAGGGCCGCGACCCCGTCCTTGGCCTGCGGGGCCTTCGCCGCGGACTCCTTGAGCTCGTCGAGGCTTGTCCGCGCCTGCCGCTCGGCAAGATCGGCGCGAACCCCTTCGATGATCTCGTCGAGGACACTCACGCGACCGGCCCCTTCCTGTCGGTTTGGGGTTCCCGGACCAAGTCCAGGAGAGCAATCACACCGATGGTATCCGGCGCGGGGCAGAGGTCTCGCATCCGGTGGGGGCCCGTCCCATATGCCGGACGTGGGCGGCGCGACGCCTGGTCAGGGGGCCAGGGCGGCACCGATCGGCAGGTTGCGCAGCACCGTGAAGAGGAGCGTGGCGCCGCCCAGCGTCCAGGCGACGGCGCGGGGCGGCGGCGCCGGCAGCGGCCGGCCGAGCGGTGCCAGGGCGAGCCGCAGCGCGAGGAACGAGAGCAGCGCGGCGAGCACCGTGACCACGAGGGCGTTGGCGCCCAGGGCGGCGCCGATGTCGGCACGGGTGAGGGCGGAGACGCAGCGCAGGCCCCCGCAGCCGGGGCAGTGGAGCCCGGTGAGCGCCGGCACCGGGCAGGCGGGGTGGCGGCCGGGGGCCGCCGGGTCGATCACGGCCACGGCGCCCAGGGCGACCGCAGCCCCGGCCGCCCAGGCCACCCGGCTCAGGTGGCCGGCGATCGGGGCACGCGGAGGTGGCACACGCCCAGCATGGGAGCGCGGCCGCCGCCCCGCAATCGCGGGGCGGCGAACGTCAGCCGCTGACCGTGACCTGCTCGGGCTCGGTGCCCGTGTCGGACGTGCCGGAGGCGGTCGCGCCGGCGGTCACGCCAGCGGACTCGGCCGAACCAACCCTGACCTTGGCCTTGACGCCGTGCGCCGCGCCGGCGGGCACCTGCTGCTGGCCGAAGCCCATGGCCCTGAGCACCAGGCCGGCGACACCACCCAGGGCGATGATCACTCCGCCGGCCAGCACGCCGAGCGGCTGCGCCATGATCGTGTAGGCGCTGCCGACGCCCGTGCCGATGACGACGATCAGTACGGTGGTCCAGGCGGCGGGAGAGTTGCCGTGGTGGTACTTGTCCGCCATGTGTGTGCTCCTTGTGGGTCGGTGTCGGGCGCGCTGGCGCTCGCTCGGGTGCCGTCGTCCATTGTCGCAGTCGCCGCCGACAGTCCTAGGTGGGGTCCTCGCCACGGTCGAGCGCCCGCCAGATGTCCTCCGGCCGGTCCGCGTCGGTGGTCCCGGGACGCCGCCGCTCGGCGCGGCGGCCGGCCCGCTCGTACCGGCCCGACATGGCCGGCCACTGCCGGCCGTAGCTCAGCGCGAGCAGCCCGGCGCAGAGCAGCAGCAGGCCGCCGACGGCCGAGACCCACGGCCAGCCGGTGTGGCTGACGCTGCTCACGGCCGCCTCGCTCAGGCCCATCACCTCCGCCGCGTTCCGCTCGAGCGCCTCGGTGTCGCCGGCGCCGAGCAGCGCAGCGCCGATCGAGCCGGCGCCGCTGAGCGCGAGCACCGAGGAGACCACCGTGCGGCCGGTGCGGCGGACCGCGAACACGGCCACCAGGGCCGCGAGGCCGACGAGGGCCAGCGCGCTCGGCAGCCCGGAGACGGCGCTGCCGCTGGCCGTCACCGGCAGCTCGGCGCCGGCCGCCGATGCCTCGCCCTCGCCCCAGGTCTGGCCGGCGGCGATCAACACGACGGTGGCCCCGGCCGCGCCGCTCAGCAGCGCGCCGGCGAGCGCGCGCCGTGGGGCGCTCGAACTGCCGGTGGTGGGGTCTCGCTTCACCCCTCCACGCTACCGCGCAGCTTTCCGGCGGTGGCCACCGCCCTGAGAACGGCCGCCGCCTTGTTCCGGCACTCGGTGTCCTCGGCGACCGGGTCCGAGTCGGCCACCACGCCCGCGCCCGCCTGGACGTGGGCGACGCCGTCGCGCAGCACCGCCGTGCGGATGGCGATCGCGGTGTCCGCGTCGCCGGCGAAGTCAAGGTAGCCGACGCAGCCGCCGTAGACGCCGCGCCTGGTCGGCTCGAGCTCCTCGATGATCTGCAGGGCGCGCGGCTTGGGCGCGCCCGACAGCGTGCCGGCGGGGAAGCAGGCGGTGAGCGCGTCGAACGCGGTGCGGCCCTCGGCCAGCCGGCCGGTGACGGTGGAGACGATGTGCATCACGTGGCTGTAGCGCTCGATGGACATGAAGTCGACGACTTCCACGCTGCCCGGCGAGCTGACGCGGCCCAGGTCGTTGCGGCCGAGGTCGACCAGCATCAGGTGCTCGGCGCGCTCCTTGGGGTCGGCGAGCAGCTCCTCGGCGAGCTCGGCGTCCTCCCGGGGGGTGGCGCCGCGCGGCCGGGTGCCGGCGATGGGGTGCAGCATGGCCCGGCCACTCTCGACCTTGACCAGCGCCTCGGGGCTCGATCCGACGACGTCGAAGCCGCCCTCTGGTCCGCCGCCCTCGCCGGCGAACCTGAACAGGTACATGTAGGGGCTCGGGTTGGTGGCGCGCAGCACCCGGTAGACGTCGAGGGCGCTGGCCCGGCAGGGCGTCTCGAAGCGCTGCGACGGCACCACCTGGAAGGCGTCCCCGGCCCTGATGTACTCCTTGACCCGCTCGACGGCCGCCTGGTACTCGGGCCCGCCCCAGCGCGCGGTGTACGCCGGCAGCTCGGCGGACGGCAGCGCGACGGCCTCGGCGGGCACCGGGCGCGCGAGGTCGGCCTCCATCGCGTCGAGCCTGGCCACGGCGTCCGCGTACGCCTCGTCGACGCCGGTGTCGAGGTCGTTGTGGTTGATGGCGTTGGCGATCAGCAGCACCGTGCCGTCGCGGTGGTCGAGCACCGCGAGGTCGGAGGCGAGCAGCATGGTCAGCTCGGGCAGCGCGAGGTCGTCGCGGGTGCTGTCGCCGATCGACTCCAGACGGCGGACCACGTCGTAGCCGAGGTAGCCGACCATGCCGCCGGTGAAGGGCGGCAACTCGGGATCGCGCGGGGTGTGCAGGGCGCGCAGCGTCTCGCGCAGCACCTGGAGCGGGTCGCCCTCGCGCGGCACCGAGACGGGCGGCGAGCCGAGCCAGTGCGCGCGCCCGGACCTGACGGTGAGGGCGGCCGAGCTGCGGACGCCGACGAAGGAGTAGCGCGACCAGGTGCGGCCGTTCTCCGCCGACTCGAGCAGGAAGGTGCCGGGGCGCTCGCCCGCGAGCTTGCGGTAGAGCGCGATGGGGGTGTCACCGTCGACGAGGAGGCGACGGGTGACCGGGATCACCCGCCGGTCCTTGGCGAGCACCCGGAAACGGTCGAGGTCCATGCCGGCTGAGCCTACTGCCCGACCGGGAGTGCGCCCGCGTCGAAGCAGGTGCGGTCCCCGGTGTGACAGGCGGCGCCGACCTGGTCGACCTTGACAAGCACGGTGTCGCCGTCGCAGTCGAGCGCCACGGACTTCACGTACTGCACGTGGCCCGAGGTGTCGCCCTTGGTCCAGTACTCCCGGCGGCTGCGGCTCCAGTAGGTGCAGCGCCCGGTGGTGAGCGTGCGGTGCAGGGCCTCGTCGTCCATCCAGCCGAGCATGAGCACCTCTCCGGTGTCGTACTGCTGCGCGATGGCGGGCACCAGGCCGTCCGTGGTGCGCTTGAGGCGGGCGGCGATGGCGGGGTCGAGAGCGGCTGGCTTGGGCATGTGTCCATTCTGCCGCCCCGCCGCGGCAGACTCTAAGGTGGAGATCATGTCTACCCATGCGAAGCGTGAACGGCTGTTGCTCGCTGACCTCTTGGAGACCTCGGGTCCTGACGCCCCCACCCTGTGCGAGGGATGGACGACGCGCGACCTGGCCGCCCACGTCGTGGTCCGGGAGCGCCGCCCGGACGCGGCGGGCGGCATCATCATCAAGCCCCTGGCGGCGCGTGGCGAGCGGGTGCGCAACGAGTTCGCGGCCAAGCCGTACGACGAGCTGATCCAGCTGATCAGGACGGGGCCGCCGCGGGTGTCGCCGTTCTCGCTGAAGCAGGTCGACGAGGCGGCCAACACGGTCGAGTTCTTCATCCACGCCGAGGACGTCAGGCGCGCGCAGCCGGAGTGGGAGCCGCGGCCGCTCGACCCGGTCTTCGCGGACGCGCTGTGGCGGCGGGTGGAGTCCGGTGCGCGGATCATGGGGCGCCGCAGCCCGGTCGGCCTCGTGCTGCGCCGCCCCAACGGCCAGGTGGCCGTCGCCCACAAGGGCGCCCCCGTCGTCACGGTGACCGGCGAGCCGGGCGAGCTGCTGATCTTCGCCTCCGGCCGACAGGGCGCGGCGAAGATCACCGTCGAGGGCGACGAGGAGGCCGTCGCCAAGCTGCGGGCGGCCAGGCTGGGCTTCGCCTGACCAGCGACCGGCCGGGTCAGCGGGCGGGCACGACCGCTCGGCGCGCCTGGCGACCGTTCAACGTCCTTCCGCGCCGCGCCTGTTGACACTCGGGCGTGTCCTTGTCACGCTTCCGCAGACCTTGAAAGCGCTTACCACGTGGCTTCGCGCGCAGTGGATGAATCGATTCACGCGATGCCTCGGCGGCCGGCGCCAGAGTCCAGCACACGGGAGTGATGGATGAGAGGAATACTCAGAGCCGCCGGCACCGCGCTGGCCGTGGTCGCCGCCGCGGCCGCGGCGGCGGTGGGGCTGCCGGGGACGGCCGCGGCCGCCGCGGCGGGCCCGACGATCTACATCGCGAGCGACTCCACCGCCCAGACCTACAACTCCAGCTACGAGCCGCAGGCCGGCTGGGGCCAAATGCTCGACCGGTACTTCTCGGACGACGTCACCGTCGCCAACCACGCGATCGGCGGCCGCAGTTCGCGGTCGTTCATCGAGCAGGGCCGGCTCCAGACCATCCTGGACCGGATCCAGCCGGGCGACTACCTGTTCGTGCAGTTCGGGCACAACGACGCCTCGGTCTCCATCCCCGAGCGGTACACCTCCCCCGCGGACTACAAGGAGTACCTGCGGAACGACTACATCGGGGGCGCCCGCGCCCGCGGCGCCATCCCGGTGATCGTCACCCCCGTCTCGCGCCGCTCCTTCAACGCCTCCACCGGGCAGTTCAACGTCTCCTTCCCGGAGTACGTGCAGCGGGCGATCGAGGTGGCCCAGGAGGAGAACGTCCCGCTGATCGACCTCTCCGCTTCCAGCCGCGCCTACCTCAACTCCATCGGGCCCGAGGCCGCCAGGGGCGTCTTCCTGCACACCGCCCCCGGCCAGTACCCGAACCGCCCGGACGGCACCGCGGACGACACCCACTTCCAGCGGTACGGCGCCCTGCAGATGGCCCGGCTGATCGCCCGCGAGACGCGCGGCGAGGGCCTGGCGCTCTCCTCCCACGTGCGTGACACGGTCGACGACGTCTACGACCTGGGCCCGTCGAGCGGCCCGGTCGCCTCCTCGTACGCCCAGGTCACCGCCGCCACCGCCTACACCTCCTCGCGCGGCTACGGCTTCGTGGGCAGCGGCCTGATCGAACGCGACCGGGGCACGGCGATGAACGCGTTGCAGCGGGACTTCGTCGCCCTGTTCAACGGCCAGTACGAGTTCCGCGCCAACGTGCCGAACGGGGTCTACGACGTGCGGATCACCGCCGGCGACGCGACCGGCTCGGCGCGCACCAACGTCACCGTCGAGGGCTCGGTCACCGGCCGGCTCGCGCCGGCCGCCAACGCCGCCGCCACGCAGACCTACTCGGGCGTCTCGGTCACCGACGGGCTGCTCAACCTCGTGGTCTCCGGCGAGACGGCGCACCTCAACGCCGTCGAGATCCTGCCGGCGGCCTGACAGACCGGTCCGGGCGCCCAAGGCCCCCAACACCCCGGGGCGCCCGGACCTCTCACCCCGCGCGGCCGGCTACTCGCCCTGCCTCCTGACCAGTTCGATCACGCTGGTGAGGCCCTCGGCGCCGTGGCCGGCCTCCGAGGTGCGGCGGAACAGCTCCCAGAGGGCGGTCGGCAGCGACGTGCTCAGCCCGGCGTCCGCGAAGGCATCCACGACGTGCCTGGCGCCGACGACCTGCATGTCGAGGTTGTTGAACTCACCGTCGTAGACGCCGTTCTCGATCTCGGCGGTGAGGTGGTTGAGGAAACCCATCGAGCTGTCGGCGGCCAGGCCCCCCAGGAGCTCCGCCACGTAGGGCCTGACCTCCGCGGCCGGCACCCCGGCCGTCTCGAGCAGTGCGACCGAGTGGAAGTAGCCGGTCATCGACAGCCAGAAGACGGCGATCATCGCCTGGTACCAGAGCATCGCCAGGCCGGGGTCCTCGCCCCGGTAGTCGATCCGGCTCAGCGCGGAAAGCGCTTCCCGGTGGGCGTCGAGGACGGCCTCG
Source organism: Streptomyces sp. 8K308 (assembly GCF_004348315.1). Lineage (GTDB taxonomy): Bacteria > Actinomycetota > Actinomycetes > Streptomycetales > Streptomycetaceae > Streptomyces. Next base: position 18,664 of record NZ_SMKC01000040.1, on the reverse strand, counting down.
TCCCCGGCGTAGAAGGTATAGGCCTCGGGCTGGCCGATGCCGGGCGGCGGCACCATGATGCCGCCGGTCAGCAGCACGGCGCCGCGCTCGGCCGCCCAGCGGTGGGCGGCGCGCAGCCGCTCCGGGGTGTCGGAGCTCAGGTTGGCCAGCACCCGGCCCCGCAGGGCGGCCGGGTCGACGTCGCCCAGGATCGCGTCCATCGCCGCGTAGTCGACCAGGCTCAGCACCACGAGTTCGCCGGCGGCCAGCGCCTGGGTGGGCGAGGCGGCGAGCGTGGCGCCCCTGGCGACCAGCGGCTCGGCCTTGGCAGCCGTCCTGTTCCACACCGTGACGGGGTGGCCGGCCGTCAGCAGGGTGGTGGCCATGGCGGCGCCCATGGCGCCGAGGCCGATCACGGTCACGGGCTCGGGCGTGCGGTCGGACATCGTGTTCCTCTCCGGGATCGTCATGGAACGCCGCGACGGCGTTCGTCCGGCCCACGGTGCGCCGTGCCGCTTCGGGTCCGCCACGGCCCGGCCACGGGTGGTCCCCGTGGGGCGGTTAGCCTGGCGGAATGCGCTTCGGGGTGCTCGGCCCGCTGGCCGTCTGGACGGACGAGGGCGCGCCGGTCACCGTCCCGGACGCCAAGGTGCGGGCGCTGCTCGCCGACCTGCTGGCGCACGAGGGGGCGCCGGTCCCCGTCGACCGGCTGGTCGACGACCTGTGGGGCGAGCGTCCGCCGCGTAACCCGACCAGCACCCTCCAGGCGCGGGTCTCCCAGCTGCGGGGCGCGCTGGCCGGCGCGGAGGCGGGCGGGCGCGCCCTGGTGGCGCACGGCCCCGCCGGGTACGCGCTGCGCGCCGCGCGTGGTGCGGTGGACGCGGGCCGGTTCGCCGAGCTGCTGGCGGCCGCCTCGGCCGAGCCGGGGCCGGCGTCGCGGGTGGCCTTGCTGGACGAGGCGTTGGGCCTGTGGCGCGGCCCGGCCTTCGCGGAGTACGCGGACGCCGCGTTCAGCCGGCCGGTCGCGGCGCGGCTCGACGAGCAGCGGCTGACCGCGCTCGAGCTGCGGGCCGAGGCGCGACTCGAGCTGGGCGATTACGACGCGGTGGCGGGCGAGTTGGCGGGTCTGGCGGTCGCCCATCCGCTGCGGGAGCGGCTGCGCGCCGCGCAGCTGCGGGCCCTGTGGCTGGCCGGCCGACAGGACGCGGCGCTTTCGGTGTTCGAGGAGGTGCGGCGCGGCCTCGCCGAGGAGTTGGGGGTGGATCCCGGGCCCGAGTTGACCGCGCTGCACGCCGCGGTCCTGCGGCAGGACCTGCCCCGACCGGCCGCTTCGGCGACCCCGGCGGCTCGTGGCCCTCGGTTGCCGGCGCGGCTGACGGAGTTGGTCGGGCGGGACGGCGCGGTCGCGAAGGTCGCCGCACTGCTCGGCGCCCGCCGGCTGGTGACGCTGACCGGCACGGGTGGCGTCGGCAAGACCCGGTTGGCGCTGGCCGTGGCGGAGCGGGTGCTGGCGGATGAGTCGTTCCCCGACGGGGTGTGGCTGGTCGAGTTGGCGGGGCTGGGTGCCACGGAGGTGCCGGACGCGGTGGCGGCGGCGCTCGGTGTGCGGGACGACGCGCCGGACGGCCAGGACCTGACGGCGCGGGTCGCCGAGGCGCTGCTGGATCGGCGCGGGCTGCTGGTGCTGGACAACTGCGAGCACCTGCCGGACGCGGCGGCGGAGTTGGCGGGTCGACTGCTGTCGGCGGCGCCCGGGCTGCGGGTCCTGGCGACGAGCCGGGAGCCGCTGGCGCTTGACGGGGAGCGGCTGTTCGCGGTCGAGCCGCTGGACCTCCCGGACGCGGTGCGGCTGTTCGCGGCGCGGGCGGCGGCGGCCGCGCCCGGTTTCCGGCTCGCCGAGGCCGACCGGGAAGCGGTGGCGGCGGTCTGCCGGCGGCTTGACGGGCTGCCGCTGGCGTTGGAGCTGGCCGCGACCCGGGTGCGGGCGTTCGGCCTGCGGGAGTTGGCCGGGCTGCTCGACGACCGGTTCCGGCTGCTGTCGGCCGGCGCGCGGGACGCGCCGGCACGGCAGCGGACGTTGCGGGCGGTGATCGACTGGAGTTGGGACCTGCTCGGCGAGCCGGAGCGTAGGGTGCTGCGGCGGCTCGCGGTGCTGGCGGACGGCTGCTCGCGGGAGGCCGTGGCGCAGGTGTGCGGGGGCGGGGTCGAGGAGTTGGCGCGGCTGATCGACCGCTCGCTCGTGGTGGCGGACGACGGCCGCTTCCGGCTGCTCGAGTCGGTCGCCGCCTACGCCCTGGAGCGGCTGCGGGAGGCCGGCGAGGAGGAGGCGGTGCGGGACCGGCACGCCGCGTACTACGTGGGCCTCGCGGAGCGGGCGGCGCCCGAGCTGCGCGGTGGGCGGCAGCGCGAGTGGCTGGCGCGTCTCGACGCGGAGGCGCCCGGCCTGCGCGGCGCGCTGGAGTGGGTGGCCGGGCGCGGCGCGGCGGAGACGGCGTTGCGGCTGGTCAACTCGCTGTCCTGGTACTGGTTTCTGCGTGGTCGGGGCGGGGAGGCCCGGCGCGCGCTGGGGCTGGCGCTGGCCGTGCCGGGACCGGCGCCGGCCGTCGCGCGGGCGGCGGCCGAGGCGTGGCTGGCCGGGATGACGGCGGAGGACCGTGGGGACGCGGCGCTGCGCGGCTTCGCGGGGCTCGACGAGCCGTTGGCGTTGGCGCACGCAGAGTGGTTTCTCGCGCTGTCGCACTGGGCGGTGGGCGAGCGGGCCGAGCAGACGGCGCGGGTGGAGCGGGCGTTGGCGACGTTCCGGCGGCACGACGACCGGTGGGGCGTGGCGGCGGCGTTGAGCACCCGGGCGAGACTGGCGGTGGGGCGCCCGGACTTCGCGGCGATGGCGGCCGACGCGGCGGACAGCCTCGCGTTGTTCACGGAACTCGGGGACGGGTGGGGGCGGTTGGAGGCCGGCTCGGTGCTGGCGATGCGGGCCGAGATCGCCGGCGAGTACGCGGAGGCCGGTGAACGGCTGCGGGCCGGGCTGCGGTTGGCGGAGGAGCTGGGGCTGTGGCCTGAGGCGTCGTTCCGGCTGTCGGCGCTCGGGCGGCTCGCGCTGCTCACGGGTGATCTGGCGGACGCCGAGGAGCTGTTGACGCGGGCGCGGCGACTGGCCGCCGAGCACTCCGACCGTTGGGCGCAGGAGTTCGCGGACATCGGGCTCGGCCTGGTGGCGCGGCGGCGCGGTCGGCTGGCCGAGGCGGAGGCCCTCCTGCGGCCGTGGCTCGACTGGCTGGGCGGGGTCGGCGGCACGTCGGGGCGAGCGTTCGTCCTGGCCCAGCTGGGCTTCGTGGCCGAGCTGCGGGGAGATCACGAGACGGCCAGGCGCCTCCACCTGGACGGCTGCGCGGCGGCCGTGGCGAGCGGCGATCCGCGCGCGGTCGCGCTCGCGGCGGAGGGCCTGGCCTGCGCCGCTGCCGCCGCCGGCCGGCACCGGGTCGCCGCCCGGCTGCTGGGCTCGGCCGCGGCGGCCCGACGGGCGGCCGGCGCTCCGCTGCCGGCCGGGGAGCGGCACGACGTGGACCGGGCCGAGCACACGATCCGCGCCGCGCTGGGCGAGCCGGCGCTGACGGCCGAACGCGCGGCGGGCGCCGCGCTCTCCCTGGGGGAGGCGCTGGCCGCGGAGGCCACGGCCGCCCCGTGACCGGGGCGCGACCACGAGGCCGGGCTTCCGCTCGGACGCTCGGCGCGGGCCTCGCCCCGGACAGAGCCGGCCCCACGCCGGCGCGGACGCCGACCGTCACACGGGCGGTACGGGCCGGCTCCCAAGGCTTCGGGGCCGATGCCCAAACGCCTCACACGGCCGACGCCGGTGCGGTGGAAGCCGACGGCGCGCGGCCTCCGGCCCCCGGCAGGAGGACGCTCCGGTAGCGGACGGCGAGCCCACGCCGACCGCGAAACGGGGCGGTCGCGGGCCGGCCCTCGCGGCCGAGGCTTCGAGGCTGGGGCCCGCACGGCCGACACCGGCGGTCTGCGTCCCCGGCGGAGGGCCGGCCTACGACCGGTCGGGGGACGCCACGGGGCCAGGTGGCGAGCCCCACCGTCCGCGAGACCGCCAATCCGCCGTTGCCGACCTGGGCGTAGACCCGCGGGGGCGGCAATGGTGGCCGGCGTCCGACGCGATGCTCCGTGGCGTCGTCCGGCTCCTCGGCGACCGTCGTTCGGCGACCGGCTACCACCCGTGTGCCGACGCCGGCTCGCCGCGCAGGTAGTGCGCGATGCCCAGCGCGTTGTAGCGGACGACGGTGGTCGGCAGGCGGCGCGGGTCGTGCCAGAAGAGGCCCGCGCACTTGTGCGGCTCGGCGTTGCGCAGGGGCCCGGCCCAGCGGTCCGTGGCGAAGAAGAAACCCACGCGCGCCGCGCCCTCGGGGGTCCGGTAGTGCATGGTGTGGACGATCCGAAGCGCGGCGGGGTCGACATCGACGCCGACCTCCTCGCGTGCCTCGCGGACCGCGGCCCGCACCACGCTCTCGCCGTGTTCGACCTTGCCGCTCGGCAGGTTGAGCTGGCCGTCCGCATAGCCGGTGTTGGCCCGTTCGGCGAGCAACACCTGGCCGGCGCGTTCGAAGATGATCAGGGCGTCGAGGTAGGGCCGTTGCGTCATCGGGCCCGCCCCCCGCCCTCGGTGGCCGGCGCGTTCCGCAGCAGCGTGGCCTCGGTCGTGGCGTCGTCCCTGGTGGCGGTGACGAAGGTGAGCACGGCGCGGAGCTGGTGTTCGTCGAAGCGGGACAGCAGCTCGGTGGCGCGGCGCCCCATGCCGTCGTAGTAGTCGGCGGAGAGGGTCCGCCCCCGCTCGGTGACCCGCACCAGCGCGCGGCGGCGGTCGTTGGGATCGGCGGCCCGTTCGACGTAGCCGGCCGCCTCCAGCCGGTCGATCATGCGGGTGACGGCGCCCGTGGTGCGGGAAAGCCGCTTGGCCAGTTCGCCGGCGCCGAGCGGCGCGTCGGCCTTGGCGAGGGCGTGGAGGCACTGCAGGTCGATGGTGGAGACGCCGAGGCGCCCGGCCACCAGCTCGTTGAGCTGCACCGTCGCGGTCGCCATGTCCGGCATCACGGAGAGGATCTCGTCGATCAGCCGGTCGACCGCTGGGTCGGGGGCGGGCTCGGGCACGGGTTGGACGCCTTTCGTTCGGAGATCATCTTATCCACTCAGATATTGAGTGGCACAGTTAATGAGTAGCGCAATATCTGCACCACTCAATGAAATTCATGCCCTCCACCCCGCCACCGGCCGAGAGGAGCCGCGGGTGTCATCCCTGCCGCCCGGAAGAACCCGAACCCTGGCCCTGACCGCCATCCTGCTCGCGGCGTTCATCGACCTGATCGACGTCACGATCCTCAACGTCACCCTTCCCTCCATCCAGGCCGACCTCGACGCCTCTCCCGCGCAGCTCCAGTGGATGCTGAGCGCCTACACCCTGGCACTCGGCGCCGGGCTGATCAGCGGCGCCAGGCTCGGCGACATCGCCGGCCACCGACGGGTCTTCGTCGTCGGCGTGCTCGGCTTCACCGCCGCCTCGGCGCTGCGTGCCCTGGCCCTGAATCCTGGCATGCTGATCGCCAGCCGCGTGGCCCAGGGCCTGGAACTCAGGTACCCGACCTGAGCCATGCCGGTTCCGACGCGCCGGTCCGTCTCGAGATGGCGCAGTCCGCGATCAACCCGGCCGCGGTGCGGCGCCTGAAGGAGGCCGTGCTCGCCCACCCGGGTCCGACCGAGGTCCACCTCCACGTCAGGAACCTGGAGAAGACGACCGTGTTCCGGCTCGGACCACGCGTCGCGGCCGGCCCCGGTCTCTGGGCCGACCTGAAGGCGGCGGCGGCCGTGCGGCGGCTCGTCTGAACGTACGTTCAAGCCCGCGATAGGGTGCACCGCATGGGACACCGTGAGCGGTTGATGGCCGGCGCCAGGCGCCTCCTGGCGGAGCGCGGCTATGCCCGCATCACCTCGCGCGACCTCGCTGCGGCCGCCGACGCCCCGCTCGGCACGATCAACTACCACTACGGCTCGAAGGAGGCCCTGCTCAACGCCGCCCTGCTCGAGGCGCTGCACGAGTGGGGCGACCGCACGGTCCCGCCCCCCGGCCAGGCGGCGGACGGGGGCGACGCCGAGCGTCTCGACGGGATGTGGTCCGACATCATCGAGTCCGTGACCGCGGACCGCCCGATGCTGGTCGCCGCCGTCGAGGCCTACGCCCAGGCCGAGCGCTCCTCGGACATCCGCCAGCAGATCGCCGAGGCCCTGGAGCGGGCCCGCCCCCGGATGGCCAGGGAGCTGCACGACGTCGACGCGGCGGGCGACGGCGAGGGCGACGAGCGGACGGCGCGGGCCATCGGCTCCGTCCACATGGCCCTGATCATCGGCCTCGTCCACCAGTGGCTGGTCGACCCGGACCGCGCCCCGAGCGCCGCCGACCTGACCCTCGGCCTGCGGGCCATCGCCCGCCGTCTGGAGACCGCGGACGGCTGAGCCGCCCAGCCCGAACGCCGAACACCCCGAACGCCCCGGGCCGAGCGCCGCGCGCCCTGTAGGCGCCGGTTACTTGCAGACGCCTACTATCGCGAGCAAGAATAGTCCGCGCAAGCAAGCATTCTCTCGCCGCACAGGAGCGATTCCTCATGAAGGTGCTAGTCACCGGCGCGACCGGATACATCGGCGGCTCGGTCGCCGTGCGTCTCGTCGCCGCCGGCCACACGGTCGTCGGCCTCACCCGCGACCCCGCCAAGGCCCACGCGCTCGACCGGCTGGGCATCACCCCGGTGGTGGGGACGCTCGACGACGCCGCGCTCCTCACCGCACAGGCCGGCGCGGCGGACGCCGTGGTCAACGCGGCCGACAGCGACCACCGTGGCGCGGTCGAGGCGCTGATCGCCGGCCTGGCCGGCTCCGGCAAGCCACTGCTCCACACCAGCGGCTCCAGCATCGTCGGAACCGACTCACGCGGCGAGCCGTCGGACGCGGTCTTCACCGAGGAGATCATGGCTCCCGGCTCGACCTGGCGCCCCGCCCCCGACAAGGCGGCCCGGGTCGCCATCGACCGCCTCGTCCTGGCGGCGGCCGACTCCGGCGTCCGCTCCACGGTGCTGTGCAACACCCTGATCTACGGCCACGGCCTGGGCCCGGCGCGCGACAGCGTCCAGATCCCGGCCCTGGTCCGCCAGGCCCGCGCCAGCGGTGTCGCCCGCCACGTCGGCCGTGGCCTGAACGTCTGGTCGAACGTCCACATCGAGGACGTCGCCGACCTCTACCTCCGCGCCCTCACCGAATCCCCCGCCGGCTCCTTCCACTTCGTGGAGAACGGCGAGGAGTCCTTCGCCGCGATCAGCGCCGCCATCGCCGAGCGGCTGGGCGTCGCGGGACCCGAGCCGTGGGATGTCGAGGCCGCCATCGAAGCCTGGGGCTACGAGCCCGCCGTCTACGCCCTCGGCTCCAACAGCCGGGTCCGAGCCTCCCGCGCCCGCCGGGAGTTGGGCTGGTCCCCGCGCCACGGGTCGGTCACCGCGTGGATCGGGGACGAGCTCACGACGGGCTGACCGGCGTCACGATCCGCTCGACCGCCGCCGCGACGAGCCGTTCGCGCTCCTCCTCGGAGAACACCCCAGGGAGGGTCAACTGTTCGACGATCAGCCAGTTGAGGGCCATCATGAGCAGCCGGACGGCGGTGGCGTCCCCCGGCAGTCCCGACTGCTCGTGGTACGCCACGTTGGCTTCGACGTCGGCCCTGACCCGATCCGTGAGCACGTCGCGCAGCCCGGGGCGGCGGGTCGCCTCCAGGCGCAGTTCCAGCATCGCGAGGTAGCCGGCCCTGAACGAGCTGACGCGGTCGACCAGTTCGCGCATCAGCGCGACATAGGTCGCGCGGTCCCGGCCGCTCGCCCGCTGCCGGGCGATGGTGGCCTCGTCCGGCTGCAGCCGCTCGTAGACCCGGGGGCCGACCTGGGTGAGCAGATCGTCGCGGTTGGCGAAGGGCCTTGACCGGGCTCCTCCCCCGCTCCGTGTCCATGGCATCGATACTCCCAGCCACCACTGACAGCCGGCCGGGAGATTTCCCCGCCCTGCCTGCCAGCCCTATCTGCCGGCCCGCTCGCCCGCCGCACCGATCACCGCCCCCGCCGCGATCATGACGACGTAGCCGTACACCTCGTAGCCCTCGGGCACCAGGAGGCGCAGGAAGCCGAACAGGCGGAACCAGCCCAGCCACTCGTACAACAGCCCGCTCGCGCCGCCGGCCACCAGGACGAAGCAGAGCGCGCCCGACACGGCGGCGAGCGGGGACTTGCGGGATCCGGTCGACATCATGACTCGACGCTAGGGTTCCGGGGCCGCGCGCGCTTCCGGCTTCGGTCCCGACCTGCCCGGCCAAAGGAAGCCTCCCGCTCGTACTTTGGTATCGCGTCGTCGCCCGGCGTCTCCCGGACGGCACGCGCGCGCGTAGATTGCCAAGGCATGCACCGCCTGCCTCCCGTCCACCGCACCCGCCGGGACTGGGCCGCCGACCTGGGGCTGCTGGTCTTCGCCACCTGCTTCGCGGCGGTCAGCTCGCAGTCCGTACCGGTCGACGGCGACCCGGGCCCCGCCTGGCGGGCCGCCGACCAGCTGGTCGGCGGCCTCGGCTGCGCGGCCGTCCTGCTGCGCCGTCGTTGGCCCACGCAGCTGGCCGTGGTCCTGCTGGTGGCCGGCAGCCAGGCGCACTACCTGACGGGCCCGGCCATGGTGGCGCTGTTCACCGTGGCGGCGAGCCGACCCTGGCGGACCACCGCCTGGGTGGCGGCGCTGGCCTTCGCCCCGCTGCCGGTCGTGCTGTGGCACCTGCCGGAGCTCGACCCCGAGCGCGCCTCCTCGGCCGGCACCTACTTCGCGCTGCTCGCTGGGGCGATCGGCTGGGGACTGTTCAGGCGCTCCCGGCGGCAGCTGATCGCCTCGCTCCGCGAGCGCGCCGAACTGGCCGAGGCGGACGCGGAGTTGCGGGCCGAGCGGGCCAGGCGCGAGGCGCGGGAGGAGATCGCCCGCGAGATGCACGATGTGCTGGGGCACCGGCTGTCGCTGCTGAGCGTGCACGCCGGCGCGCTGGAGTTCAACACCGGCGCCTCCCGGGACGAGATCACCAGTGCGGCCGGGGTGATCAGGGAGAGCGCCCACCAGGCGCTGCACGACCTGCGCGAGGTGATCGGCGTGCTGCGCGCAGACCCGGCGGACGGCGACCGGCCACAGCCCGAACTCGCCGACCTGGCCCGGCTGGTGGCCGAGGCCCGCACCGCGGGCGGGCCGATCGAGCTGACCGGCCCGCCGGGCGATCCCGCGCCGCCGCCCCTGGTGGGCAGGACGGCCTACCGGATCGTCCAGGAGGCCCTGACCAACGCCCGCAAGCACGCGCCGGGCGCGGCCGTCACGATCCGGGTGACCGGCCACCCGGCCGCCCGGCTCACCGTCGAGGTCCGCAACGCGGCGCCGCCCAGCGCCGCGCTCCGCCAGGAGGGCGGCGGCCAGGGTCTGCTCGGTCTCGCCGAACGCGCCCGGCTGGCCGGCGGCGAGCTGCGGGCCGGCCCGGCCGGGGGCGGGTTCCTGGTGCGGGCCTGGCTACCCTGGCCGGCGGCGGAGATGGAGGGAGGCCGATGATCCGCGTCCTGCTCGTCGACGACGACGCGATCGTGCGGGCCGGGCTGCGCCTGATGCTGGGCGGCGCCCCGGACGTCGAGGTCGTCGCGGAGGCCGCCGACGGCGCCGAGGTCGCGGCGCTGGTGGCCGCGCACCGCCCCGACGTGGTGCTGATGGACATCCGGATGCCGGGCGTCGACGGGCTGACCGCCACCGAGGCGCTGCGCGCCGGATCCGAGGCGCCCGAGGTGCTGGTCCTGACCACCTTCCACACCGACGGGCACGTGCTGCGGGCGCTGCGCGCCGGCGCGGCCGGTTTCCTGCTCAAGGACACCCCGCCGGGCGAGATCGTGACCGCGATCCGTACGGTGGCCGCCGGCGACCCGGTGCTCTCGCCCGCCGTCACGCGCCGGCTCATCGACCGGGTCACGGGCGGCGACACGGGGCGCGACGACCGGGCCACCGCGGCGCGCGCCCGTCTCGCGCTGCTCGGCGAGCGCGAACGCGAGGTCGCCGAGGCGGTCGGCCGCGGCCACTCCAACGCGGAGATCGCCCGCGAACTCCACCTGGCCGTCCCGACGGTGAAGAGCCACGTCTCCCGGATCCTGACCCGCCTCGGCCTCAACAACCGGGTCCAGATCGCCCTGTTGGTGCACGACGCGAGCCCGCGGGACCCGGCCGGCGGTGGCTGACCCCGTTGTCGCCGCCGCGCGCCACGCGCGTACCGTGATCGTCGGGAACGTCGTCCTCGGAACGTCGTCCTCCTCGAGAACACCGCACGGAGGTCGCTCGCATGTCCCTGCACGTGATCGTCGGAGCCGGCCCGGTCGGCACGGCCACCGCGCTCCTCCTCGCCGAACGCGGCGAGCGGGTGCGCCTGGTGACGCGGCGTGGCACGGGCCCCGAGCACCCGGCCGTCGAACGGGTCACCGCCGACGCCACCGACGCCGGCCGGCTCGCCGAGCTCGCCGAGGGCGCGGCGGCCCTCTACAACTGCGCCGCTCCCCCGTACCACCGCTGGGCCGCGGAGTGGCCGCCGCTGGCCGCCGCCGTGCTCGGCGCCGCCGAGTCCGCCGGCGCGGTGCTGGCCACCACGTCCAACCTCTACGGGTATGGCCCGGTCGACGGCGCCATGACGGAGCGCACCCCGCTGCGCGCGACCGGCGTCAAGGGCCGCGTCAGGGCCCGCCTCTGGGAGGAGGCCCTCGCCGCGCACGAGGCCGGCAGGGTCAGGGTCACCGAGGTTCGCGGCTCCGACTACCTGGGCGCGGGCACCCTCTCGCTGCTGACCGCCGCCGCGCTCCCGGCGGCGCTGGCCGGCCGTCGGGCCCGTGTCCCTGCCGACCTCGACGCCCCGCACAGCTGGACCTACGTCGGCGACGTCGCCCGCACGTTGGTCGCGGTCGCCGCCGACGAACGCGCCTGGGGCCGCCCCTGGCACGTGCCGACCGCCCCGCCCCGTTCCATCCGCGGACTCACCACCCTGGCCTGCTCCATCGCGGGCGCCCCCACCCCGCGCCTGGCGGCCATGCCGCGCCCGGTCCTGTGGCTCGGTGGCCTTTTCGACCCCCTGGTACGCGAACTGCGGGAAACCCAGTACCAGTTCAGAAGGCCGTTCGTCCTCGACTCCACCGCCGCGACCGAGACCTTCGCCATCACCCCCACCCCGATCGAGGACTCCCTCGCCGAGACCGTCCAGGCCCTGCCGCGGTAGGGCACCGGCCCGGTCCCGGGCCAGGGCCCGATGGGGGCGGCGGTGCCGGCCCCCTCAGATCTCGCGGACCTGGCGGGCCGGGTTGCCGACGGCGACGACGTTGGCCGGCACGTCCTTGGTGACCACCGCGCCCGCGCCGATCACGGAGTTGTCGCCGATGGTCACCCCGGCGAGCACGATCGCCCCGCCGCCGAGCCAGACGTTGTCGCCGATGGTGATGGGGCGCGCGGCCTCCAGCTTGTCGCGGCGCGGCTGGGGCTCCAGCGGGTGGGTCGGGGTGAGCAGTTGGACGTTGGGGCCGATCTGGCAGTCCTCGCCGATGGTGATCCGGGCGACGTCCAGGGCGGTCAGGTTGTAGTTGACGAAGGTGCGGGCCCCGATGGTGATGTTGGTGCCGTAGTCGACGTGGAGCGGGGGCCGCACCTCGGCGCCCTCGCCCAGCGAGCCGAGCAGTTCGGCCAGGAGGCCCCGGGCACCGTCCGGGTCCTCGAGACAGGCGGCGTGGTAGCGGGCGGCGAGCCGCATGGCGTGGTGCAGCCGCCTGCCGATCTCCGGGTCGTCCGCGATGTAGAGGTCACCGGCGAGCATCCGCCCCAGGTTCGTGCGCGGATCGCCCGCGAAGTACTCCTTGGCCACGTGTACGATCGTACGCCCGGGCGGCCGCCCGCCGACGGCCGGGTGATCAGGCGCCGACATAGGCCGCCAGGTGCTGGCCGGTGAGGGTGGAGCGGGCGGCGACGAGGTCGGCCGGCGTGCCCTCGAAGACGATCCGGCCGCCGTCGTGCCCCGCGCCGGGGCCGAGGTCGATGATCCAGTCGGCGTGGGCCATGACCGCCTGGTGGTGCTCGATCACGACGACGGACTTGCCGGAGTCGACCAGCCGGTCGAGCAGGCCGAGCAGCTGCTCGACGTCCGCGAGGTGGAGGCCGGTGGTCGGCTCGTCGAGGATGTAGACGCCGCCCTTCTCCGACATGTGGGTGGCCAGCTTCAACCGCTGCCGCTCGCCGCCGGAGAGCGTGGTGAGCGGCTGGCCGAGCGTGAGGTAGCCGAGGCCGACGTCGGCCAGCCGGTCGAGGATGGCGTGCGCCGCCGGGGTGCGCGCCTCGCCGGCCCCGAAGAACTCCTCGGCCTCGGACACCGACATGGCGAGCACCTCGCTGATGTCCCGGCCGCCGAGGCGGTGTTCGAGCACCGCGGCCTGGAACCGCCTCCCCTCGCACTCCTCGCAGGGGGTGGCGACGCCGGCCATCATCGCCAGGTCGGTGTAGACGACGCCGGCGCCGTTGCAGGTGGGGCAGGCGCCCTCGGAGTTGGCGCTGAACAGCGCCGGCTTCACGCCGTTGGCCTTGGCGAAGGCCTTGCGGATCGGGTCGAGCAGGCCGCTGTAGGTCGCCGGGTTGCTCCGCCGCGAGCCACGGATCGGGGTCTGGTCGATCGACACCACGCCCGCGCCGGTCGCCTCCGGGCCACCGACCAGCGAGCCGTGCAGGAGCGAGCTCTTGCCGGAGCCGGCGACGCCGGTGACCACGGTGAGCACCCCGAGCGGGATGTCGACGTCGATGTCGCGCAGGTTGTTGGTGCTGGCACCGCGGATCGGGAGGGTGCCGACGGGCTCGCGCACCTTCTCCTTGAGCACGGCCCGGTCGTCGAGGTGGCGGCCGGTGACGGTGTCGCCGGCCCGCAGCCCCTCGACGGTGCCCTCGAAGCAGACGGCGCCGCCGGCCGCGCCGGCGCCCGGGCCGAGGTCGACGACGTGGTCGGCGATGGCGATGACCTCGGGCTTGTGCTCCACGACGAGGACCGTGTTGCCCTTGTCGCGCAGCCGCAGCAGCAGGTCGTTCATCCGCTGGATGTCGTGCGGGTGCAGGCCCGACGTCGGCTCGTCGAAGACGTACGTGACGTCGGTGAGCGAGGAGCCGAGGTGCCGGATCATCTTGACCCGCTGCGCCTCGCCGCCCGACAGCGTGCCGGACGGCCGGTCGAGGGAGAGGTAGCCGAGGCCGATCTCCACGAAGGAGTCGAGGGTCCGCCCCAGCGCGGTGAGCAGCGGCGCCACCGAAGGCTCGTCGAGGCCGCGCACCCACTCGGCCAGGTCGCTGATCTGCATCGCGCACGCGTCGGCGATGCTGATCCCCTCGACCTTCGACGACCGGGCGGCCTCGCTGAGCCGGGTGCCGCCGCAGTCGGGGCAGGCGGTGAAGGTGACCGCCCGGTCCACGAACGCCCGGATGTGGGGCTGCATCGCCTCCCGGTCCTTGGCGAGGAACGACTTCTGGACCTTGGGGATCAGCCCCTCGAAGGTGAGGTTCACCCCCTCGACCTTCACCTTGGTCGGCTCCCGGTAGAGGAAGTCCCGCATCTCCTGCTCGGTGAACGCGCGGATCGGCTTGTTCGGGTCGAGCAGCCCCGACTCGGCGTAGACCCGCACGGTGAAGAAGCTGTCCGACTTCCAGCCGGGGATGGTGAACGCGCCCTCGGCGAGCGACTTGGAGTCGTCGTAGAGCTGGGTGAGGTCGATGTCGGAGACGGTGCCCCGGCCCTCGCAGCGCGTGCACATGCCGCCGGTGCGGGAGAAGGTCGCCTTCACCGCCTTCTTGGCACCGCGTTCGACCGTGATCGCGCCGCTCGCCCGCACCGAGGCCACGTTGAAGGAGTACGCGTTGGGCGGGCCGATGTGCGGCTGCCCGAGCCGGCTGAAGAGGATGCGCAGCATCGCGTTGGCGTCCGTGACGGTGCCGACGGTGGACCGCGGGTCGGCACCGAGCCGCTGCTGGTCGACGATGATCGCGGTGGTCAGCCCGTCGAGCACGTCGACCTCGGGCCGCGCCAGCGTCGGCATGAAGCCTTGCACGAAGGCGCTGTAGGTCTCGTTGATCAGCCGCTGCGACTCGCCGGCGATCGTGCCGAACACCAGGGAGCTCTTGCCGGAGCCCGAGACGCCCGTGAACACCGTGAGACGCCGCTTCGGGATCTCGATGCTGACGTCCTTGAGGTTGTTCTGGCGCGCGCCGTGCACGCGGATCATGTCGTGGCTGTCGGCGACGTGCGACGCGGGCGCGCCCTTCCCCGTGGCCTCGCTCATCGTGTCTCCATCCGTGTCGGGATCCGGGTCGGGGATCCGGGGTCGGGCATCCGTCGGGCATCCGGGTCGTGCGAGGGCCGCCCTCGCGGTCCCGGCGTCGCCTGGCTGGTTCCGACCAGCGTCGAGCAGTATGTCTGATTTACCTTCGTCCGCACGACGGCGGCCGCGGTCGACCGACCACGGCCGCGATCGCGGGGTGGGTTCAGCGGACCTCGTTGAAGCGGATCATGTTGCCTGCGGGGTCGCGGAAGGCGCAGTCGCGGAACCCGTACGGCTGGTCGGTCGGCTCCTGGACGACGTCGGCGCCGCTGGCCCGCACCCGTGCGAAGGTGCCGTCGAGGTCGGGGGTGGCAAGGGTGATGCGGCCGTAGCTCCCCTTGGCCATCATCTCGACGATGGTGCGGCGCTCGTCCTCGGTGACGCCGGGATCCATGGCCGGTGGTTCGAGGACGATGGCGGTGCCGAGCTGGCCGGCCGGGCCGACGGTGATCCAGCGCATCGTGCCGTCGCCGACGTCGTTCCGGACCTCGAAGCCGAGGGTGTCGCGGTAGAAGGCCAGCGAGGCCTCGGGGTCGTCGTGCGGGAGGAAGGTCCAGTGAATGGTTATGTCCATGGTTCGAACACTAGGTACGGCCCCCTGACCGGCGCTTCTTCATTCCTGATCGGTTCCCGACCGCCCCGGGCGCGAGCCGCTGTGCGAGACTGACCGGGTGAAACGGCTGGACCTCGACGACCTCGTCCGGCTGCGGCGGGCCCGCGACCGGATGGACCGCGACTACGCCGAGCCGCTCGACGTGCCGGCGCTGGCGCGTGAGGCCCTGATGTCGACGGGCCACTTCGCCCGCAGCTTCCGCGCCGCCTACGGCGAGACGCCCTACAGCTACCTGATGACCCGTCGCATCGAGCGGGCCAAGGCGCTGTTGCGGCGCGGCGACCTCTCGGTGACCGAGGTCTGCTTCGCGGTCGGCTGTACGTCGCTCGGCTCGTTCAGCACGCGCTTCACCCAGCTGGTCGGCGAGAGCCCCAGCGCCTACCGGGCCCGGAGCCATGATCACGGCGCGGCCATCCCGGCGTGCATCGCCAAGATCCACACGCGACCGGTCAGGAACGGAGAAGCGAGCTCCGCCGGTCAGCCGTAGCGTGACCGGTATGAACATCAGCCTTTCCCAATGCTTTATCGCCGTCGACGACCACGACAAGGCGATCGCCTTCTATCGCGACGTGCTCGGCCTCGAGGTGCGGAACGACGTCGGCTTCGAGGGGATGCGCTGGGTGACCGTTGGGGCGCCCTCGCAACCGGACGTGAACATCGTCCTGGAGCCGCCGGCCGCCGACCCCAACACCTCACCGGCCGACAAGCAGGCCATGGCGGAACTGATGGCCAAGGGCCTGCTGCGCGGCGTCATCTTCACCACGGACGACTGCGACGCCACCTTCGAGCGGATCAGCGCCGCGGGCGGCGAGGTGCTGCAGGAGCCCACGGACCAGCCCTACGGCGTCCGCGACTGCGCGTTCCGCGACCCGGCCGGCAACATGCTGCGCTTCAACCAGCCGCTGAAGAAGTGACCCCCGTCGGGCCCGGGCAGCCGCCCGGGCCCGCCCGCCCGCGGCCAGGCGCCCGCTCAACCGCCCGGCGTGCCGATCCGCAGCCGGTTCCCGTCCAGGTCGCGCAGCGCTATCTCGCGCCCCCACGGCGCCTCCTCGGGCTGGACGCCGAACTCGGCCGCCACCTCGTCGACGTCGCGCACCCGCAGGTAGACCAGGGTGTCGGGCCGCGCGTCCCCCTCGTGCTCCGAGAGGAAAAGCCGCACCCGCCCACGCGCGACCTCCGTGAACACGGGGAGCCCGGGCTCGAAACGGTGCTCCCACTGCTGAACGAAGCCGAGCCGCGCATACCAGGCGACCGCCGCCGCGGCGTCCCGCACCCGCAGGATCGGGATGATCTCCTCTTCCATGCGGCCGATGGTCCCACCGACCACTGACAGCCACCGCCCCCCGAGCCCGGTCAGCTCAGCGCGGGGGAAACGATCTCAGGGCCAGCTCCCACTCCTCCGCCGCCCGGCGCAGCCGCTCCGCCGTGGTGTCCACGGCGAACTCGTACTCGCCCCAGCGCTCGTCGCCCGCGCACCACGGCGGCATCGACTCGTGCGAGAGCCGAACGCCCAGCGTCCCCGCGTCGTCCCGCCGGAAGGCCAGCAGCGGTTCGAGGAAGTCGAGCACCGCCGGCGGCGCCACCGGGTCGGACCCGCAGAACGTCCTCAGCCAGGGGCCGATCGACCGCGCCTCGGCCACGAGCAGGCACGGGTCGGTGAAGGACCAGCTGCCCTCGGGCGTCGTCACCGCACCGGCGACCACCAGCCAGTTGTCGTCGAAGTGGTCCCCCACGGCGGCCGGGAACTGGTAGCCCACCGGCCGCAGTTCGAGGCGATGGCGTTCGTCCGCGATCAGCACCGCACGAGCCTGCCACCGACCCCGCCCGCGCCGCCAGCCGTGTGACGGGACCAACGCGTCACAGTGTCACGCCCCTTGACTCCCGACGAGCCGGCCGGGAACACTCTGGCGCGAATTCAGCAAGCGCGCTTGCCGGGCGCCCCGCCCCGACGACTCGCTCCCGGGGCCGCGTCACGCCTGCTGAATGAATCGATTCACCGGACACACAGGAGTGAACGGATGGACGGAACAGCCGCCACGCCCCCCGCGGGCCACCGCAGACGGACGGTCCTGCGGGCCGCGCTCGCCGGCGCGGCCACGGCCGGGGCCGCCGGCCTCGCGCTGCCAGGGACGGCCCACGCCGCCGGCCAGGCGAGCAGCACCGGCACCGGTCCCACGATCTACATCGCCAGCGACTCGACGGCCCAGACCTACGACCCCTACTACGCGCCCCAGGCCGGCTGGGGCGAGGTGCTCGGGCAGTTCTTCTCGGACGCCGTCACCGTCGCCAACCACGCCATCGGCGGCAGGAGTTCGCGCAGCTTCATCGAACAGGGCCGGCTCCAGGCCATCCTGGACGTGATCCAGCCGGGCGACTACCTGTTCGTGCAGTTCGGCCACAACGACGCCACCGTCAGCCGGCCCGAGCGGTACACCCCGCCGGCCGACTACAAGGAGTTCCTGCGCGACGACTACATCGGCGGGGCCCGCGCCCGGGGCGCCATCCCGGTCGTGGTCACGCCCGTCTCGCGCCGCGACTTCAACCGCGCCACCGGCAGGTTCAACGTCTCCTTCCCCGAGTACGTCGAGAAGGCCGTGGAGGTGGCCGCCGAGGAGGGCGTGCCGCTGGTCGACCTCTCCGCCTCCAGCCGCGCGTACCTGGACGGCATCGGCATCGAGGAGGCCAGGTCGGTCTTCCTGCACGTGCCGCCCGGCGTCTACCCCAACCGCCCGTTCGGCACCATCGACGAGACGCACTTCCAGCGCTACGGCGCCGTCCAGATCGCCCGGCTGATCGCGCTCGACGTGGCCCGGCTCCGCGTCCCGCTCGCCCGCCACGTCCGCGACACCGCGCCGCCGCGGCACCGTCCGGACCGGCCGGCCGCCGCGCCCGTCGCGACCCTGGTCTCGCACGAGGGCGCCAGGCTCACCTGGGACGAGGTGCCGGGCGCCGAGCTCTACCGGGTCCAACGGCGGCGCCGCGACGTGCCGGATGACGAGTTCGCCCTGGCCACCACCTCGCCCATCCCGCTGGCCGACATCGGCGGCCTGGCCGAGGACGCCGCCTACGACGTGCGGGTGATCGCGGTCAACGGCCGCGGCCAGTCCGCCCCCTCGCCCAAGCTGCGGCTCACCACCCGCGCGGCCGACCTGCGGTACGACTTCGGCCCGGCCGAGAGCCCGGTGGCCGAGGGCTTCGTCGGGGTGAGCCCGGAGACGCTGTACACGCCGGAGCGCGGCCACGGCTTCACGGACGCCACGGGCCTCATCGCCCGGGACCGCGGCCCCGGTGCCGACGACCTCGGGCGCGACTTCGTCGCCTACTTCGACGGGCGCTACGAGTTCAGGACGGACGTCCCGAACGGCACCTACGCGGCGACCGCCTACGTCGGCGACGCGGCCGGCTCCTCCCGCTCCGGCTTCGTCTTCGAGGGCGGCGACCGCGGGCAGGTGATCGGCTCGCCGAACGCCATCACCCGGCAGACCTTCACGCTGATCGACGTATCTGACGGCCAGTTGAACGTCACCGTCTACGGCCAGACCGGGCACCTCAACGGCCTGGTGATCACCAGGGTGGGCTGACCGCCGCCCTTCCCCGGGCG
>NZ_SMKC01000409.1 GCF_004348315.1 Streptomyces sp. 8K308 | reverse complement strand
AAGCTGATCGCGTCCGACCTGGACGGAACGCTGCTCCGCGGCGACGGCACGCCGTCGCGACGCACCCGAGCCGCCCTGGCGGCGGCTGAGCGGGTGGGGATCCGGGTGGTGCTCGTCACGGGTCGGCCACCGCGGTCCGTACCGGCGCTGCTGGAGATGGTCGGGCCGTATGCCGTCATCGCGGCCAACGGGGCCGCCACCCATGCCGCCGACGGAAGCCTGGCGGGCGTGTCGCAGATCCCCCCTTCCACCGCCGCCCAGTTGGTGGCTCGCGTCCGCGAGGCGCTTCCTGGTGTGTCGTTCGCCGTCGAGTACGACAGCGGCTTCGGTCGCGAACCCCACTACCCGACCTGGTCGTTCGGCGAGGAGACGGTCGAACTGGTCGGCGCGGCCGACGAACTCCTCACCTCGGCACCCGGTAGACGCGCGCTGAAGATCCTCGCCCACCACCCGACGCTGCCGCTCAGGGACTTCTACGAGCGGGCCCTCAGGGCCGTGGGCACGAGCGCCGAGACGACCCGTTCCACCGGTCTCTCGCTGGTCGAGTTCAGCGCACCGGGCGTGACCAAGGCCACGACGCTGATCACCTGGAGCGGCCTGCTCGGTATAGCCGGCCACGAGATCGCGGCCTTCGGCGACATGCCCAACGACCTGCCGATGCTCGCCGCGGTGGGCGACTCCTACGCCATGGCCAACGCGCACCCGGACGTCCTGACAGCCGCCCGCCATCGCGCCCCCTCCAACGACGAGGACGGCGTCGCCCAGGTCCTCGAGGGGTTCGTCGCCGCGGCCCTGGGACGCCACCGGCCCGCCACGCGCGGCTGACCGAGCCGGCCCACTTCACCATGGGGCCGCCGCTCGTCACGGCGTTCTGGTACTGGCCCAGCGACGGGGGCGGCGGCCCGTCGCTGGTGGCTGTTCTCAGAAGGCGTGCGGCCCGAACCGGCCCCAGGCCACGAGCAGGGCCAGGACGAACAGGACCGCGTTGACGACGACCGACTGGGCCTCGCCGCGCCGGCTGTGGGTGATCGCGGCGCCGAACATGGTCAGTGCCAGGCCGGACGCGGCGAGCGGGACAAGCTCGGGGGCGACGTCCACCGCAGCGGGCAGGATCAGCCCGATCGCGGCGAGCACCTCCAGGGCGCCGATCGTCCTGAGGACCCACGGCGCGAAGTCCTCGGCCCAGGCCATGGACGGGGAGACGACGAGCTTCTCCTTCGGCTGGGCGAGCTTGGCACCGCCGGCCCCGAGGAAGACGAGGGCGAGCAGGGCCGCGGCGGCCCACAGGGTGGCGTTCACTGGTACCTCGGGTGGTCTTGGTCGCGCGGACCCGGCTGGCGGGCGCCGCGGCGATGGGTGTGTGATCCCGCGCGCGAGACGACGGGTGACGGGTGACGTGGGAAGGCGTGCCGAACCGCGCGGTTCGAGCCGGACGGTCCTGGCGATGGGCCGTCAGTGAACCGGCGGCCAGGCCGGCTCGGTGGTCAGGCCGCGGGTCAGGCCCCCGGAGAGGCGGCGGTTCGCGCCCTGATGACCGTCCGTCCGCGTTCGGAGGCGGGGAAGCGGTCGATCATGGCCCGCAGTTCCTCGGCGCCGACGTTGGCGCCGAAGGGCTCGGTGCCCGGTTCGAGCCGTACGCCCGCGGCGAGTCGTCCCGCGATGACGGGGTCGAAGCCGAGGGCGTCGACGAGTCGCGCGACGGCGGCCAGGTCGTCCGGATCGTCCCCGGCGATCGCGATCGCCTTGCGCCCCGGTGTCCCGGCCGGCCGGGCGCCGTCCTCCAGATCGTGGTAGCCCATGTGGTTGAACGCCTTGACGACGCGCGCCTCGGGCAGGAAGTCCCGCACGATCTCACTCGACGAGGTGCGCGGGTCGGTCAGGTCCTCGCGGTCGCCGTCGACCTCCCACCAGTAGTTCATGGCGTCGATGACGAGCTTGCCCGCCAGCGCGTCGGCGGGGATGCCGCGGTACCTGCCCAGGGGAAGGGCGAGGATCGCGAGGTCCGCCCTGGCCGCGGCCTCCGCCGCCGTGACCGGGACCGCGCCGGGGGTGAGGACCTCGACGGTGAGGGCGATCCTGGCGGGATCGCCCGATCCCGCGACGAGCACCCGGTAGCCGGCCGCCACGGCAAGCCGCGCCAGCACGGTGCCGACCTTCCCCGCCCCCAGAATGCCGACGGTCCACACGTGCGTGGTGTCCATGTCCGCTCCGTTCCGCCGTCAGCCCGCGAGGAGGTCGCGAACCATCGGAACCACCTTCGTGCCGTACAGCTCCACGGCCCGTAGGCGGGCGCTGACCGGCTGTGCCCCGGTGGTGTAGATGAGGTCGAACCGGCCGACGTCGAGCGCGGTGACGGCGCGGGCTATCTTGCGGGCGACCGTCTCGGGCGAGCCGATGTAGAGCGAGCCGTGCTCGATCTCGCGCTCGTACTCCTCCCGGCGAACGGGCGGCCAGCCCCGCAGCGCGCCGATCCGGTCGCGGATGACCCGGTAGTGCGGCCAGTGGAGTTCCCTGGCCTCCTGGTCCGTGTCGGCGATGAAGCCCGGGGAGTGCATCCCGACCGGGTGGGCGACCGTGCCGAACTGCTCGGTGGCCCGCCGGTAGAGGTCGACGTAGGGCGCGAACCGCTCGGGGGAGCCGCCGATGATGGCCAGCATGAGCGGGAACCCGTAGCGGGCGGTGCGGATGACCGACTGGGGTGAACCACCGACACCGACCCACGTGCTCAGGTGCCCCGACTCGGTCTTCGGAAAGACGTCCGCCTCCTCGAGCGCGGCCCGCTTGGTGCCGCTCCAGGTGACGGGCTTCTCCTCGAGCAGCTTCGCGAAGAGCTCGATCTTCTCCTCGAACAGCACGTCGTAGTCGCTGAGGTCGTACCCGAAGAGCGGGAAGGACTCGGTGAAGGAGCCGCGCCCCAGGATGACCTCGGCCCGACCGTTCGACAGGGCGTCCACGGTCGCGAACCGCTGGAACACGCGGACCGGGTCGTCGGAGCTCAGCACGGTCACGCCGGAGGAGAGCCGGATGCGGCTGGTGCGGGTGGCGATGCCGGCGAGCACGGTCTCCGGCGTCGAGATCGCGAACTCGGGGCGGTGGTGCTCGCCGAGCGCCAGGACGTCGACGCCGATCCCGTCCGCGAGAACGGCCTCGTCGAGGACCTGTCGGATGGCCGTCGCGTCGGACACGAGGGTGCCGGAGTCGTCCTCCGGCACATCGCCGAAGGTGTCCAGACCGAAGACGAGATCAGACATGGGTGGGCTCCTTCATGCTCCTCGCGACCGACTCAGACTCCGGCGGGGGGAACCGGGGTGTTGAGGAGCTGCATCTCCCAGGCGAACGCCACTCCGGTGCCGCCGGCGTGCATCAGGGCCGCGGCCATGTCCTCGGGACTGGCGGCGTCGGTGCGGGCCCAGTCGCGCTGGAGCTCGCCGCTGACGGCCAGCCAGGTGATCGGGGTGATGCCGGCCTGGACCATGCGCCGCACGGCCATGTCGTGGGCCTCGGCCGACACGCCCCCGGAGGCGTCGGTGACGGCGTACACGTCGAAGCCCTCACCGGCCGCGTGCAGGGCGGGCATGGCCACGCAGATCTCCGTCCACAGACCGGCGATGATCAGCTTCTTGCGCCCGGTCGCCTTCACGGCGTCCACCACCCGCTGGTCCTCCCAGGTGTTGATGAACGTCCTGTTGATCGGCTTCTGGTCGGGGAAGACGTCCTGCAGCGGCTGGATCAGGTTGCCGCCGCGCTCCTCGAGCACCGTGGTCAGGATCGTCGGGACCCCGTAGGCCTTGGCGGTCTTGGCCAGGCCGACGACGTTGTTGACGATCAGCGCCGGCTCGTGGCTGTTCAGGTTGGCGAACTGGAACGGCTGGTGGTCGATGAGCAGCAGAACGCTGTTCTCGGGCGTCAGCAGCGCTTCAAGACCGGTCTTCGATGACGTGCTCATGAGAATCTCCCTAGGGGCGGGTTGCCGGGTGGAACTAGATGAAGCATCAATCACTTTGGTTGACGTGTCAACCGTCCACCTTAGGTGATTCGTCAACAAACTGACTACACTTGTCCGCATGAACGAGACCCCCCGTTGGTTGACCCCCGCCGAGCAGCGGGCCTGGCGGAGCTTCGTCGGGCTGCAACAGAAGCTCATGGGTCGGCTGTCACGCCAGCTCCAGAGCGAGTCGAACCTCTCCGCCGCCGACTTCGCGGTGCTGGTCGAGCTGACGGACCTGCCCGAGGGCCGCTGCCGGTTCCTCGATCTGGCCAAGGCGGTGGAGTGGGAGAAGAGCCGGATGTCCCACCACATCGCCCGCATGGCCAAGCGCGGCCTGGTGGTCCGGGAGGAGTGCGCGGAGGACGGGCGGGGCGCGGTCGTCGTCATCACCCCCGCGGGCCGCGAGGCCATCGAGGCCGCGGCCCCACGGCACGTCGAGGCCGTCCGCCAACTCTTCCTCGACCACGTGACCCCGCACGAGCTGGAGACACTCGCCCGGATCTCCGACCGGGTCACCGCCCAGTGGGAGAAAACCCCCTGCCCCGACGAGGAGGCGGCCGACCGCTAGCCAACGGTCGGCCGCCGGCGGCCAGGGCCGGGAGGGCGCCCACGGGCACCTGGTTGACTTGTCAACCGAATCCCTGGAGGATGGAGGTTGATCCATCAACCAGAGGAGGGAGGGGATGACGATGCAGTTCGGAATCTTCACCGTCGGTGACATCACGGTGGACCCGACCACGGGCCGCGCCCCGACCGAGCGGGAGCGCGTCAAGGCGATGGTCGCCATGGCCCAGCGGGCCGAGGAGGTCGGCCTAGACGTGTTCGCGACCGGCGAGCACCACAACCCGCCGTTCGTGCCGTCCTCCCCCACCACCATGCTGGGCTGGATCGCGGCCCGCACCGAGCGGCTGGTCCTCTCCACCGCGACGACGCTGATCACCACCAACGACCCGGTGAAGATCGCCGAGGACTACGCCATGCTCCAGCACCTGGCCGACGGCCGCGTCGACCTCACGCTGGGCCGCGGCAACACAGGACCGGTCTACCCCTGGTTCGGCCAGGACATCCGAGAGGGCATCAACCTCGCCATCGAGAACTACGCCCTCCTCCACCGACTGTGGCGCGAGGACGTCATCGACTGGCAGGGCCGCTTCCGCACCCCGCTCCAGGGCTTCACCTCCACCCCCCGCCCGATGGACGGCGTGCCGCCGTTCGTCTGGCACGGCTCCATCCGCAGCCCCGAGATCGCCGAACAGGCCGCCTTCTACGGCGACGGCTTCTTCGCCAACCACATCTTCTGGCCCAAGGAACACACCCAGCGGATGGTCGACCTCTACCGCACCCGCTACGCGCACTACGGCCACGGCACCGCCGAACAGGCCATCGTCGGCCTCGGCGGCCACGTCTTCATGCGCCGCGACTCCCAGGCCGCGGTCCGCGAGTTCCGCCCCTACTTCGACCACATGCCGCAGATCAACGGCGGACGGTCACTCGAGGAGTACACGGCCCAGACGCCGCTCACCGTGGGGACGCCCGAGCAGGTCATCGAGAAGACCCTCACCTTCCGCGAGTACGCCGGCGACTACCAGCGCCAACTGTTCGTCGTGGACGGCGGCGGCCTGCCGTTGAAGACCGTGCTCGAGCAGATCGACATCCTCGGCGAGGAGGTCGTCCCCGTCCTGCGCCGCGAGTTCGCTGCCGGCCGGCCGGCCCACGTGCCCGAGGCCCCCACCCACGCCTCGCTGGTCGCCGC
>NZ_SMKC01000408.1 GCF_004348315.1 Streptomyces sp. 8K308 | reverse complement strand
GTTCTCGGGTGTGGGTTCGCTCATGCGTCAACCGTAGGTTGACGCCCGCCGATTGTCAACCCAAGGTTGCGCTTCTTGGTCGGGGGACCGTCAGCCGCAGCGCGCCGGGACGCACCGTCCAGGTGCGCGTCCTCGTCGGGCCCAGGTCCACCGCGTTGGCCCGATAGCTGAACGCCGCCCCCGCCGGCCCGGAGACCGTCACCGAGGTGGCCCGCGCGCTGGTGTCCGAGCCGTCCGGGCAGTGCCGCACCACCACCTCGGCAAGACCGTCAGCCGCCCGCACCGACACCCCGGACACCGGCCGGTCCACGTCGGCCAGCAGCCGGCCGTCCGCCTCCACCCGCAGCCGCTGCCGCACCGGGTGCTTCGCGCGCCACCACAGCGCCGCCGCCGAGGCCCGCGGCCTGGGCGCCGGAATGCCCAGGGCTCCTAAGACCACGCCGCCCGCGTCGTCCGTCAGCACGTCGAGCCGCCGGTCGGCGCCCGTCAACACGGCGCGTGACGCCGCCACCGCGTCCGTCGGTACCCCGAGCGCCCGCGCCACCGCCACCGAGGGCCCCGGCCCCACCGGCACGATCCCCAGCGGGCTCGCCGCCAACTCGCCCCGGCTGTGCAGCACCCCCACCGCGCGCAGCAGCGCCCGGTCGTCGCCGACGATCACCACCCGCCGGTCGCCGCGCCCCCGCAGGGCGTGCGTCATCCCCTGTGACCGGTCGAGCACGCACACCTTGACCCCGCTCGCGCCCGCGCACAGCACGTCTCTGGCGATCCGAACCGATTCCCCATCCGTCTGGCGGGCCGTCGGGTCGATGACGATGAGCACCTGACTGTCGCCTCCCGGCTGCGTCTCCCGTAAGCTCTCTGTGCAAGAGCCCCTGTCGCGATTGCGCCAGGGGTTTCGTCGATCCGGGGCAGCCTTTGCGTAGATGCCCCGCTCGGAAGGGGTGTACGCCTGTGCCCGCACTTGTGCTGCTTGGTGCTCAGTGGGGTGACGAAGGCAAAGGCAAGGCCACCGATCTGCTCGGCGGCTCGGTGGACTACGTCGTTCGCTACCAGGGCGGCAACAACGCCGGCCACACGGTCGTGGTGGACGACCAGAAGTACGCCCTTCATCTGCTGCCATCCGGGATCCTCTCGCCCGGCTGCGTTCCGGTCATCGGCAACGGGGTCGTGGTCGACCCCAAGGTGCTGCTCGAGGAGCTCGGCGGCCTCGCCGAGCGTGGCGTCGACACCTCCCGCCTGCTGCTCAGCGGCAACGCCCATTTGATCACGCCCTACCACACCACCCTCGACAAAGTCTCGGAACGCTTCCTCGGCAAGCGCAAAATCGGCACCACGGGGCGCGGCATCGGCCCCACTTACGCGGACAAGATCAACCGGCAGGGCATCCGCGTCCAGGACCTCTTCGACGAATCGATCCTGCGCCAGAAGGTGGAGGCGGCCCTGGACCAGAAGAACCAGGTGCTCGCCAAGCTGTACAACCGCCGCGCCATCGCGACGAACCAGGTCGTCGACGAGCTCCTCGGCTACGCCGACGCACTGCGGCCCTTCGTGTGCGACACCGTGCTGGTCCTCAACCAGGCCGTGGACGAGGGCAAGGTGGTGCTCTTCGAGGGCGGCCAGGGCACCCTGCTCGACGTCGACCACGGCACCTATCCGTTCGTCACCTCCTCCAACCCCACCGCCGGCGGCGCCTGCACCGGCGCCGGGGTCGGCCCGACGAAGATCAGCCGGGTCATCGGCATCCTCAAGGCCTACACCACCCGGGTCGGCGCCGGGCCCTTCCCCACCGAGCTGCTCGACGAGGACGGCGACGCGCTGCGCCGCATCGGCGGCGAGTTCGGCGTCACCACCGGCCGCGACCGGCGCTGCGGCTGGTTCGACGCGGTGATCGCCCGTTACGCCACCCGGGTCAACGGGCTCACCGACTTCTTCCTCACCAAGCTGGACGTGCTCACCGGCTGGGAGCGGATCCCGGTCTGCGTCGCCTACGAGATCGACGGCCGCCGCGTCGAGGAACTCCCCTACAGCCAGACCGACTTCCACCACGCGAAGCCGATCTACGAGTACCTGCCCGGCTGGAGCGAGGACATCACCAAGGCCCGTTCCTTCGAGGAGCTGCCGGCCAACGCCCGCGCCTACGTGAAGGCCCTCGAGGACATGTCGGGCGCCCCGATCTCGGCGGTCGGCGTCGGCCCCGGCCGGGACGAGACCATCCAGATCAACTCGTTCCTGTAGGCCCGGCGGGACGGGACGGGACGGCCGAGCCGGCGAGGATGCCGGCAAGGGCGAGGGCCGGGTGGTGATCCGATCGGATCACCACCCGGCCCTCGTCATTCACGCCATGGCCGGTCGGCTCAGCTGCTGGTGTTCTGCGCCGTGAACTCCGCCTCGGACTGGCCGAGCCGGAAGAACTGGATGGCCGACGCCCGGCTGCCGCTGCTCGGCTCCTGCCAGCTGAGCCGGTAGGCCGGGAGCGGGTCGCAGCTGCCGCTGGTCACGTTGGAGGGAGCGACGTAGATGGTGGTCTGGTTCAGACCGCCGCTCATCAGCGGCATCTCCCAGGCGCAGCTGCCGTCCGTGCTGGTGACCACGAACGCGGTCTCCCCCGGGTACGACGTGGTCTCCGGGTCGAACTGCAGCTCACCGGAGGCGAAGGTCTCGGTGTAGATCGCGTACGGCATGCCGTCCCGGCCGGGCTCCTGCTCGGACGGGGTCAGCTCGGCCGACCAGTTGCCGCTCTCCCAGTGCAGTGAGGTGCCCTGCATCGTCAGCGTCTGCTCGCCGAACGGGTTGCAGGTGGCGCCGGACGGGAAGGTGTTCGTGACGCCCGAGCCGTTCACCACCATGCCGCCGCTCGCGGACACCAGGGTGGCGCCCTCCACGCACATCACCGAGTCGAGCAGGCTGTACTCGGTGGCGACCTGCTGGCCCGCGGCGCCGTCCGTGATCTCGACCCGCAGCACGAACGGGTCGCCGTTGCCGCCGGTCACCTCGCCCACCCAGGCGCCCGCGTAGCCGGGCGGGACGACCGCGTTGGGGTCGGGCTGCGTCTGGTCGCCGTCGTCGGTGCCCTCGCGGGTCGGCTCGGTGTCCGGCTGGTCGTCGTTTCCGCCCGTGGGGCCCTGCGACGTCGTCTGGTCGTCGCCGTCGTCCGCCTCGTCGTTCTCGTCACCGCCGCTGACCACGAAGATGGCCGTGACGGCGATGATCGCGACGGCAACGACGGCCGCGACCGCGATCCACACCGTGTTGTTGCGCTTGGCCGGGCCCCCGGGCGCGCCCGGGTAACCGCCGGTGCCGTACGGGCCCTGTGGGCCCTGCGGGCCGCCCATGGCGTGGGCCTGCGGATAGCCGTAGGCGGGCGTCCCGCCCTGCTGCGGGTAGCCGTACGCCGGGGTTCCTGGCTGCTGCGGTTGCTGGAAGCCGGGCGGCGGCACCGCCGACGTCATGGTCGCCATCGCGTTCACGTTGGTGCCGGCCGGCGGCACCGGGCTCGGCGGCGGCGTGTTCGGGGCGAAGGCGGTCGGCGTCGGCTGGGCGCCGGGCGGCAGCGGGGTGACCGGCGGGCCGGCGGGCATTGCCGGCGGCGGCTGGTTGGTCGGGAACTGCGGCGCCTGCATCGGGTCCTCGGAGTCGAGGAGTTCGACGGCGTGCCGGCCGAGTTGGGCGACCAGGGCGCCGGGCAGCCACGGCTCGCCGCTGTCGTCGGGGATGTCGGTGTACTGGTGCAGCTGGTCGAGGGTGGGGCGCTGGCTCGGGTCCTGCGCCAGGCACGCCTCGATCAGCCGGCGTATGTTCTCCGGTACCCCGTCCAGGTTGTACTGGCCCTGCACGATGGCCAGCATCAGGGCGGTCATGGAGGAGTTCGCGTCGCCGAACGGGGTGCGTCCGGTGGCGGCGAAGGTCAGTACGGAGCCGAGGCAGAAGATGTCGCTGGCCGGGGTGAGGGTTTCGCCGCGGCACTGCTCGGGTGACATGAAGCCGGGGGAGCCGACGGCGGCGCCGGTGCGGGTGAGGCCCTCGCCGCTCTCCAGGGCGCGGGCGATGCCGAAGTCGATGACGCGGGGGCCGTCGATAGTGATCATCACGTTGGACGGCTTGAGGTCGCGGTGCACGAGGCCGGCGCCGTGGATGTCGCGCAGCGCCTTCACCAGGCCGTTGGCCAGGATGAAGAGGGTGCGCTCGGGCAGCGGCCCGTAGGAGTTGGTGACCACGTCGTGCAGGGAGGGTCCGGCGACATAGCCGGTGGCCACCCAGGGGGTGGCCGCCTCGGTGTCGGCGTCGAGCACCGGCGCGGTCCAGTCGCCGCCGACCCGGCGGGCGGCGTCGACCTCGTGCTGGAAGCGCTGCCGGAACTCGGGCTGTGCCGCCAGCTCGGGTTGGACCAGCTTGACGGCGACGGTGCGGCCGCGGTCGGAGCGCGCGAGATAGACGCTGCCCATTCCGCCGGCGCCCAGCTTCCCCAGCAGTCGGTACTGGCCGACCCGTGTCGGATCCGTCGGCCCGAGCGGCTTCATGTGAACTTCTCCTCTTTCGCCCCCGTGCACCCCGGCGGGTCACCGGAGCGGTTGGCACGCCCTACTCTCGGAACTCGCGAAGAGGGACCGGGCGGGTGCCGCACCCGGTTCCCCCTGTGACTATCACGTTGTACTCATGCGACCGGTTCGGCGACGGACCCGGTCGTGTACCGTACCCCGTTCGATTCCGGCCGCTGTCACGGGGGCGCCGGAGGGGTGTGACGGGCGTCACGACATCGCGCAGGGGAACGGTCAGTTGGCGCGCTGGTACCTGGCCGGGTCCTCGTCCGGCTCCTCGAGCCAGACGATGTTGAGGGCGCCGTTCTCGCCGTCGCTCCACATCCGGAAACCGCCGTCCGTCCAACAGCTGTCACTGTTGCCGTCCCCGGCGAGGGTGTCGGGGCCCATGATCACCTCGTCCCCTCCGACCTGGACCAGCCGGTTCTCCCAGGTGCACTCGTAGTCGTCGGTGGTCTGGTGGAACGTCATGACGACGTCACCGATCGCGCCCTGGGTGACGGTGATCTCCGAAGTGCCGCTGCCCTCGTCGTTCTCCCACTCGTAGCGGTAGGTGCCGACCAGGTTCTCCGGGACGTTGGCCTCGCCGGTGGCGTCGGCGCGCTGGAGGGTGGCCTGCTGGTCGTTGTAGGTCCAGGTCAGCTCGTCGCCGCTGCCGGAGAGCTCGAGCGTCTGGGGCGTGGCATTGTCCCGGCAGGACTCGTTGACCTCGCTCGCCGGCACGCTCCAGTCGTGCAGCTCGGTGAACTCCAGGCGCTGGTCGAAGGATTCGAGCCGCACCTGGAACGAGCAGAGCACCTCGTTGGTGATGGTGGTCGCGGTGCCGACGATCTCGCCCTCCCCGCCCTGGCTGATCTCGAACCGCAGCAGCTTGTCGAGGCCGCTTTCCGGCTCGTACCTGCCCTGCCAGGCGCCCAGGTACTCCTCGTCGATCGGCGTCGAGTCGCCGCCCGAGCCGCGCAGCGCGAGCCCCACCACCACGGCCAGCACCACGAAGGCGGCGCCGAGCGAGGCGAGCGCCCAGCGGCGGGCGTTGTTGCCGCCGCCCGTGGCACCGGCGGATGCCGCCGGGCCGTAGCCGGCGGGCCCGAAGCCGCCCATGGACGGCACGGAGGGCGCGGGGACGGGCGCCGGCGTGGGCGGCGGGTGGTGCGCCGTGTTGGGCATCGAGTAGGGGGAGGGCAGCGGAACGGGGCGCTGCTGGGC
>NZ_SMKC01000407.1 GCF_004348315.1 Streptomyces sp. 8K308 | reverse complement strand
TCATCGAACAGGGCGGCCCCTTCCCCTACCCCCAGGACGGCGGCACCTTCTACAACCGCGAGGGCCTGCTCCCCTCCCAACCCATCGGCTACTACCACGAGTACACGGTCGAGACGCCCGGCAGCCCGACCCGCGGCGCCCGCCGCATCGTCACCGGCGACTCCTACCAGGAGGACTACTACACCGCCGACCACTACGCCTCGTTCGACCTGGTCGACCACGGCTGCTAGCCGGCTCTCCCCACCACCTGACCGCGTCCCCCCACCGGCGGCGCCGGGAACCGTCCCCCACACGGCCCCGGCGCCGCCGCGCGCGGTACCCGAACGCCCCCGAGGCGGTGTTGACCGGACCGCCGGGCTCCCTCGTAGCATCGCCCTGGGGCGAGGACACATTCGACGAACCTGGGGGATGGCGTGGACGTGGTCGATCTGATGGCGGCCGGCGAGGACTTCACGCGCGACCCGCACCGCTACTTCGCGGCGATGCGCGAGCGCGGCCCCGTGCACCGCGTCCGCCTGCCGGGCGACTACCCGGGCTGGCTGATCGTCGGCTACGCCGAGGCCCGCGCCGCGCTCACCGACCCGCGGCTCGTCAAGGCCTACCCGACCGGCGTCGACGAGACCGACATCGAACGGGTCGCGCCCGGGCCGCACATGCTGATCACCGACCCGCCCGACCACACCCGGCTGCGCCGCCTCGTCTCCCGCGAGTTCACTCCCGGCCGGGTCGCGGCCCTCGCCCCGCGCGTGCGGGAGATCACCGACACGCTGCTCGACGCGATGCTGGCCGCCCCCGACCGGCGCGCCGACCTGGTCTCCGCCTTCTCGTTCCCGCTGCCGATCACCGTGATCTGCGAACTGCTCGGCGTCCCCTTCCTCGACCGCGACCGCTTCCGCCGCTGGTCGCAGGTGATGACCGGCTCCGCCGACTGGCAGGAGACCGACGCGACCCTGGCCGCGATGACCGAGTACCTGACCGGCCTGCTTGCCGCCAAGCGCGAGCAGCCGGGCGACGACCTGCTGAGCGCGCTGCTGCACACCGCCGACAGCGAAGGCGACCAGCTCTCGCCTGACGAACTCCTCGCCATGTGCTGGCTGTTGCTGATCGCCGGCCACGAGACCACGGTCGGCCTCATCAGCAACGGGGTGCTGGCGCTGCTGCGCCACCCCGAGCAGCTGGCGGCGCTGCGTGCCGACTGGTCCCTGCTGGACAACGCCGTCGAGGAGATCCTCCGCTACGACGGCCCGGTGCCGACGCCCACCGTCCGCTTCGCCGCCGAGGACATCGAGATCGGCGGCACCGTCATCCCGCGCCGCGACCTCGTCCTCCCCGTCCTGGCCGACGCCGACCGCGACCCGGCGCGCTTCCCCGACCCGACCCGCTTCGACATCCGCCGCGACACCGGCGGCCACCTGGCCTTCGGCCACGGCATCCACTACTGCCTCGGCGCCCCGCTGGCCCGCCTCGAAGGCCGCATCGCGCTGCGTGCCCTGCTGGAGCGCGCCCCCGGGCTGGCGCTCGACGCCGACCCGGACGCCGTCCCCTGGCACCCGGGCATCCTCATCCGCGGCCCCCTCCACCTCCCGATCCGCTGGTGACGCCGGCCGCGTACCGCCAGAACTCCCGCATCACCGGCGGCGGCGTGGGCCGCGTCATGGCCACCTGCGTCAGCAGGATCGCGACGCCGCCGGTGGCCGGCACCAGGTGCGCCGCCGTGCCGCTCCCGCCGATCCAGCCGTAGCGCCCCCGCACGTTCCACGGATCGACGTCCGCCACGTCCACCGAGCCGCCGTAGCCCCACCCCTGGCCTTCGAGGAAGAGCCGGCCCGCCGCGCGCTGCGCCGGCGTGAGGTGATCCGTCGTCATCAACCGCACGGACTCCGCCGAGAGCAGCCCGCGGCCGCCGTCGAGCAGCATCCGCGCGAAGGCCAGCAGGTCGTCTGCGGTCGACACCAGGCCGCCGGCCCCGGAGGGGAACGCGGGCGGCCGGCTCCACTGCCCGCCGGGTTCGTCGATCACCTCGAGCCCGCCCTCGGGCAGCGGCCGGTACAGGGTGGTGAAGCGACCCAGCTTCCCGGCCGGCACCGCGAAGCCGGTGTCCACCATCCCCAGCGGCTCGAAGAACCGCTCGGCGAGGAACTCGGGCAGCGGCCGGCCCGTCACCCTGGTGACCAGCAGGCCCTGGAGGTCCGAGCAGATGTTGTAGAGCCAGGACTCGCCCGGCTGGTGGAGCAGCGGAATCCCGGCGAGCTCCGCCAGCCACTCGTCCGGCGCGGCGCGGAACTGGGGCTCGAGCGGGCGGCTCTGCACCCCCTCCAACAGCAGTCGGACCGCCGGCAGCGAGAAGTCGGCTGGGAAGCCGTAGCCGGCGCGCGAGCTCAGCACGTCCTCGACGGTGATGGCCCGCTCGGCCGGCACCACGTCCGTCACCGGCCCGGCCGGATCCCGCACCACGCTGGGCGCGGCCAGCTCCGGCAGCCACCGCCCGATCGGCTCGTCAAGGCCGATCCGCCCCTCGTCCACCAGCGCCAGCACGGCGGCGGCGGTGACGGGCTTGGTCAACGAGGCGATCCGGAAGACGCTGTCCCGGCCCATCGGCCCCGCCGCCGCGACCTCGACGTGGTCGCCACGGGCCACCAGGCCCACCGCCCCCGGCAGCGAGCCGTCCTCGACGCGTGCCCCCAGGACCTGCCGCAGACCGGCCATCGCTCCACCCTCCGCTCTTCCGACGCGACGTTCGGATGGGCAGACCCCCGCCACCCCCCGAACTCATCGGCCGCCGCCAGGGCAGGGCCTAGGGGATGTCCCAGTCCAGCTCGCCCTCCGCGGTGACGAACGGCTCGTAGCCGTCGACCACATCGCCCGTCTCCAGGGCCGTGGCCGTCCAGTGCAGGAGCGCCGGCAGTGAGGCCCACATGGCGTGCCGTGGGAAGAAGCAGCCCTGCTCGTGGTCGGCCTTCCCGACGCGTCCGCGCCAGGTGGAAGGGCGCTGGTCGATCACCAGGCAGTCGCCGCCGCCGTCGGCGGCGAACGGGATCCACCGCCGGTGCCACCACGGTCCGAAGTCCGCTTCGGCGTCGACCTCCTCCGCCTCGTCCGGCGAGAACGACGCCGACCGCTCGTTGATCCTCGTCCGCGACCGCCAGGTCTCCACCATCCGCGCCGTGTCGAGAAGCATCCAGAAGGGCGGCGGCAGGACGCGGTACCCCGTGCCGTCGTGCCGCAGCAGCGACTCCCGCAGCGGATCGGGGAACTCCATGCCGATCGCCTCCTCGGCGGCGGCGGCGACGTCGGAGCGCGCCGCGGGGGGTGCCAACGCCGCGTGTGTGACTGGCGCCCACGCGGCCAGCCACGACTCGACGCGCTCCCAGGACTCCGAGACGGATACCACCGACGATGCCATGCCCGATGCCATGCCCCGCAGCATGCCAGCCGGCACCGACAGCCGGGTGCCGCCCGGCAGGGCGATGAGCTCTGCGGCGTCTCGCCGCCGCCGGTCGCTCGGATGGGATGGCGCGGCTAGGCCGGACGGCCACCGCCGTCAGTCCCCGGCGATGGCCCGCGCCAGGGCGGGGCGTTTCGCGCCACCGCGAGCAGCAGCGCCTCCTCGCCGTGCCGCGCCACCAACTGGAGTCCCACCGGCGCGCCATCCGGCGTGTGGCCGGCCGGCAGGGTGATGGCGGGGTGGCCGCTGAGGTTGAACGCCCAGGTCAGGGCGGCCGAGACGACGGGGCCCGGACCCCGGTGGTCGTGCGGCGGGTTGGGCGTGGTGGGGGTGGCGAGCAGGTCCGTGGCGGCGAACACGGTCGCGAGCGCCGCGTCGTTGAGGGCGCGGTCGTCGCCGTCGCCGGCGCGCAGCGCCGTCCAGGCCGGACCCGGGTCCCGTAGCCGCACCGGCGCCTCGACCGGGACCAGGCCCGGGAGTTCACGGAGCGCGGCGCGCGCCACCGCGGCAACGTCCTGGTCGGGCTCGGCGAAGCCGAGGGTCGGTGACCAGAGGACCCGCGCCGGTCGGTCGGCGGCCGGCGGCACGGGCCCGGCCACCGCCCGCAGCCAGGCCGCGGCGTCGGCGGCCCGCCGGGCCAGCGGTCCGCCGACGTTGAGTCCGGCGCGGTCGCGGGCCGGCAGGCGGCCGCCCGTGGGCTTGAGGCCGATGACGCCGCACCAGGCCGCCGGGATCCGGACCGAGCCCGCGCCGTCGTTGCCCGTGGCGAGCGGCACCATGCTCGTCGCGACGGCCACGGCCGAGCCGGCCGACGAGCCGCCGGGTGAGCGGTCAGGCAGCCACGGGTTCAGCGTCCGCCCGCGGTCGGTCAGGCCCCAGGTGCGCCACGGGGTGCCGGGCCCCGGCACGGCGGTGGCGCCCACCGGCACGCAGCCGGCGGCGAGCAGCCGCCGGCTCTGCTCAGAGGCGCGGCCCTCGGTCGCCTTCACCGCGATCGGCACCCCGGCCAGCGGCGGGCGCCCGCCACGCCGCACCGCCGCGTCGACGGCCCGGGCGTCGGCCAGCGCCGCGTCCCGCCACACCTGGGTGAACGCCCGCAGCCCGCCGTCGCGTTCGGCGATCCGGCGCAGCGCGGCGGCCACCACCTCGACCGCTCGGAGTTCGCCGGAACGCACCGCGGCCGCGATGTCGTCCACGCCGAGCGAGACGTACTCCTCATCGTTCATCGAACGTCTTTTCCCCCTGTCGCGGCGTGTGGGCATAAACCGGTTCACCGAAAAGCCGCGCCCGGAGCGGGTCCCGTCGAGCGGCGCAACGTCAACGAGGGCGCCGTGTCCTGCACGTCGCCGACCGTGGCGCCGCCGGCCGCCTCACGGAGCCGCCGCGCGGCGCGCGCGCCGTAGCCGCAGATGTCCCGGCTCAGCGCGGTCAGCGGCGGGTCGACCAGCTCGCACAGCGCCGAGTCGTCCCACGCGACGAGCGACAGGTCGGCCGGCACCGCGAGGCCGAGGCCCCGGGCGGCCGTGAGACCTGACAGGGCCATCACGTCGTTGTCGTAGAGGATCGCCGTCGGCCGTGCGGCGGGCCCGGCCGTCAGGAGTTCGACGGTGGCGGCCGCGCCGCGCTCTCCGCTGTAGTCGGTCTCCACGGTGCGGCCGGCGATCCCGGCGCCGCGCGTGATCCGCTCGAACGCCGTGGTGCGGATCCAGGTGTGCCGCAGGTACGCGGGACCCGCCACCCGGGCGATCCGCCGGTGGCCGAGCTCCACGAGGTGGGAGACGACCGTGGCCACCGCCGCCGCCTCGTCGCTCCACACGGCCGGCAGCGCGCCCGTGCCGAGCGGCGCGCCGAGCACCACGGCCGGCATGCCGAGCTCCTCGAGCACCGGGATCCGCGCGTCGCCCACCTGAAGGTCGACGACGAACACCCCGTCCACCAGACGCCGCGCCCACCAGTTCCGGTAGAGGGCGATCTCGGCGGCCTGGTCCTCGGCCATGGTGAGCTGCAACGGCGTGGTGTCGCGGGCCAGTTCGGCCTGGATGCCGGAGATCAGCTGCATGAAGAACGGTTCCAGGCCCAGGGTGCGCGCCGGCCGGTCGATGACGAGGCCGAAGCTGCCGGCCCGGCCGTCGGAGAGGGCGCGGGCGGCGCTGCTCGGCTGCCAGCCGAGCTCGTCCGCGATGGCCAGGATCCGCCGCCTGGTCGGCTCGGAGACCCCGGGTCTGCCGTTGAGCGCGAAGGACACGGCGGCCTTGGTGACGCCGGCCCGCCGCGCTATGTCCTGCATGGTGGGACGTTTCACGATCTCCTCAAACCCCTACCCCTGAGACC
>NZ_SMKC01000406.1 GCF_004348315.1 Streptomyces sp. 8K308 | reverse complement strand
GGGCGGGCGCCGCCGGGGGCGGCGGGGCGGCCTGCGCGGTCCACTGCGACTCGAGCTGCGTGATGTGCTCCAGCTCGCCGTAGTCGAGGAAAATCCCCCGGCATCCGCTGCACTGCTCGATCTGGACCCCACTGCGGTTGAACGTGTGCATCGGCGCACGGCACTTGGGACACTGCATCGTCGACTCCATCGGACAACAGACCACTGGACGTCGCCACCCTACGTCAGGGCGTCGATCCGGCGGCAGGCATCGACGAAGGCCGCGCCCTCCTCGCTCAGCGGCCGGCCGGTGAGCAGCGCGCGGGCGGCGAGTTGGGCGGTGAGCGCCCGGGCCGGCCCGTCGAGCCAGTCGGGCCACGGCTCGGCCACGCCGTAGCCGGCGAGGAAGCGCCGCCAGTCAGGCTCGGGCACCAGACCGGCCGCGAACCAGGCCGCGGGCCGGGCCAGGTCCCAGGCCGGGTCGCCGACGCCGAGGTCGTCCACGTCGATCAGCAGCAGCCCGTCGCCGCCCGCCGGGTCGGCCACCAACTGCCCGAAGTGGAAGTCCCCGTGGCACAGCGCCAGGCGCGCCGGCTCCGCCCTGGCCCCCGCCAGCACCCGCTCGACCGCCCGCCGCTCGTCCGCCGTCCCCGCGCCCGGCGCGGCCCGCAGCCGCGCCACCGCCTCGGCCGCCCGCGTCGGCCCGCCGGCCGCCGGCAGCGCCCCTGGCCCGAGCGCCGCCGGGTCCACCGCGTGCAGCAGGGCGAGCAGCGCGCCGGCCGCCTCCCACGGCAGCTCGTCCGCGCCCGGATCGACGGGCACGCCGTACGGCCACAGCGTCGCCGACCGGCCGCCGGGCAGCGCCCGTACCCGGGCCGGCGGCAGCGGCGGCAGCAGTATCCCGGCCAGCGCCGGGTGCGCGGCCACCCGCAGCCGCGCCGCGAGCGCCGCCGCCTTGGTGCCCGGCGCGTGCGCCTTGACGACGACCGCGCCGACCCGCACCAGCGTCGCGTCCGACCGGGGCGCGAGCCGCACCGGCACCACGCCCGAGCCGCCCTCGCCGGCCAGCCCGGCAAGATCCGCCCGCACGCGCACGCCGCCCACCTACCGGCCGGGGATGCGCCAGGAGCCGGGGCCGCGGTCCTTGCGGCTGGCCGCGGCGGCCTTCTCCTCCGCCTTGCTCACCCGGCGGATCACCACCAGACGGTCGGTCAGCTGCAGCGTCGCCGCCTCCGGGTCGTCGTAGCCGAGCAGCCGGTGCCCGCGTATCACGGAGACCACCAGGTCCTCGCACTCGCGCGGCGACTTCCCGGCCTCCGCCTTGGTCACCGGGCGCTCCCGCAGGCTCAGGCCCTTGCTGTGCTGCACCAGGTCCTCAAGCACCGCGCCCGAGCTCGGGCTGATCATGGACAGGCCCAGCATCCGGCCCACCGCGCTGGCGCTGGTGATCACCGCGTCGGCGCCCGATTGCCGCAGCAGCGGCACGTTCTCCGCCTCCCGCACCGACGCCACGATCCGCACCTTCTTGCTCAGCTGCCGCACCGTGAGCGCCACCAGCACCGCCGTGTCGTCGCGCTGCGTGGAGATCACCACCTGCTTGGCCCGGTCCGCCATGGCCCGGGTCAGGACGCTGCTGCGCGTGGCGTCCCCGATGACCCCGGCGTAGCCGTCGGCGCCCGCCTGCTCGACGACCGCCGGGTTGGGGTCGACGACCACGATCTGGTCCTGCGGCAGGCCGGCGCTCATCAGCGTCTCGGCGGCCGACCTGCCCTTGGTGCCGAAGCCGACGATGACGGTGTGGTCTCGCATGTGCTTCCTCCAGTACGCCAACCGCCACTGCTCGCGGGTGCGCTCGGTCAGCACCTCGAGTGTCGTCCCGACCAGGATGATCAGGAACAGCACCCGGAGCGGGGTGATCAGGAACGTGGTCAGCAGGCGCGCGGTGTCCGTGACCGGGACGACGTCGCCGTAGCCCGTGGTGGAGAGCGACACCGTCACGTAGTAGAGGGTGTCGATGAACCCGACCCGGCCGCCCGCGACGTTGTCCTTGTAGCCGTGGCGGTCCACGTAGACGATGACCACCGCGAGCGCCATCACCGCCAACGCCATCAGCAGCCGGCGCATCACCTGCACCAGTGGCCCCGCGACGTAGCGGGGGAGCTGGACGCCGTGCGACAGGTCGTCGAGGGACGAGGAGCGCGCGCTCTTGAGTCTCATGCGGTCGGGCTTCGTCTGGTCTCTTCGGCTTCTTGGGCTTCTTCGGCTTCTTCGTCTTCTGCGGCTCTTCGCCTCGTCGACGTCGTCGGCTCGGCCATCAGGCGTGCGGGAGGTCGAGGAGGCGGACCCTGGTGTGCGCCTCGGCGCCGCCCGGCGGGATGACCGCCAGGGCTGACGCGGCGGCGATGCCACGCAGCATGGCGGGGCCAGCGTAGCTCAGCGGCCGCGCCTGGTCGGGGGCCGGGCACCGCACCGGCACGAGACGGGTGTCCGTGGGGTGGCCCCGCACCGCGTCGGTCAGCTCGGCCCACGCGTCCTCGGGCGCCGGCCGGTCGGCGAGCGCGCACAGCAGCGGCCCGGCCAGCGTCAGCAGCGCGGAGACCGCGGCCAGCGGGTTGCCCGGCAGGCCGACCAGCGGCACCCCGCCGGGCAGCTCGGCCAGCAGCATCGGATGCCCGGGCCGCACCGCGACGCCGCTGACCAGCAGCTGCGCGTCAAGCCGGCGCAGCACGGCGCGCAGGTGGTCGACGGGCCCGGCGGCGGTCGACCCGGTGGTGACGATCAGGTCGGCACGGCTGGTCGAGATCGCCTCGTGCAGCGCCTCGGCGTCGTCGCCGAGCCGCCGGGTGACGAGGGTGTGGGCGCCGAGCGCGGTCAGCCAGGGGCCGGTCATGGGGCCGAGCGCGTCGCGGATCCGACCGTCGTGCGGGAGGCCGCGGAACAGCAGCTCGTCGCCGAGCACCAGCACCTCGGCGCGGGGGCGGGGCCGGACGGCGAGCTGGTCGTAGCCGGCGGCGGCGGCGAGCCCGAGCACGGCCGGGGTGAGCACGGTGCGGGCCGGCAGCAGCTCGGTGCCGGTGCGGCACTCCTGGCCGCGCGGCCGCACGTCGGCGCCCGGCTCTGGGTTGGCCCCGCTGAGCTGGCCGCGGGCGACGGTGCCGTGCTCGGTGCGGAGCACGGCGGTGGCGCCGGACGGGATCCGGGCGCCGGTGGCGATGGGCACGGCCTCGCCGTCGGTGAGCGGCGTGGTGGCCGGGTCGCCGGCGAGCACGCCGACGGTGCCGGTGAGCCGCCACGGCCCAGGGCCGGCGACGGCCCAGCCGTCCATGGCCGAGGTGTCGAAGGCCGGCAGGTCGGTGAGCGCGGTCAGCGGGGCGGCCAGGGTGTGGCCGAGCGCCAGGTCGATCGGCAGCCGGCGGGGCGGCAGCGGGCGGGCGGCCCGGTGGGCGATGGCCCGCGCGGTCTCCCATCCCGGCAGCTCGCGCCCGGCGGCCTCGCGCTTCCTGGCCGGCTGGTGCGAGGGGGCGACGGCGGCCGCGACCGGCCCGTTGGCCAGCGCCAGCGCGTCGTCGAAGTCGTCGATCACGTCGCCGCCCCCGCGTCGCCCGCCTCCTCCGACTCCTCTGCCCACCGCAGCGCGAGCGCGGAGATCCGGGCCGCCGCGTCCGCCGGGGCGATGCCCTGCTGGGCGACGGCGTACCCGATGAGGAAGGTGGTCAGCGGCGCGGCCGGCCGCGCCACGGAGTGCGCGGCATCGCGGGCGGCGTCGAGCAGCGCCTTGATGTCCACGTCGAGTTCGATGCCGAGGTCGGCCTTGACGGCGGCAAGCCATTCGTCCAACACGGTCATATCGTCCCTGATCCTGGTGCGGGCGGTCACGATGTCGGCCCAGGTGTCGCAGTCGAGGCCGCCGTTGTCGTCGGTGGCGGCGACCCGGTGCGGACGCAGGCCGGGGAGCAGCAGTTTCAACGGCAGCCCGGCGAGGCTGCCGTACTCGGTGACCAGCAGGGCGAGTTCGCGGCGCAGCGGCTCGGCCCGGTACACGGCGGCGAGCGGCTGGTCGTGCCCCTGGGCGTCGCGCGGCAGCACGACGTCGGCGTCCGGCGGCACGTCGAGCAGCCGGGCGAGTCCCGCCGGGGTGAGGAACGGCAGGTCGGCGGCGAGCACCAGCACCAGCGGCGCCCTCGCCTCGCGCAGCCCGGCCCAGAGCGCGGCCAGTGGCCCGCCGCCGGGCGGCTCTTCCCTGGTCCACACGACCCGCGCCCGGCTTGGCCGGCGCGGCCCGACGACCACGACCCGCTCGGCCGCGCCGCACGCGTCGACCACCCGGTCGAGCAGCGTCCGGCCGCCGACCCGCACGGCCGGCTTGTCCGCCCCGCCGAGCCGCCGGGCGGCGCCACCGGCGAGGATCACCGCGTCATGCGCGCTCATTCCGCCCACGGTACCGGCGGAACCGCTACAGGTCGCCAAGGAGTGCGAGGGGTTGTTCGACGCGGTCGGCGACGAACCGCAGGAACCCGCCGGCCACGGCCCCGTCGCAGGCCCGGTGGTCGAACGTCAGCGACAGCTGCACGACCGACCGCAGCGCGAGCTTCCCCTCGTGTGCCCACGGCTTCTCGACGATCCGCCCGACGCCGAGCATGCCGACCTCGGGCGCGTTGATGATCGGCGTGGAGCCGTCGACGCCGAAGACGCCGTAGTTGTTGAGCGTGAACGTGGACCCCGTCACCTCGGCCGGCGCCAACGTGCCGGCCCGCGCCCCCTCCGTCAGCCGCCGCAGCTCGGCGGCGAGCCGTCCTGTGGGCAGCGCGTGCGCGTCCCTGACCACCGGCACCAGCAACCCACGCTCGGTCGCGGCGGCGAACCCGAGGTGCACGGCGCCGTGCCGGGTGATCCGCCGGGCGGCCATGTCGACGCTGGCGTTCAGCTGCGGGTAGCGGGCGAGCCCCGCTACGCAGATCCGCGCCAGCAGTGCCAGCACCGAAACGCCGACGACGCGCCGCGTTTCCACCAATCCGGTGGCGTCCGCCTCCACCCAACACGTCGCGTCCGCGACGTCCCTCCTGCTGGCCGCCACCCGCTCCGCCATCACCCGCGCGACGCCCCGCATCTCGACGAGTTCGCTGGGCGCGAGCGGAACCGCGCCGGTGAAGCCGGCGGCAGGTTCGCCTGCGGCGGGCTGGCCGCCGGGCCTGGCAGAGTCGCGCGCCGACGGAGCGCCGACGGCGGGGCCCGATCCGAGGCCGGAGGCGGCGGCCGCGGTCGGGCTCGCCCCGGCACGCGTGGTCACACCACTGGTCGGGCCGGCGACCGACACGGGCGGCGCGGCACTGGCCAAGCTCGCCGCGGGCGAGGCCGCGGCGAGGCCGCCGGCTGGCGCGACCTCGCCGTGTGGGGGGTGGTGGGACGCGTTCAGGACGTCGGCACGCATGATGAGCCCGCCAGGGCCGGTGCCGGTCACCGAACGAAGGTCGACCCCCGACTCCCGCGCCAAGCGCCGCACCAACGGCGACACGACGGCCACGGCGCCGGACGCGCCGCCAGGCGCCAGCCCAGGGCCGGACGCCCTGAACTCCGGCGACCCGGCACCTACGGCGTCGTCCGCCGGGCCAGGGCCGGACGCCCCGTGCGCCGTCGGCGACGCACCGCCAGGCACGGTGCCATAGCCGACCAGTACCGGCCCGGACCCGAGATCGTCCTCCGCCGACCCGCCGCCAGGCGCCGGGCCGGAGGCCCTGGCCTCCGGCGTCGCGCCATCGGCGCCTACGGCGCCGGGCGCTGGGCGTAGGCGTAGCAGTTCCGCGCCCACGGGGAGGTCGTCGCC
>NZ_SMKC01000405.1 GCF_004348315.1 Streptomyces sp. 8K308 | reverse complement strand
GGCCTCGGGGGCGGGGTGGTGCATGACGAGTCCTTCGAGCGGTCGTTCGGATGACGCGGTTGCCCGGGGTGGCCCCGCCCTGGGCGGGGCCACCCCGGGGCGGTCAGGACTCGACGACGTGCAGCGAGGGGCGCTCGTGTTCCGCGTGGCGGTAGACGTGGCCGAGCGCGCCCAGGGCCAGGTCGCGATGCGCGGTGGTGCGGTGAAGCAGGCGGAAGAACAGCCCGTTGGCGCGCTCGTGCACGCGGTCGTCGGTGTGCCGCAGCGTCACGATGTACGCCAGGGTGTGCAGGCCGAAGACGTCCGACTCGATGAAGTCGCCCATGGGCAGACCGGTCTCCTCGGCGACCTGCTGCAGGTGCTCGAGCAGGAGCGCGGTCGCGTCGTGCAGCTCCTGCTTCGTGTAGCAGCCGGGGGCGGTGTCGAGGGGCTGGTCGTCGGAGTCGGTGACGAGGCGAAGGTGGTCCGTCATTGTGGTGCCCTTTCGGGTTGGTGGGTGGTTCGCGTCGGGCCCGGGGCCAACCGGAACTCGACATAGATAATTTTACCAATCTTGACTCACTTCGGTGGGCGTTTCGCCGTCGTGTCGCTGACGACTTCAGGGCCGAAGAGGGTCGATAGACTGGGGTTTCTGCGTGCCTTCCCTCACGGGTTGGGTGCGTGGTTCGCTAGGAACGGCGGCCGGGCCAGC
The DNA here is from genome assembly GCF_004348315.1 of Streptomyces sp. 8K308. Classification (GTDB taxonomy): domain Bacteria; phylum Actinomycetota; class Actinomycetes; order Streptomycetales; family Streptomycetaceae; genus Streptomyces. The sequence goes on along the minus strand of NZ_SMKC01000405.1, from coordinate 5,137 downwards.
CCCTTCACCGGGGTCCGTCCTCGTGGCGGACGGCCGCCGTTCCGTCGACCGTCGGCTAGGAGCCGGCGGCGGTCTCCTCCGCGGTGGGTGCTGAGGCCGGAGCGGTCTCGCTCATCCCGCAACACATCTCCTGTTCGATGTCGCTGAGGGTGTAGCCCTCGGTGGCGAGGAAGCGCAGCCAGGACCGGAGCTCGTCACCGGGGCTTCGCCAGGCGTGGTCGTGCATGACCTCGCTCTCGATCGCGGCGGCGGTGTGGGCGAGCAGCAGGCGCCAGCGGCGGGCCTTCCCGGTGCGGGCGATGAGCGGGCCGAACGGGTCGGATGATCCCCGCTCTGCCTGCGGGTCGGGGACGCCGAGGAAGCGCGCCGTCAGGTCCGTGCGGTGCCGGCCGGCGAAGTGCGAGTACACGTAGCCGACGCCGCTGATCAGGGACAGGACCACCGTCCAGGCGGCATCCGAGGCCGACTTCCGGCCGCACAGTTCGGTGATGAACGCGAACCGGACCTCCCGGGCGGCCCGCCACGCCTTGTTGTAGGCGATGGTCCGCCGACGCTTGGCCGCCTCCGCCGCACGGTCGACCGTCTGGCCGTTCCCCGCCGGAGCAGCCTGGGTGCTGAGCTGGTGCCGGTGCTTCTGCCAGGCCAGGCACAGGTACACCGGCTCGTGGGTCTCCGGGTGCAGCGCGGCGGCGTGCCCGGGGCAGTCGGCAGCGTGGTGCTCGGCCGTGATCGGGTTGTCCAGGGCCGTGCGGAGGTCCGTCAGCGGTCGGGCGTCACCGTACGTCCACGAGTACCGGTAGGCGACGACCCGCACGCCGGCGGCGGTCAACTCGCTCTCCGCCGTCCCGCGCTTGGCGGCGTCGGCCTTCGCCTGCCGAAGGCGCTGCAGGGCGTGCGCCCAGTGGCCGCGCCGCTTCCCCTGCTCCCGATCCAGCTCCTTGGCCCGCGACAGGGCGTCCAGGGCGCCGGGTACGTCGGAGACCTCCGCGTAGTCGGCCGCCTCGACCAGATCGAACGTCGCCGCGATGACCGACGACAGGTCCTCGTCGCTCAGCTTGGCCGCCCGGTTCGCCATGCGGATCTCCGCCGGCCGGTACCCCAACGCCTTCGCGTGACGCTCGCGCTTGCCGTCGTCGAGATCCATGAGCGCGAGCTGCGTCAGGGCCTCGACGTCATCGCGCTCGCTGGCAGCCACGCGGTGAACGTTCTCCACCATGCTGGCCACCAACGCCTCGTCGTCCGCCCCGGTGAGGTCGTCCCGCACCAGGCAGGGGACGAGCGTGTACGGCTGCTTCTTCGCCTTCGCCTCCGCCGCCGCGAGGAGGGCGGCACCCAGCCGGCGCTGCCCCCAGATCACGCCGAGCGTGGCGCCATCGGCCTGGGGACGGACCAGGAGCGGCACCTGCACGCCCATCGCCTTGACGCTCGCGACCAGCTTCCGGTCCGGCCTGGTGTCGTCCCCCGACCGCCGCTTCTTGCGGTGGTTGAACGGGTCGATCACCAACTCGTGCGGATCCAGATACTCCAGGCGCCCGACATCGCGGCGCACCGGCTCCGCCGCGACGGCCGCCGCCTCGCTCGTCACCTTCGCAGCCGCCCGTCGCCGAGCAACCGTCCTCGACGCGACCGCCTTCTTCGCCGGTCGCCTGCCGTCAGCGGCCCTCCCTGGGCCCTTCTTCTGCGTCGTGGTGCTTCCCATCACGATGTTCCTTCCTTGCTGATGAGTGGGGGGTGGTTCGCCGGTGCGGGGGGCGGCAGGGCCAACTGCCGCCCCCCACACCTTGAGAGGGCTTCAGACCTCGTCAGTCCTCGTCGGGCAGCATGACGGTCAGCACCGGCTCACCCGAGTCTCCGGGCCCGATCTCCATGGCCAGCACCGTGCGGCGAGCCACCCTGGACCGCCCGGCGCGCGGAACCCGGTACAGCTCGACCAGACAACGCCGACCGCCGCCACTCCGGGCGCGGAGCACGGCGAAGCGGACCATGTGCAGCACGTCCCACAGCCGCCCGGCCTCGTCCTGACACGTCCCCTTGCGCTTGTTGTCCTCCTCGCTCCAGGCCACGCAGTCGCCGTACGCGGCGGTCGTCAACGCCACCGGCAGCCAAAGACCGGCCTGCCGCGCCAACTCCCCATCAATGGCCACCAACACGCCGTCCGCCAGGGCATCCGCCCTGCTGTACCCGTGCACGACCTCCCGGTCGCAGTCGGCGCCGCGCGCCGCCTGGGGCGTAGCAGGTGACTGCGGGGTCCAGCGCATCGCATCAGCGCTGACCTCCCAGTCCCTGCCGACCCGGCCGGTGCCGGTAGTGGACTTGGAATTCATCGGAATTTCTCCCCTTTCGGCGGATGTGTGATTCGCGTCGAATTCGGGGCCAACCGATCTCGACAGAAATAACGATATCAAATCTGGCCCACTCTTTGGGGTGAACGCACCCGATTTTTCAAGGATTTTTGGTCCTCTAGCGGCGAGCCCTCGGCGTGATCGCTGGCCCGACCCCCGGCAGGATCCGGCAGCAACTAAACGTTAGAACAAGAGCTTATAAACGCGGCGCGTACCGATTACGCGTACCGCAACTAGTGTTGCGTGATCCCGTTTGCATGACTTGAACTGGTCGATCTCGTTGGTGGTGCGTGGAGCTTTCTTCTGAACAGACCGCTGAGTTGCGGGCGTTGGTGGCGAGTCGTGATGTGCCGGCGGCGTTGGCGTTACGGGCGCGGATCGTGTTGTGGGCGGGCGAGGGGCGGCGTCGGAAGGACATCGCCGAGTGGGCGGGGGTGTCGGGTCCGACGGTCGACCGGTGGAAGAGGCGTTATGTCGAACGTGGCCTGGCCGGTCTGGAGGAGTACAAGCGTGGTGCTCCAAGAGAGCAGGTTCCGCCCAGGGCGCGTGCCCGGGTGATCGCGCTGACGAGGAAGTCCCCGCCGTTGGAGACGGGGCTGTCGCATTGGTCGACTCGGAGCCTGGCGGCGTATCTGAGACGGTCCGAGGGCATCTCGGTGTCCTGGCACTACATCGCCCGTGTCTGGCGTGAGGAGAACCTTCAGCCGCACCGTTCGGGCACGTTCAAGATCTCCAGGGATCCGGCGTTCGCCGAGAAGGTCGCCGACGTCATCGGACTGTACTTGGCCCCGCCAGGCGGCGCGGTGGTGCTGTCGGTGGATGAGAAGACCCAGATCCAGGCCCTGGACCGCACCCAGCCCGTCCTCCCGGTCACCTTCGCCGCTACCGAGAAACGCACCGCGGACTATGTCCGGCACGGCACCACCAACCTGTTCGCCGCGCTGAACGTCGCCACCGGCGAAGTCGTCGGCGAGTGCCGGCCGGTAAGAGACGGCGAGAACTTCCTCGCGTTCCTCAAGAACGCGATCAAGCCACACGGCGGCAAGGAGATCCACGTCGTCCTCGACAACCTCTCCATCCACACCACCGAGGACGTCAGGGACTGGCTGGCGGCGAATCCCCAGGTCCACTTCCACTTCACGCCGGTCGGATCGTCCTGGCTCAACCAGATCGAGATCTGGTTCGGCATCATCACCCGTCAATCGATCCGGCGCGGCACGTTCCCCAGCGTGGCCGCGCTGATCACCCAGATCCGCAACTACATCGACACATGGAACACCAACGCCAAACCCTTCACCTGGACAGCCACCACCAAGGAGATCCTGGCCAAAGTCCGCCTCGCCCAACGCAACGTCAAGAAACTCGTCGCCAACAACTCGAAGTAATCACAACAGAATCACGCGACACTAGGGGCGCGGCAGCAGGTGCGCGCTACCCGAGTCGGTGACGGCAGTACGGCCCTGCATAACGATCATCCGCGCGCCCACCTGGCGCCGAGCGCGAGCCGCAACAACGTTAGCGGTCACCGGGACGGCAATCCGGGAGGCGACCCCTCCCCCCGTAGCCAGCCCTTCTCGTTCATTAGTGGCGGCCCGAAAGCCGGCCGCGGCGGACGCCCTAGTGTTGCGTGATCCCGTTTGCATGACTTGAACTGGTCGATCTCGTTGGTGGTGCGTGGAGCTTTCTTCTGAACAGACCGCTGAGTTGCGGGCGTTGGTGGCGAGTCGTGATGTGCCGGCGGCGTTGGCGTTACGGGCGCGGATCGTGTTGTGGGCGGGCGAGGGGCGGCGTCGGAAGGACATCGCCGAGTGGGCGGGGGTGTCGGGTCCGACGGTCGACCGGTGGAAGAGGCGTTATGTCGAACGTGGCCTGGCCGGTCTGGAGGAGTACAAGCGTGGTGCTCCAAGAGAGCAGGTTCCGCCCAGGGCGCGTGCCCGGGTGATCGCGCTGACGAGGAAGTCCCCGCCGTTGGAGACGGGGCTGTCGCATTGGTCGACTCGGAGCCTGGCGGCGTATCTGAGACGGTCCGAGGGCATCTCGGTGTCCTGGCACTACATCGCCCGTGTCTGGCGTGAGGAGAACCTTCAGCCGCACCGTTCGGGCACGTTCAAGATCTCCAGGGATCCGGCGTTCGCCGAGAAGGTCGCCGACGTCATCGGACTGTACTTGGCCCCGCCAGGCGGCGCGGTGGTGCTGTCGGTGGATGAGAAGACCCAGATCCAGGCCCTGGACCGCACCCAGCCCGTCCTCCCGGTCACCTTCGCCGCTACCGAGAAACGCACCGCGGACTATGTCCGGCACGGCACCACCAACCTGTTCGCCGCGCTGAACGTCGCCACCGGCGAAGTCGTCGGCGAGTGCCGGCCGGTAAGAGACGGCGAGAACTTCCTCGCGTTCCTCAAGAACGCGATCAAGCCACACGGCGGCAAGGAGATCCACGTCGTCCTCGACAACCTCTCCATCCACACCACCGAGGACGTCAGGGACTGGCTGGCGGCGAATCCCCAGGTCCACTTCCACTTCACGCCGGTCGGATCGTCCTGGCTCAACCAGATCGAGATCTGGTTCGGCATCATCACCCGTCAATCGATCCGGCGCGGCACGTTCCCCAGCGTGGCCGCGCTGATCACCCAGATCCGCAACTACATCGACACATGGAACACCAACGCCAAACCCTTCACCTGGACAGCCACCACCAAGGAGATCCTGGCCAAAGTCCGCCTCGCCCAACGCAACGTCAAGAAACTCGTCGCCAACAACTCGAAGTAATCACAACAGAATCACGCGACACTAGG
>NZ_SMKC01000404.1 GCF_004348315.1 Streptomyces sp. 8K308 | reverse complement strand
CCCGAGCCCTCAGCCACGCTCGACCCGCCCCTCGGAGACCGCGAACCGCGCCCCGGCGAGCACCGCGGGCACGTCCTGCTCCACCGCCGCCGTCACCAACACCTGCTCGCCAGGCGCCACCAGCTCGGCCAGCCGCTCCCGGCGCCGAGCGTCCAACTCCGCGAACACGTCGTCCAACACCAGCACCGGCTCGGGCCCCTCCTCCTTCAACAGGCCGAACGACGCGAGCCGCAGCGCGAGCGCCAACGACCAGGACTCGCCGTGACTGGCGTAGCCCTTCGCCGGGAACTCCCCGAGCCGCAACAGCAGATCGTCCCGGTGCGGGCCGACCAGCGTCACCCCGCGCTCGATCTCCTGCGACCTGGCGCCAGCGAGCGCGCCGAGCAGCAGCTCGTACAGCTCCTCGCGGGAGGCCGCCGCGAGCTCGGCCGGCTCGCCGGCGGGGCCCCGGTACTCGAGGCCGACCGGGCCACCGCCCGGGGCCAGCTCCTCGTACGCCTTGTCCGCCAGCGGCCGCAGCGCCGAGACCAGCGCCAGGCGCTGCCCGAGGAGCTCGGCGCCGGCGCGCGCCAGATGCTGGTCCCACACGTCGAGCGTGGACAGGTCGGCGCCACGGCCGCCGTGCCGCCTGGCCATCGCGGCCGACTTCAACAACGAGTTCCGCTGCTTGAGCACCCGCTCGTAGTCGGCGCGCACCCCGGCGAGACGCGGGGCGCGCGCGGTGACCAGCTCGTCGAGGAACCGGCGGCGCTCGCCGGGATCCCCCTTCACCAGGTGCAGGTCCTCGGGCGCGAACAGCACGGTGCGGACCACGCCGAGCACGTCGCGCGGACGGATTTGGGTCGAGCGGTTGAGCCGGGCCCGGTTGGCCCGACCCGGGTTCAGCTCCAACTCGACCAGCTGGCGCCGCTCCCCCTCGACCACCGCCGCCCTGATCACCGCCCGGTCGGCGCCGCCCCGCACCAGGGGCACGTCTGACGAGACCCGGTGGCTGCCGAGCGTCGCCAGATAGCCGACGGCCTCCACCAGGTTGGTCTTGCCCTGGCCGTTGGGCCCGACGAAGGTGGACACGCCGCGGTCGAGCTCCACCTCGGCCCGGGCGTAGGACCGGAAGTCGGCGAGTGACAGATGCGTGACGTGCACGGCGCCGGCCCCCGAATGCCCTTACTTGCTCTCGACCGCGTGCCCGCCGAACTGGTTGCGCAGCGCGGCGATCATCTTCATCTGCGGCGAGTCGTCCTGCCGGGACGAGAAGCGCGCGAAGAGGGAGGCCGTGATCGCGGGCAGCGGAACCGCGTTGTCGATCGCCGCCTCGACCGTCCACCGGCCCTCGCCGGAGTCGGCCGCGTAGCCCTTGAGCTGGGCCAGGTGCTCGTCCTCGTCCAGCGCGCGCACGGCCAGGTCGAGCAGCCAGGACCTGATGACCGTGCCCTCCTGCCAGGACCTGAACACCTCGCGCACGTCCGTGACCTCGTCGACGGCCTCGAGCAGCTCCCAGCCCTCGGCGAAGGCCTGCATCATGGCGTACTCGATGCCGTTGTGCACCATCTTGGCGAAGTGGCCGGCGCCGACCTTGCCCGCGTGCACGGCGCCGAACTCGCCGGCCGGCTTGAGGGCGTCGAAGATCGGCTGGACCCTGCCCACGTGCTCGGCATCACCGCCGTACATCAGGGCGTAGCCGTTCTCCAGGCCCCAGACGCCGCCGGAGACCCCGCAGTCCACGAAGCCGATGCCCTTGGCGGCCAGTTGCTCGGCGTGCCTGGCGTCGTCCGTCCACCGGGAGTTCCCGCCGTCCACGACGACGTCGCCGGGGGACAGCAGCTCGGCGAGCTCGTCCACCGTGGACTGGGTGGCCGCGCCGGCCGGCACCATCAGCCACACGACCCGGGGCGCGGCGAGCGTGTCCACCAGGTCCTTGAGGCTGTGCACGTCGGCGACGTCCGCCTCGTGCGAGAAACCCACCACGGTGTGACCGGCTCGGCGGATGCGTTCGCGCATGTTCCCGCCCATCTTGCCGAGACCGACGAGACCGAGCTCCATCAGGACTCCTTCAAAACGTTGTGCTATCCCCCCGAGCCTACGCCGGCCACCCTGCGGGCAGCGAAGCCGCGGCCAGCGGGCGGCGAGGCCACGCGCGGCCTGTACGGGGCGACGCAAGCCGCCACGTGCGACGCCGGGCGCACAGCGGGGCCAGGTCAGCGCCCGCGCGGCCCGGACGGCCGCGTGGCTCCCCTCGTCGCGGGCGATCGCCGGCACCGCCCAGCGGGCTCGGCGGCTCCGCGGGAGTACCGCCGCGAAGCGGCCGGTCGACCGGCCGCGCCTCGCTCCCGGGGCGCGAGGCGGAACACCCGCGTAGCCCGGACCGCCAGCGCCGCCCCCGGCCGCCAGGCCGGTCGCGCTCCGCGGCGGCGGGCCACGGCCGATCGCCGGGAGCTGGCCTGCCGCCGGCTCGGCCCGCCCACAGCGGGCTGGCGCGCCGAGCGCGAGCCGGGCCACAGCCGGGAGGGCGGGGCCGCCAGGTCGGTCCGGTTCGCGGCCCGCGCCGCGCGGCGTGAACGCGCCGGCCGGCGAATTCGCCCCCCGCGTGGCGGGGGCGGCGGTGCGGCCAGGCGGGCCGCCGGGCCCGCCACGGCCCGGCCCGGCCTCAACCGCTCAGGCGAACCGGCATGATCAGGTACTTGTACGCCTCGTCCGCCTCCGCGTCCGCCGCCGGGCGGCCGCTCAGCAGCGCCGGCTTGGTCGAGGTGGTGAACGAGAGCTGCGCCACCGGGGAGTCGATCGCGCTCAGGCCCTCGAGCAGGAAGCCGGGATTGAAGGCGATCGAGATGTCGTCGCCATCCAGCTTCGCGTCCACCCGCTCCACAGCCTGTGCGTCGTCACTCGAGCCGGCCTCCAGGGTCAGCACGCCCTGCTCGAAGCTGAGCCGCACCGGGGTGTTCCGCTCGGCGACCAGCGCCACGCGCTTGACCGCCTCGACGAACGGCGCCGTCTCGATCACGGCCACCGAGTTGAACTCGGTCGGGAACAGCGTCCGGTACTTCGGCAGGTCGCCCTCGAGCAGCCGCGTGGTGGTGCGCCGGCCGGCGCCCTCGAAACCGATCAGGCCCTCGCCGGAGCCGGAGCCGGAGAGCGCCAGCGAGACGGTCTCGCCGCCGCTGAGCGACTTGGCCGTGTCGAGCAGCGTCTTGGCGGGGACCAGGGCCACCGCCGAGACATCGGCCACCTCGGGCTTCCACAGGAACTCCCGCACCGCGAACCGGTACCGGTCGGTGGAGGCCAGGGTGACCGTGTCGCCCTCGATCTCGATCCGCACGCCGGTGAGCACCGGCAGCGTGTCGTCCCGACCGGCGGCGATGGCCACCTGGGAGACGGCGGAGGCGAACACCTCGCCCGAGACCGTGCCGGTGGCCACCGGCATCTGGGGAAGCGCCGGGTACTCCTCGACCGGCAGCGTGTGGAGGGTGAACCGCGAGGAGCCGCAGACCACGCTCACCCGGACGCCGTCGGAGGAGATCTCCACCGGACGGTTCGGCAGGGCGCGGCAGATGTCGGCGAGCAGCCGGCCGGAGACCAGCACGGTGCCCTCGTCCTCGACGTCCACGTCGACCGAGACCCGGGCCGACACCTCGTAGTCGAAGCCGGAGAGGCTCAGCGCGCCCTCCTCCGCCTTCAGCAGTAGGCCCGCGAGCACCGGGACCGGCGGTCGGGCCGGCAGGCTGCGGGCGGCCCAGGCCACCGCCTCGGCGAGCACGTCGCGTTCCACCCGGATCTTCACTTCAGCCGCCTCCCGCTGTCTTCAGGCCGTGCGCCCTGCCGGCTTCCTGTCGGGGCACCAGTCTGGCGCACGCCTCTGACAGTAGGGGCTTCCGTGGGTCAAATCGACTCGGGATGGGTAGACCGGCTCCGGGCTCACTTGTCCACAGCGCCCACTTCGAAACGAGTCTCGGCCTCTAACTGTGTAGTCGTAGTAGTAGGGCCTGTGGATACGGTGGATAACTCCGTCTTCCCAGCTCAGCCGCCGTTTTTTGTCCACATCGCCTGTGGGTGGAGCGGTGGATGAAGCGGGGGTCGCTGTGGATGAACGGCGGTCTTCCACAGCCCGTCCACAGCGCCGGCCGGGTTATCCACGGCTCTGTCCCCAGTTTCCGCCGAGTTCTCAACAGGGCCCGGTCCACTCCACTGTGAGCTGATTCACTCCTGCCGGTGAGGCGGCGCGTTGCGTTGCCGAACAGTGGACAGAGCTGTGGATTACCTGTGCACAACCGCCCCTTAGCTGTGGATCACCGAGTCATGGCGGTGGACAACGCGATCGGCGTCCCCGCCGGCCGGTGCCTCGTCCACAGTCTGTGGACGAGGGTTTCCCACATTTCCACACCCGGCTGACCTGCGAACTCGCCCTCTCCCCGGCCACCCTGTGGACGGGGATCTGGACAACTCGCGGCACCCACAGGGTGTGGACGGCGACATCGCGGCGAAGCTGTGGACAACTGCCGTTCCCCGGGCGGAAATCGAACGGCGCCCCCGAGGTGTCCTCGGGGGCGCCGTGGCGGTGGACCGGTGCGGCGGGCGGTCAGCCGCCGTTCTTGATGCGGTTGGTGAGCTCGGTGACCTGGTTGAAGATGGGGCGTCGCTCGGCCATCAGCGACCTGATCTTCCGGTCGGCGTGCATGACCGTCGTGTGGTCGCGGCCGCCGAAGTACTGCCCGATCTTCGGCAACGACAGGTCGGTGAGCTCCCGGCACAGGTACATCGCGATCTGCCGGGCGGTGACCAGGATGCGGCTGCGCGAGGAGCCGATCAGGTCCTCGACCGTGAGCCCGAAGTACTCCGCCACCGCCGAGACGATGGCGTCGATGGTGATCTCCGGCGTGGCGTGCTCGCCGCCCGGGATCAGGTCCTTGAGCACGATCTCGGTGAGCCCCAGGTCCACCGGCTGCCGGTTGAGGCTGGCGAAGGCCGTGACCCGGATCAGCGCGCCCTCGAGTTCGCGGATGTTGCGCGAGATCCGGGACGCGATGAACTCCAGCACCTCGGGTGGGGCGTTGAGCTGCTCCTGCACCGCCTTCTTGCGGAGGATCGCGATGCGCGTCTCGAGCTCGGGCGGCTGGACGTCGGTGATCAGGCCCCACTCGAAGCGGTTGCGGAGCCGGTCCTCCAGGGTGATCAGCTGCTTGGGCGGCCGGTCGGAGGAGAGCACGATCTGCTTGTTGGCGTTGTGCAGGGTGTTGAAGGTGTGGAAGAACTCCTCCTGCGTGGACTCCTTGCTGGCCAGGAACTGGATGTCGTCGACCAGCAGGATGTCCATGTCCCGGTAGCGCTTGCGGAACGCGTCCGCCTTGCCGTCCCGGATCGAGTTGATGAACTCGTTGGTGAACTCCTCGGAGCTCACGTACCGCACCCGGGTGCCGGGGTAGAGGCTGCGCGCGTAGTGGCCGATGGCGTGGAGCAGGTGCGTCTTGCCGAGGCCCGACTCGCCGTAGATGAAGAGCGGGTTGTACGCCTTGGCCGGCGCCTCGGCGACGGCCACCGCGGCCGCGTGCGCGAACCGGTTGGAGGCGCCGATGACGAAGGTGTCGAAGAGGTACTTGGGGTTGAGCCGCGCGGTCGGCTCGGCCGCTCTGCCGCTCGACGACGCGGGGGCCGGCGGCCGGCCCACGGGCGGGCCTCCGGCGGCCGGCGGGCCCGGCTGGTCGGGCACGGCCGGCGCCCCGACCGGCTCGACGGGGCCGGCCGCCGGCGGGTAGCGGTGCTCGGGCTCGGGCGGGTCGAAGCCCTCGTGCCGGGCATAGGGGTATCCGGAGTGCCCGTGGTGTGGCTGCTGCCAGCTCATCGACCGGTCGGCGGGGCGCGGGGCCCGTGGG
>NZ_SMKC01000403.1 GCF_004348315.1 Streptomyces sp. 8K308 | reverse complement strand
GGGAACGGCGGGGGATAGGCATCCGACTGTGGGGAGGCCATGGGCGGCGGGCCGGCCATGGAGGCAGGGCCGCCGGGCGGCATCGGGCCCTGGCCGAACTTCGTCTGCTGCCGGGCGCTCAGCTGCCGGACGAACACGACCGCCAGGATGCCGGCCGCCACGCCCAGCAGGCCGCTCAGGCCGAAGACGCTGGCCTGGGTCTCCAGCGCGTCCCAGTCCTCCTCGCTGGTGAGATCCTCGTGGCCGAGTCCCTGTAGCCGGCCGGCGAAGTTGGTGACCAGGGTCAGGACCCACAGCACCCACCAGGCGGTGACCACGCCGCGCCCCGGGCTCGCTCCCCACGGCGTGCTGGCCCGCCAGACGTCGTTGGCCATCTGCTTGGGGAACCAGAGGTTCACCACCGGGGTGAACCACGCCCCGATCGCCCAGCCACGGCTGAGCCGCTGCCCGGTCGGGTCGAAGACCTCCGCGTTCACCCGGACCCGGTGGAACCAGATGATGAAGACGATTCCGGTGGCCAGCAGCCCCAGGCCGTGGAGCACGACGGCACTGGTGTAGAAGTCCTCGACGTCCTCGACTTCCACGAGGCTGAAGAAGTTGCCGTCCTGGATGTCGCTGACCGTCGAGCGCATTCGGCCGGCGGCCGCCGACACGAGGAGGGAGAGAAGGCAACAGATGATCAGTAGCACCGTGAGCGCGGTCGCGAGGCCCCGCGGGCCGGAGAAGGTGGCCCGCGGCCCCACCGGGCCCGGATATCCGGCGTACGGCTGCGCGGGCTGGTACTGCCGCGGTGGCGGTGATGGTGGTGGCGGTGGTGGTGCGCCCATGTCTCGTCTCCCTTGACTCGGTACGCCCGAGTGGGCCCTGCGGTCGGACACGCTTGAGAAGCGCAGGGGTGACGATAACAGCGCGTGGTCACCGAGCCGGACATGTTCCTTGACGGTCAGGCGGCAGGATCGTCACGGGACTGTCCCAGGACCGTTCGGCGTCCGCTCGGGGGGCCTTGCCGTGGGCGGAAGAGGCAGCGATACCGAGACCCGCGGCGCGGCATGGACAACAGCGCATGCCTGAGCGATCCACTGATCCCCCCGTCCCCGAGCGGTTGCCGAACACCCACCAACAGTGGCGGACAACGCCTCGATCGGGCGAGCGGTTTCGGCGTAGGCTGAAACTCTGTGGTCAGCGCGACGGGCTGCTGCAAAGGAGGTTGCCGGGTGCTGCGCATCCACCTCACCGGGGACGACCTGGCGCGGATCCGCATCGCGGAGCGGCCCGACCCGATGTGGGAGACCATCCTCAGCTCGCACCGGCTGCGCGACCGCCGGGCCCCCCACGTCTACGGCCACTGGCGCGAGCAGTCCCGCCGCCGCGTCGGCGCACTCCCCGCCACCCTACGCGCACTGATCCCGCTCACCGGCTACTTCCCCGACTTCCTCAACCCTCCCGAGTCCACCCACGGTTGGGACGAGGCCATCGAGGCGCTGCGGGCCACGCCGCGCCGCAGGCTCGGCGCCGAGATCGAGCGGCTCGACACCAAGCAGCCACTGCCCACCTGGGTCAGGTCGCTGGCCGGCGGGGACCGCGCCACCCTCGACCAACTCGCCGCCGACCTCCAGCGCTACCACCACCGCGCCATCCGCTCCGACGGCGTCTGGCGCCGCGTGCAGGCCGAGGTCGACGCCGACCGGGCGCTGCGCGTGCGCCACCTGCTGGCCGGCGGCATCGACGGGCTGCTCGCCGGGCTGCGCCCGGTGCTGCGCTGGAACCCGCCGGTGCTCGAGTCCGACTACCCCGTCGAGCGCGAGGTCCACCCGGCCGGCCGCGGCCTGCTGCTCGTCCCCTCCTTCTTCTGCTGGCGGCTGCCCGTCACCTACGCCGACGGTGACCTCACCCCCGTCCTCGTCTACCCGATCGAGCACGCCGAGGCGGCACCCGAGAACGCCGCGGCCCTTGGCCGGCTGCTCGGCACCACCAGGGCCCGCGTGCTGCGCTGCATTGAGAACGGCACCACCACCGGCGAACTCGCCCTGCGCGCCGGGGTGTCACTCGCCTCCGCCAGCCAACACGCCAGGGTGCTGCGGGACGCCGGCCTGGTGATGTCGATGCGCCGCGGCAACGAGGTGCTGCACACGCTGACCCCGCACGGCCTCGGCCTGCTCCCCGCCGACGGCGGGCACTGAGCCGCCGGCGCGCTACGGGTGTTCGGTCGTGGCAGCCCACCGGAAGCGGCGCTCGGGTCGACCGGTGCTGCCGTACCGCAGGCTCACCGCCACCCGTCCGGTGGCCGCGAAGTGCTCCAGGTAGCGGCGGGCGCTCACCCGGGACAGGCCGCTGCGGGCCGCGCACTCCGCCGCCGACAGGTCCTCGTCGCAGGCCAGCAGCGTGTTGCGGACCAGCTCCGCGGTCTCCTCCGAGAGCCCCTTCGGCAGCCGCGGCGGCGGCACCGCGGCCCCGAACACCCGGTCGACCGCGTCCTGTCCCGGCAACGACGACGCGATCGCCGCCAACTCCCGTGAGCGGCGCGCGTAGTCCCGCAGCCGCTCCTGCAACACCGGCACCTCGAACGGCTTGATGACGTAGTGCACCGCCCCGCCGCGCAGCGCCCCCCGCACCGTCTCCACCTCGCGGGCCGCCGTGATCACCAGCACGTCCGGCTCGTGCCCCCCGCCCGCCGCCGCACCGCCGCGCAGTTCACGCAGCACGTCCAGACCGCTGATGTCCGGCAGGTAGATGTCCAACAGCACCAGGTCGGGGCGGAGTTCGCGCACCGCGGCCAGCGCCTCGGCGCCCGTCCTGGCCTCGCCGACCACCTCGAACCCCGGCGTGCGCTCCACCACCTTGCGGTGCAGCCTGGCCACCATGAAGTCGTCGTCGACGATCAGCACCCGGATCACGAACCAGCTCCCTCGAAAGCCCTCTCCCGCGCCGTGCGCGGCAGTCGCGCGCTGAACTCCGCCCCGCGCACCGTCACCTCGCCGCCCCGCCGGGTGCACACCAGCCGTGTCAGCGCAAGGCCGAGGCCCCGCCCCGAGTCACGGGCCGCCGCCTTGGTGGTGAAGCCGTGCCGGAAGATCTCCTCCGCCAACTCGGGCGCCACACCGGGACCCGAGTCCCGCACCAGCACGTCGATGCCCTCCGGCGTCTCCGTCAACCGCACCTCGACCCAGCCCTCCCCGGCCGGCTCCCCGCCCGACCGGCCCCGCACCGCGTCCAGCGCGTTGTCCACCAGGTTCCCCACCACCGTCACCAGGTCGGAGGCCAGCGACTCCGGCACCGGGCCGAGGTCGCTGTCCGCCGTGAGCCGCAGCGTGCTGCCCTGTTCGGCGGCCAGGCTCGCCTTGGCGATCAGCAGCGCCGCCAACGACGGATCGGCGACGTGCGCGTTGACGTCCGCGCTGCGCTGCGCGTGCGTGCCGCTGACCCCGCGCACGTACCGCGCCACCTCTGGGTACTCCCGCAACTCCACCAGGCCCGCGATCACGTGCAGGTGGTTGGAGAACTCGTGCGCCTGCGCCCGCAGCGTGTCCGTCGCGCTCCGCGTCGCCTCCAACTGCTGCTGCAACGCCGTCAGTTCGGTGAGGTCCCGCATGGTGGTCACCGAGCCGGCCGGCTGCCCGCGCGTCACCAGCGGCATCCGGTTCACGGTCAGCACCCGCTCCCCGGTGAACACCACCTGGTCCCTGCCCTTCGCCCGCCCGGTCAGCACGTCGTGCAGCCGGCCCGTCACCCGCAGCTCGGCCAGGGTCCGCCCCGGCGCGTCGGCCGGTAGCCGCAGCAGCTCCCGCGCGCTGTCGTTGACCAGCGTCAGCCTGCCGTGTGCGTCGAGACCGATCACGCCCTCCTTGATCCCGTGCAGCATCGCCTCGCGGTGCTCCACGAGCGCGGTGATCTCGCCCGGCTCAAGGCCGAGCGTCTGCCGCTTGATGCGGCGCGCCAGCAGGAAGGAGCCGGCGGCGCCGAGCCCGATCGCGATGCCGAGGTAGAGCAGCAACTCGGGCGTCGCGGTGCGCACCCGCTCCGCGAAGCCACGGGTGTGCCGGCCCGCCGCCACCACGCCGAGCAGCTCGCCGCCCTCCCCGAAGACCGGCACGTGCGCCACCAGCGACTCGTTCCCCGAGCCGTCGGTGACCGTGCCCGTCCAGGACCTGCCCTGCAGCACCGTGCTGTCGGCCAGCGGCAGCTCCTCGCCGATGCGGCGCGGGTCGGCGGCCGTCAGGATGCGGCGCGCGGCGTCCGTGATCTCCACGTACGAGGCGCTGGAGACGCTGCGGGCGCTCTCCGCCGAGGCCTGCAGGATGCCCCGGTGCTCGGGGTCGGCCAGCCCGATCCGCACGGCCTCCTGGGAGGCCACGTTCTCCGCCACGTTCAGCAGGCGACCGCCCTCGGTGCGGCGGAAGTCGGCGTTGGCCTGGGCGATCGACACGCCGGCGATCACCACGAGCACGACGACGATCAGGCCGAGCTGCAACGTCAGGAACTGGCGGGCCAACGACAACCTCGCCAGCCTGGGCAGCCTGGCCAGCCGGAACCGACTCGACAGCGTCGCACGGCGCATCGGCGCACCACCTCCTCCCACCGCTCTCGCCCGGACCCTACCTACGCGCGGCACTGTCCATCAGACCCGTCGCGAGGTACGTTACGCCGCGTGAAGCCCGTTCCGATATCCCCCGCGATACTGCCAAACCGGGCGCGGGTCGCCGCGCTGCTGGCCATTCCGGGCCTGCTGCTGGCCGGCGGCTGCGCGAGCGGGTCGAACGGGCGGCGGCTGCGGGTGATGGTGCCCACGGTGGCGGGCGGCGGCTACGACTTCACCGCCCGCACGCTCGCGGTCACGTTGCGTGAGTCCGGTCTCGCGGGCGATGTCGAGGTGTTCAACCTCACCGGCGGCATGGGCACGGTCGCCCTGACCCGCCTGGTCCACGAGTCGGGCAACGACGAGCTGCTGCTGCAGATGGGCCTCGGCCTCGTCGGCAGCCTGCACACCGGCTCGCCGCCGGCGCGGATCGGCGACGCCACGCCACTGGCCCGCCTCGTTGACGAGCCGGGCACCATCGTGGTCGCGGCCTCTTCGCCGTACCGCTCCTTCGACGCGCTGGTCGACGACTGGCGGCGCGGCCGGCTCACCGCCGGCATCGGCTCGCTGCCGGGCGGCCCCGACTACCTGGCGCTGATGCTGACCGCCGAGGCCGTGGGCCTGCCTGCCGACGCGGTCGCCTTCGACCAGTACGACGGCGGCGGCGGGCTGCTCGCCGCGCTGCTCAGCGGCCAGGCCGACGTGATCGTCAGCGGCCTCGGCGAACTGCGGCACGCGGTCGCGGCCGGCGAGCTGCGGGTGCTCGCGGTGACGGGCCCGCGCCGGTCGCCCGGCATCGACGCGCCGACGCTGCGGGAGTGCGGGTACGACGTGGAGGTGACCAACTGGCGCGGCCTGCTCGCGCCGCCGGACCTCGCCCCCGACCGACTCGAACGGCTCCAGGAGCTGCTGGAACGGCTGCACGGTCGGCCCGAGTGGCGGGCCGCGCTGCGCGAGAACGGGTGGGGCGACGCGTACCTCCCGGGCGAGGAGTTCGGCGCCTTCCTTACGACGGAAACCCGCCGCGTGGGCACGCTCCTCGACCGCCTGACACGCCGCTCGCGCTTGGCATAGGCCACGGGCCCGCTGCGCGCTCGGCGTCGGCCGCGGCCAGGCGCGCGTGGCCCGCCAGGCCCGGGCCACCGGCGCGCTCCGCGCGCCCGGTGCCCGGGCCTGGCGGCCGTGCTGGCCTGGCGGCCGTGCTGGCCTGGCGGCCGTGCTGGCCTGGCGGCCGTGCTGGCCTGGCGGCCGTGCTGGCCTGGCGGCCGTGCTGGCCTGGCGGCCGTGCTGGCCTGGC
>NZ_SMKC01000402.1 GCF_004348315.1 Streptomyces sp. 8K308 | reverse complement strand
ACCGGCGCCGGCCGGCATCTGGCCCGTCTCCGAGGCGCGCCTCTACAGCCCGAGTTCGTCCAGGGCGGCCTGTTGCTCGGGCGTGAGCCGGTCCCGCCTCGACCGCATGTTGCTGCGCCAGACCCCGAGCTTCACGGCTACGGTCTCGGGCTGCTCCTGGCCGTCGCAGGCGACGGCGTCTTCGAGGACCAGGTGCTCGACATGGCCGCGGGGGACCCTCAGATGTCCTTCGCGGGCGAGGTATTGGTGGGCGGCGGCCAGGCCCCGCTCGAACGACCCCGCCCGGCTGCCGGCCGGCTTCCTGGCGGCCGGCACCGTGGCGCCGCCGGCCTCCGGGCCCACCGGCCCCTCGGGGGCCTCCACGGCGGCCTCAGGGGCCGTCTGGAGCGGGCCGATGCCCAGATTCCCCCAACAGCTCCTGCTGCGCCTGTGTGAGGTGTTTCCAGCCTTGTCGCTGTCGCCGCAGCCAGGTCCCGACGTCGACGCCGGCGATGGTGACGCCGGGGAGGATGTCGTCGGGGTCGGCGCCGCCGTCGACGCACTGCTGCACCCCGGCATAATTCCGCTGCCACTTGATCGGCCAGGTCGGGTTCCAGTGCGGGTCGATCGCCGCCAGCTGCTCGCTGCGCCGCTCCGCACGGGCCGCATCCTTCCCGAGCCCTCCCGGCCGCCGAAGGTTCGCCAGCAGCATCCCCACCGGCCGGTCCAGGATCGTCGCCGACCAGCGTCCGGGTTTACATTCTTGCCCGTGCGGGAGGGATCTGGGGCTGGTTGCACCGAGCCTTACGACCCCGCAGCCTTGGCCAGCACGCGCCGCAGTTCGGCAACCTCGCTCTCCGTATCGACCAGGAACTGGTTGTCGAAGACCTTGTGCGTGGCCTCCGTAGCCGGTTCGGTGCGTCGCCGCCGGCCCAACCAGCCTCGGCGTCGCGGACGGGTTCGCGCGTTGGCGATGCTCATGACCACGTCGAGCTTCAGGTATTGATCGATCTCGTTGTAGAGACGAGCGGCGGCGAACGTCATTTCGACCATGTTGGCTCTGCCGGGACCCCGGTCACGCAGCAGTGACTCGCCGGCCTCCCGAGTCACTGCGGTGACGATGCTGAGCACGGTCCTCACGACGGCCCACCGCTCCAACGCATCAGTGCCGGGCTGAGGCGCTGCGGGCAGCATCGGCACGAGCCGCGCGGCCAAGGCACGTTCGGTGTCGCTCGCCGACCACTCGCCTTCCACTTTCATCAGGGGTAACCTCACATAGACCATGTGGGTGACAATACGGCCAGCGTTCGGGACCCCTCCCCGACTGATGATCGGCGTGGGTTTTTCAGTTGGTTCGGGGTTCGATTTCAGTGTTCGGGTGGCACGGGTTGCTGCTGGTGGGTGCCTTGTGCGGAAGGGGCCGCTGAAAGCTACGTGCCAGATGATGCTGAAGCGTGGTACCGAATCCGGTGAAGTTCCGGCGCCGATCGCTATGTCCTGGGGAATCGGCTGACGGCAACAACCGGCCACCCCTGCGGGGGCGGCCGGCCGGTTTACTGGTGTGCTCGCGTTTTCCGATGTCGCCAATACCTGACCGAACGAGCAAGGTGATCACTGGGCGTGGTCGGGAGTGATCGTTCCTCTCCGCTGGCATGGAGCCTTGGACCGATACTCCCTGGTCGATGCGTCGACCATGCCGGTAGTGTCTGGCGCGTGAGATGAGTCTCCAGCGGCGCATTGCCGCGCCGTCTACGAGGTCGGATCAGCCGCCGCATCGGGCGGTTCCTTCGTTGTTCCCGGAGACGCTCACCCATGACGCACCACGCCACACCATCCCCATGTCCTGCGGCCGGTCACCGCGCTGGCTCGGACGTCACCTCGCCCTCCTCGTCGGGCACCAAGTACCCCGCAGCACCCCACGGTGAGACGATCACTGCCGCCCTGGCCCTTCACTGGGACCTCGACAACGCCGAGGTCACTCCTCTTATGGGGGGCATGAACTCCGCGACCTGGCACGTGAAGCGCCACGGTGACGAGTGGGTGGCGAAAGCCGTCCCTGACGGACCGCCCGCAGAGCAGTTCCGCTATGGACTGGACCTGGCCTCGCGTGTCGAGGAGACCGGCATCCCTTGCGGTGCGCCGGTGGCGTCGAGCGAAGGCCGACGGACGGTTGCTACCGACGGTCACGAGCTGGCGCTGTTGCGGTGGGTCCCGGGAAGGGAGTTGAACGGCAACGACGAGGACGACATGGTGCTCATGGGCGTCACCCTCGCGCGCGCCCACCAGGCGCTCGGCACCCATCCAGTCACCGAGGACCAGGCGTGGTCGCGTTTCGACCTGCTGGCCGGAATCGAAGACACTACCGTCCTCCATGCGCGTCCGTGGATCCGGCCCGCGATGGAAACGGTCGTCAGGCGGCTGCGTCAGCTCCGTCCGGAGACGTTGACGTGGGGCCCCGTTCACGGCGCCCCGGCGCCCGAGCACTTCCGGCTCGATCCTGACACCGGCCTGTGCGGCCTCATCGACTGGGGCGCCTCCAGTCCCTGGGCCCGGATGTACGACTTGGCCACGGTCGTGATGGACGCCGGCGGCCCAGACACTGCCCGCCCCCTGATCCAGGCATACCTTGCCCAAGGGGCGCTCTCCCCTGACGAAGTCGGCCAAGCTTTGATTCCGCTCCTTGACTTCCGGTACGCCATCAACACCTTGTACTACGCCGGGCGGATCCTGCGCGATGATCTGACCGGCGTCGCGGACCGCGCGGGCAACGAGGAGCAGCTGGAGCAAGCACGTCGGTGGCTTGTCCGCTGAGCGGAGGGCGCTGTCAACGAGTGTGGTCGCCGGGGGCATACCGGGCCCAGGGAGTGCCGGTCTCGGCGGCCACGTTCGTGGTGGTCACGTCGCAGTAGCCGAGGGCCTTCGCGACGACGGGGGCGGGTGCGTGCGTCAAAAGGTGACGCAGAGCTGCTTGGCGTGCGTGCTGGGGTGCGATGTCGGCGGCACGCAGGCTGGCGCGAAGACTCTGAGCTTGTCGTTTATCCAGGCGGAGGCGTAGCCCGTGAAAATTCCGGTGCTCTTTCGGAGGGGCGGTGCCAGGCTCTGGAGTCATGGTGACGGTGAGAGCTGCACGGCGGGACGATCTGCCGGTGCTGTGGACCATGGCCACACTTCCGAACATCGGAGCGACAGCCGACCCTTCGGTGCCTCTGCCACTTCCCGCTGCGTCCGAGGCACCCGAGCGGTTCGTCGATATCGCTGACCCCGAGCACCACTTCGTGCGAGCAGGCGGATGCTTTCTGGTCGCGGAGGTAGACGGACATGTTGCTGCCATGGGCGGGTTCCGGCCCCGGCCTGGCCGTCCCGACCGGGTCGAGATCCTTCGCGTCCGAGTGCACCCAGCTCTTCGCCGACGAGGTATCGGGCGAGTGCTGATGGGTGCTCTTGAAGCTGAGGGACGCGCCCTGGGCTTCCGAGAAGCCTGGCTGGACACCGCGACGAATCAGCCCGAGGCAATGGCCTTCTATAAGAGTCTGGGCTACCGGGAGACCGGCCGTGCGACCCGACCCGAGTGGCATTGGACCCTGGTCTACTTCCTCAAGGAACTGCGTCCCTGAGTCATGCGCGGTCATCCGGTGCGCCGTGGCTTCGTCCCCTTCTTGTGGTGGGTTGGGCGGCTGTATGCCTCGCCAGTAGCCAGGATGCGCCCGACATCATGGTGAGCGGTTGGGCGGCGGTTCTTCGATCCGGGCGGTCGGCCGGGACCGGGCCGTGAGGGTTTCGGTGCCCGGGCTGGTGAAGGAGCCTTCGCCCACAGGTTTCTGAACCCCCGCCGGACCCGTGCCGGGGTGAGCCTGTTCGACGGGGCTGGCCTCTCCCAGGGCCGTCGCAGGTCGACGGCGAGGGGGCGGGCAAGTCGGAGTTGGGTGTGGGCGGCGATCACCAGCCAGGTCCAGCGGTCCGCCGCTTCAGGGCTGCGGAGCCGTGGCTTCGTCCAGCCGAGTGTCTGCTTGAGCATGCGGAATGTGTGCTCGACGTCGAATCTCCGCAGGAACGACTGCCAGCAGCGATCGACGTCCGCCGCGGTGGCGCCGGTGCCCGACCACCACAGCCAGACCGGCCTGTCACCCCGCCGCTGGGCAGCTTCTCGACGGTGAGCCGGATGACGGTTCCTTCGATGATGGGCAGCGGTCCTTCGTGGTCGAGCCAGGCGGCCCGGCGGGTCAGCCGTGGATGCAACCGGTCCCATGCCCGTGCCGCGGCCTTGCCATAGAGACGGGTGTCGGTCTCGGTCGCGGCCTGCTCCTCGCCCCAGGTGCTCGGGGCGCCGAAGACGAACTCAGCGCCGTGCTTGGGTGGCCGGCCGCCCTTGGGGTCGTAGACCCGCGGCGGCGTCGGCCGCCGCATGACGCGGTCGGAGCGCAGACGGCCGAGGATCTGTACCGGCAGGCCGTCCAGCAGGTGGGCGATGCGCGGGGCGTCGTATCCGGAGTCCAGCACGACCAGGATGTCCGGGTCGCTCTCGTGCCACTGGTCGGCTGCGGTGAGCCGTTCGACGACTTCGCGGATCTGGGCGGTGGTGACGGCGGCGAGGTCGGCGCCGGGTTCCAGCCGGACGGCGTCCAGGATTGCGGTCCAGGAGGTGCGGCCGCTCTCCAGCGCGGCCACGATCGAGTAGGGCCAGCCGGGGATCATCTGGTGTTTGTTCTCGCCCCGGCCGTAGGTGTGGCAGAAGGAGCGGTCCGGCGCCGTCGCGGCGTCCGGCCGCAGCCACGGGGAGACGTCCACGGCCAGGACGAGCCGGCCGTCCGCCGCCCGAGGCAGCGGCAGCCCAGTCACTGCCCGGCGTAACCGTGCGACATCGATCCGCCCGCGGTTGAGCCCGCCGTACAGCGCGCCGTGCCCACGGCGGTGTTCGGGAGCGAGAGCGAGATCGACCAGCGTCCGCACCGGCCCGTCCGTGCACAACAGCGCATCGCACAGCTCGAACAACGCGTCGCCCCGCGCGGTCAGACACGCGTACAACTCCGTTCGGAAGCGTGACACTTCCGCGAACGCATCCCGCAGGATGCCCTGGTCCACCACACTCTGACTACGGCCTTCGTGCTGATCAAGTACCTCTGTGACGGAGCACATGATCAGCCGAAGGCCGCCCGCACGTCCGGCGAACTGGGCAAGTACTGATCAAGTTCGAGGCACCGTTCGACGCCGGACCATAAACGACAAGCTAAAACGAACGGCTCTGTCCCGTAGTCGGTGGTGACGGTCGGTGTTCGTTATTGGAGCAGGATGCGGTGGCGGAGGAGGTCGAATCCTGCTCGGCCGTGCATCTGGCGCATGATCTTCTTGGTGCGGGTGTTGACGCCTTCGGTGCGGCCGTTGTTCCACGGAAGGGTCAGGCCGGCGTTCACCGCGGCGCGGTCGAGTTCGAGACCGTTGCAGAAGCTGTGCAGGTGGGGCAGGTCGCAGGCGCGGGCCGTGATGATCCAGTGGGTGAGTTTGTTGTCGTTGGCCTGGGCCGGGGTCAGGAGTGTGGCGAACTCGCCGGTGAGTCGGGTGAGTGCGGTCATCTCCGGGCAGGCCGCGGTGAGGAGGCCGAGCAGGTCTGCGTCCTTGGTCCGCAGGTGCTCGGGGTGGGTGAGCAGGAGCCGGGTGAGGTGGCGGGGGGTTGTCACGGGGCGGTCGCCTTCGGCACGGCCCTGGTTGAGGTAGCGGACAAGCAGGTTGGCGCTGCCGGTGTAGCCCAGTTCCCTGATCTCGTGCAGGAGGTGGGTGACGGGGACGGCCGGGTTGTCGGACCGGCGTTGGCGCAGGTGGTCGGGGTAGGGGTCGACCAGAGTGGGCCGGTCGCGGGGGGCGATGCGATCGGCGGGCGGTTCGGGGCTGCGGGCGTAGCGCTTGACGGTGTGCAGGG
>NZ_SMKC01000401.1 GCF_004348315.1 Streptomyces sp. 8K308 | reverse complement strand
GGATGGGGGGCGGCGTTTCCATGCTGGTCGATGTGTTCCGTCGAGGTCGTGGGGTCAGCGGGCCTGCGGCACCGCGTCGGCGCGGTCGACGCCGTCCCACAGATTCTCGTACCAGGGGCTGGTCGCCGACGTGGCGCCCCTGGGGCGTGCCCGCTCGGCGTCGGCCGAGGAGCGCTCGGCGGACTCCGTGTCCGGGTCGCCGGGCAGCACGTAGCCGGTCTCGCCCGGCATCAGGTACCGCAGCCGCTCGCGGGCCTGCCGCCGGACATAGGCGTCGTCCTGCCAGCGTGCCCGCTCGTCGCGCAGCTCCTCGACGCGGCGCTCGGCCTCCTCGGCGAGCCGGCGCTGGTCGGCGATGTCGGAGCGCTGCTGGATGTACTGGCGCAGCGGGTAGGCCAGCGCCACGATCAGGGTGCAGACCACCAGCGCGAGCACGGCGGCCCGCCCGGTGAGCCGGCCGCGGCGCGGCTTGGGCTCGAGCCGGCGGCTCTGCGCGCGGTAGACGCGCTCGGCCGCCTGTTCGCCAAGCGCCCTGAGCCTGGTGGCGGTGGAGAACCGGTCCCGGTCCGCGGCCACGTCGCCTCCCTCTTCGGCCTGCCGGTGCGACCCGCGCGGGCCGCCTAAGCGTGTCCCCGCCACCGTAAGGGACGGATGGCGGGGACAACGGTACGACGCGGGTACGGTGGAGAACGGCGGGTCAGCCGCGGAAGCGCGGGAAGGCGCTGCGGCCGGCGTAGACGGCGGCGTCGTCCAGGATCTCCTCGATCCGCATCAGCTGGTTGTACTTGGCGACCCGCTCCGAGCGCGCCGGGGCGCCGGTCTTGATCTGGCCGCAGTTGGTGGCGACGGCCAGGTCGGCGATGGTGACGTCCTCGGTCTCGCCGCTGCGGTGGGACATCATGCACTTGAAGCCGTTGCGCTGGGCGAGCTCGACGGCGTCCAGGGTCTCGGTGAGCGAGCCGATCTGGTTGACCTTCACCAGCAGCGCGTTGGCGGCGCTGGTGTCGATACCGCGCTGCAGCCGCTCGGGGTTGGTGACGAACAGGTCGTCGCCGACGATCTGCACCCGGTCGCCGAGGGCGGCGGTCAGGGTCTGCCAGCCCTCCCAGTCCTCCTCGCTCAGCGGGTCCTCGATGGACACCAGCGGGTAGGACGAGACCAGCTCGGTGTAGTACTCGGTCAGCTCGGCGGCGGTGTGGGCCTTGCCCTCCAGGGTGTAGACGCCGTCCGAGTAGAGCTCGGTGGCGGCCACGTCGAGCGCCAGCGCGATGTCCTGGCCCGGGGTGTAGCCGGCCTTCTGGATGGCCTCGACGATCAGGTCGAGCGCCTCGCGGTTGGACTCCAGGTTCGGCGCGAAGCCGCCCTCGTCGCCGAGGCCGGTGCCCAGGCCGCGCTCCTTGAGGACCTTCTTGAGGGTGTGGTACGTCTCGGCGCCCCAGCGGACGGCCTCGGAGAACGACTCGGCCCCGATCGGCGCGATCATGAACTCCTGGATGTCCACGTTGGAGTCGGCGTGCGCGCCGCCGTTGAGGATGTTCATCATCGGCACCGGCAGCAGGTGCGCGTTGGGGCCGCCGAGGTAGCGGAACAGCGGCAGGTCGCGGGACTCGGAGGCGGCGTGCGCGACGGCCAGCGAGACGCCGAGGATGGCGTTGGCGCCGAGCGAGGACTTGTCCGCGGTGGCGTCCAGGTCGAACATCGCCTGGTCGATCAGCCGCTGCTCGGTGGCGTCGTAGCCGACGAGCTCGGGGCCGATCTGCTCGATGACGGCGAGGACGGCCTTCTCCACGCCCTTGCCGAGGTAGCGGGCCTGGTCCCCGTCCCGCAGTTCGAGCGCCTCGAACGCGCCGGTGGAGGCGCCCGAGGGCACCGCCGCGCGACCGGTGCTGCCGTCGTCGAGGCCCACCTCGACCTCGACCGTTGGGTTGCCTCGCGAGTCGAGGATCTCGCGCGCTACGACGACATCGATGGACGGCACGGGGGTCTCCTTCTGGTCAAAGGATCGTCTCTGACTTCTTCAGCTGTCTTCAGCCCCCTGAGCCTAACCGGCTCCCGGGACGGGGCTGCCCTCCAGCCCGCGCGTGCCCCGTGAACGGGGAGCGAATTCGCAGGTCAGTGGGGGTTCCAGCTTTTTGTTTACAAGGTGAAGAAAAGGGCCGGGCCCCGGTGCGGCGGCCGTGCCGTCGCGCCGGGGCCCGGGTGGTTCGGCTCTCCCGCCCGCCCGTCAGAGGGTCAGGACCTGGCCGGGGATGATCAGGTTCGGGTCGTCGCCGATGACGGACTCGTTGGCGGCGTAGATCTCCCGCCAGGTGGTGTCGTGTGCCTCGGCGATGGCGGAGAGGGTGTCGCCCGCCTCGACGGTGTACTCGGAGCCGTCGCCCTGCTCCTCGGCCTCGGCGGCCTGCGGGGCGACCTCCTCCGCCGGCACCTCGGGCTCCGCCGGGGCCTCGGCCTCCGGCTCGGGGGCGGCCGGCTCCTCGGCGGCGGCGCCGGAGCCGCTGGGGTCGATGGCGGGCGACTCGCCGCCCGCGGAGAGACCGGCCTGGGGGCCGCAGACGGGCCAGGCGCCCGGGCCCTGCATGGAGAGCAGCACCTCGGCGGCGGCGATCTGCTGGTCCTTGGTGGCCAGGTCGGCGCGCGCGGCGTACTGGGTGCCGCCCGCGGCCTCCCAGCTGGACTGCGAGAACTGGAGGCCACCGTAGTAGCCGTTGCCGGTGTTGATGGACCAGTCGCCCCCGGACTCACACTGGGCGACGGCGTCCCAGGTGTCGACGGAGGCCGCGTTGGCGCCGGTGGCACCGAGCATCGGGATGGCGACGGCGGCGCCGGTGACGCCGGCCGCGGCGGCTATGCGGGTCGGCCGCGACGGACGACGGTGACGGCCCTTGCCCCTGAACAGCATGACGTTCCTTCTCACCGACGCCTACGAGGTGAGCTGTCGGGTTCGGGCGTGGTGAGTTGCCCGGCCACGAGGAGCGTCCGCTCCCCGCGACTTCACCCCTAGCCGGTCGGTCCTCCTCGGTCCGATCCGGCGGCCACGACCCGGCCCTCTGGGGCCGCGGGCGGTGGTGGGTCCCCCGCTCCTGCCTGCGGTGGTGCGCGTGGTGATGGTCCCTGGGCCGGCGGCAGGATTCGGCGTTACGGCCTCGGCGCCCGGCGCGAAAACCGGGCGCAGGAAACTAAACACACCCCGCCTAACGATTCAAGAACGATGAAGATCGCCCATCGGCGGCCACTTGACACGGAAGGCGGCCAACCGTTGCAGGTCACAAGGGAATCGGGCAGCCCGGGGCAGGCTGACACGCAAGGGGCGAAAGAGACGATGGTCACATCAGAGGGTCATGTGACGACGGCGTGGGACCGGGGCGCCTCACCGGCCGGCGACGCTCAAGTCGCCCCGCTGGTCGCCAAGAACCTGGTTGCCAAGAACCTGGTCGCCGAGATCACCGAGATCGCCGAGAACATTGCCGGCATTGTCGTCATTGCCCGATTGGCTGGAGCGGTAGCGGTCGACCCAGTTGCCGGAGAGCCCGTTCTCGCCGGCGATGTCGAGCAGCGAACCACCCGAGCCGGCGGACCCGTTGGCCGTGCCGGACCCGGCGGAGCCCCCGCTCCCGCCGGCGTCGGGCGTGCGGGTCGCCTCGGGGCGCTCGGCCGCCTCCGGGGACCCAGAAGGGCTCGCGGCCTCCGTGGGCGTCCGCTCGGTGTCGCCGGGGCTCGGCACGTCCAGATCCCGCAGCCGCTTCAACAGCTGCCGGATGCGGGTCGTGTCGGAGTCCTCGACGGCCTCGGTCCGCTCGCCCGAGCCGCTCGGCGCCCGGCCCTCGGTCGCCTCGTCCGTCGGCCCGCCGGTGGCCGGCTCCGTGGGCGTGGTCGGGTCGGCCGGCGTGGTGGGCGTGGTCGGGCTCGCGGACGCGTCAGGCAGCGTCGAGGGGTCGTCCGCCGGCGACTCGGCCGAGTCCTCGGGGCCGCCGAACTCCTCCTCGACCTGGGCCTCCTCGGCCTCCTCGGCCCAGTCGATGTCGTCGCCCTGCTCGTCCCTGAACTCCGGCCACAGGCCCGTCAGCACCGCGCAGCCGGGGAACGCCTCCTCGCCACGGTCGGCGAGCATCCGGCCGGCCACCGTGATCTGCTGGAACCGGCTCGCCAGGTCGGGGCGCATCGCGAACTCGAGCCCGCCGTACCGCTCCCAGTCGTCCAGGCTGAGTTGGAGCCCGCCGTACCGGCCGTTGCCCTCGTTGGCGCTCCAGACCCCGCCGCTCTCGCACTCCGCCGCGCTGTCCCACGCCTCGTCACTCACGGCGTTCGCCACCCCCGCGCTCAGCAGCGGCAGAGCCAGCCCTGCGCCGGTGACCCCGGCTGCGACGACGAAGGCCGGAGCCTGTCGCGGACGACGATGACGACCAGTCCCGGAGCGCATCTGAAGGGCCTCCCAAAACGAACACTGATGCGGTTGAGGGGAACCTAGCCCGCAGTGCCTCACGATCACAAGCCGATCCCACCGAGATCACGCGCGGATCACATCGCTGACGCTCCGTCACCATCCGCGTTCGGCTCGGGGGAGAACTCCACGGGCAGCGCGCGCAGCCCGCGCATGATCAGCCCACCCCGCCACCGCAGCTCGGCATCGTCCACCGCGAGCCTGACGTCCGGCAGCCGCCGCAGCAGCTCGGTCAGCGCCGCCCGCGCTTCGAGACGGGCCAGCGGGGCGCCCAGGCAGTAGTGGATGCCGTGCCCGTACCCCAGGTGCGGGTTCTGCCGCCGCCCCAGGTCGAGCCGGTCGGGATCGGCGAACCGCTCCGGGTCACGGTCGGCCGCCGCCAACACCACGAGCACCGGCTCCCCGCGCTCCACCCGCTGCCCGCCCAACGTCAGCGGCTCGTTCGCGAACCGCCAGGTGGCCAGTTCCACGGGCCCGTCATAGCGCAGCAACTCCTCGACCGCCCTGGTCAGCGCGGCCTCGTCGCCCGCCGCCACCCAGGCCCGCGCCCTGGCCAACTCCTCCGGATGCCGCAGCAGCGCCATCATCCCGTTGCCGATCAGGTTCACCGTCGTCTCGAAGCCGGCGAACAGCAGGATGAACGCCATCGCCGCCGCCTCCTGCTCCGACAGCTGCTCGCCGTGGTCCGAGGCCCTGATCAGGCCCGAGATCAGGTCGTCCCCCAGGTCCTCCCGCTTGCGGTGGATCAGCTCCCCCAGATAGCCGCGCATCCGCTTCACGGCGCGCCCGACGCCGCCCCGCTTCCCCGAGGTGTGCAGCATCATCCCGGCCCACCGCCGGAAGTCCTCCTGGTCGGCGGCCGGCACCCCGAGCAGGTCACAGATGGCGTAGATCGGCAGCGGGAACGCGAACTCGCCGATCAGGTCGGCGGAGCCACGCCCCGCGAAGCCGTCCACCAGGCGCCCGGTCAGCTCCCGCACCCGCGGCTCGAACTCCGCCACCCGGCGCGGCGTGAACGCCGCCGAGACGAGCCGCCGCAGCCGGGTGTGGTCCGGCGGATCGATGTTCAACAGGTGCGTCATCACGTTGGCGTCGCGCTCGCCGGGGATGCCCACCCGACCCGTGGCGTGCTCGGCCGCGCTGTGCCGCCCCGGGTTCTTGCTCAGCCGGGGATCGGCCAGCGCGCGCCTGGCGTCCGCGTACCTCGTCACCAGCCACGCCTCGACGCCGCTCGGCAGCACGGCCCGGTGCACCGGCGCGTGCTCCCGCAGCCAGGCGTACGCCGGGTAGGGATCGGCCGCGAAACCCCGGTCGAAAAGCCCCGG
Source organism: Streptomyces sp. 8K308 (assembly GCF_004348315.1). Taxonomy (GTDB): domain Bacteria; phylum Actinomycetota; class Actinomycetes; order Streptomycetales; family Streptomycetaceae; genus Streptomyces. The sequence goes on along the minus strand of NZ_SMKC01000401.1, from coordinate 159 downwards.
CGGGGCCTTGTCAGCCACCGGTCGCCGCCACCGGACGGTCGGGGATCACCGCCGACACCCGGAAGCCGCCGCCGTCCGTCGGCCCCGAGACGAACCCGCCGCCCAACGCCATGACCCGCTCCCGCATCCCCACCAGACCGTTACCCCCGCTCGGCAGCC
>NZ_SMKC01000400.1 GCF_004348315.1 Streptomyces sp. 8K308 | reverse complement strand
CCGCCCTCGTCGTCCTCGCCGACACCCTCTACGACTACGCCAACGGCCGCGCTTCGCTGTGGGACGTCGCCTTCGCCGCCCTCGACTGCATCCCCGGCATGAAGGGCCTCACCACCCTCGGCGGACTCGCCCGTGGCATCCGCTCCCTGGCCACCACCGGCCTGCGCGGCCTGCGCCAGGGCGCCCTCGGCCTCGGCCGCGCGGTCCGCAGGTCCGGCAGGGCGGGCGACGACCTGGTGTTGCGCTCCGACCCGATCGACATGGCCACCGGCGAGATGGTCATGGACGCGACCGACCTGCGGCTCCCGGGCGTGCTGCCGCTCGTCCTGCGCCGACACCACCGCACCGGGCTGCGCACCGGCGGCTGGCTCGGGCCGTCGTGGGCCTGCACGCTGGACCAGCGGCTCCTCCTGGAGCCCGCCGGGGTGCGGCTGGTCACCGACGACGGCATGGTCCTCGACTACCCGAGGCCACTGTCCGACGCCCCGGTGCTGCCCGTCGAAGGCCCCCGCTGGGAGCTCTCCTGGGACGGCCGGCCCGGCGGTGAGATGACCGTGCGCCAGCCCGAGGCCGACCGCACCCTGCACTTCGGCACCGTCCCCGGCCGGCCGGGCGCCGAACTCCCCCTCACCGCGATATCCGACCGGCACGGCAACCGGATCCGCATAGCCCACGACGCGAACGGGACCCCCACCGACGTGGCACACGACGCCGGCTACCACGTCGGCGTCACCACCGAGGACGGCCGGCTCACCGAACTCCGGCTGCTCAGCGCCCCGGACCGGCCGGTGCTGCTGCGCTACGGCTACGACGAGCGCGGCAACCTGGCGGAGATTCGCGACTCCACCGGGGTGCCGCTGACGTTCACCTACGACCGCGACCGCCGCATGACGGGCTGGGTCGACCGCACCGGCACCTGGTACCGGTACCGCTACGACGACCGGGGCCGGTGCGTCGCCACCGAGGGCGTCGACGGGGTGCTCAGCAGCAGCATCAGCTACGACACCGAGACCCGCCGCACCCTCTTCACCGACTCACTCGGCCACACCACGGTGTACGAGTTCAACGACTGCTACCAGCTCGTCACCGAGACCGACGCCTCCGGCCACCACACCCGGCGTGCGTACGACCGCTACGACCGGCTGCTGTCACTCACCGATCCCCTGGGCCACACCACCACCTGTGCCTACGACGAGCGCGGCGAACTCGTCGAGCTGGTCAGGCCGGACGGTCGGCGCACCCGCTTCACCCGCGACGAGGACGGGCGGTGGACCGAGGCCGTGGGCGCCGACGGCCTCGGCTGGCGGCGGGAGTTCGACGAGCGAGGCAACCTGGTGCGGGTCGTCGACCCCGTCGGGGCGGTCACCCGGTACACGCACGACGAACGGGGCCGGCACACCTCGACCACCTCCGCGCTCGGCAACACCACCCGCATCGAGACCGACGCCGCCGGACTGCGGCTGGCCGTCACCGACCCGCTGGGCGGCACCGTGACCATCCGGCGCGACGCGTTCGGCAGGCCCGTGTCCCACACGGACCCGCTCGGCGCCACCACGAGCGTCGAGTGGACGCTCGAGGGCAGGCCGCTTCGGGTGACCGACGCCCAGGGCGGCACCCGGAGCTGGACCTGGGACGCCGGCGGCAACCCGCTCTCGCTCACCGACCCGCACGGCGCCACCACCCGATGGACCTACGGCCCGTTCGACCAGGTCGCCACCCGCACCGATCCCGACGGCACCCGCCACCACTTCACCAGGGACACCGAGCTGCGGCTCACCCGGGTCACCGGGCCCGACGGCCTGACCTGGGAGTACTCCCACGACGCGGCCGGCCGCACCGTGGCGGAGACCGACTTCGACGGCCGCTCCTTCAGCTACACCCATGACGCGTGCGGCCGGCTCGCCGCACGCACCAACCCCCTCGGCGAGGTCACCCGCTACACCCGGGACAGCGCCGGCCACGTCGTCAGCTCCGAGACGGCCGGGGCGCGCACCGACTTCACCCTCGACGCGGAGGGCCGCGTCCTGCGCGCCACCAGCCCGGACGTCGAGATCGAGCGGGTCTGGGACCCCATGGGCCGGCTGCTCTCCGAAACCTGCGACGGCCGCACGGTCAGCCACGAGTACGACCTCCTCGGCCGGCTCACGTCCACCACCACCCCCAGCGGCCACCGCACCAGCCACGGCTATGACGCTGCCGGCCACCGCATCACCCTCACCAGCGACCGGCACCACATGGCCATCCAGCGCGACGCCGCCGGCCACGAGCTGCGCCGCACCATCGACGCGCGGGTGGGTTTCGACCACACGTGGGACGACCTCGGCCGGCTCAGCCGGCAGACCGTCACCGTGGGCTCCCGTACCGTGCGCGAACGCGGCTACCGCTACCGTGCCGACCACCAGCTCACCGGGCTCACCGACTCCCTCGACGGTGACCTCGCGTTCGACCTCGACGCCATGCGGCGGGTCACCGGCGTCACGGGTCGGGACTGGACCGAGCGCTACGCCTACGACGCCGCGGGCAACCAGACCGTGGCCCACTGGCCCCCGGCCGCCGCCGGCGCGGAAGAGGCCGGCACACGCACGCACACCGGCACCCGCGTCACCACCGCGGGCCGGACCCGGTACGTCTACGACGACGCCGGCCGCACCATCGTGCGCCAGATCACCCGGCTGTCCCGCAAACCCGACACCTGGCGCTACACCTGGGACGCCGAGGGCCGGCTGGCGGCCGTCACCACCCCCGACGGAACCCGCTGGACCTATCTGTACGACCCCTTCGGCCGCCGCGTCGCGAAGCGGCGGCACGCGGCCGACGGCACCGTGGTGGAGCGCACCGACTTCAGCTGGGCGGGGCCGCTGCTGGTCGAACAGGTCACCACGGGCCGCCAGGAAACGGGCGGGACCACCGTGAGCTGGGACTACGACGGGCGGCGCCCCGTCGCCCAGACCGAGCGGGCGACGTCCGACGACATCGACGCCCGCTTCTACGCCATCGTCACCGACCTGGTCGGCACCCCCACCGAACTGGTCGACGAGGCCGGCGAGATCGCCTGGCGCGCCCGCCCCACCCTCTGGGGCCTCGGTGCCCCGGCCCCGGGCGCCACCACCGACACCCCGCTGCGCTTTCCCGGCCAGTACGCCGACGCCGAGACCGGCTGGCACTACAACGTCCACCGTCACTACGACCCGGCCACCGGCCGCTACACCTCGCCCGACCCGCTCGGCCTCGCGCCCGCCGCCAACCCGGTGACCTATGTGCCCAACCCGCACCGGTTCACCGACCTGCTCGGCCTGGCCGCCTACGAGGGGGGCGGGGCCGCGCCCGACGCGCCGGACGACGGTCTCTTCCCCAACCCGGGCGGCCGCGCCGACCGGGAGACGGTGTTCAGCGGCCACGGCGACATCGACCACTGGGACGTCCGCACCACCGTGGTGCCCGAGGGCACCACGCTGGCCATGTACTGTCGCCACGGCGAGACGATCACGGACGACTTCGCCAACGACATCGAGCTGGAGTCGCCCTGGCCGGTCGAGTTGTACGGCCCCGGCAGCGAGGTGCCCAACTACTGGCTCCGTCCCCCGGACGGCCTGACGGTCCTCGGACAGGCCAGAACCGTGGACGTGGCCACCCGGCTCTCCGACCTGCTGGAGCCCAACATGGGACGGGTGCACTGGGCGGCTTGCCGAGAGATCTACGGGCCGTGACCGGACAGCGGAGGGGACTGACGATGACCTACTACCCCGACCTCGCCCCCTACGACTACCTGCCGGCGACGGTGCCCGCGGGCGTCACCGCGCGCACCGTCGGCTGGCTGGACGACTCCCACCCGTTCGAACGCGGCCCGGCCCCCGCCGACTTCGTGCGGCGGCTCGGCCTGCTCTGCCGCGACCAGCGTCGGGCCCAGACCCGGGGCATCCACCGCTGCGGGCTCGCCCGGCTCGGCGGCTGCGGCCGGGAGCCCGTCCACGTGGACATCGAGGGGCGGCGGGTGCTGCTTGGCTCGGCCGAGGTCAGGGTCGCCGACGTGGACGGCGCGTGGCTGATCGCGCCCACCCTCGTGTACCACTACGTCACGGCCCACGCCTACCTGCCGCCCGATGCCTTCGTGGCGGCGGTGACCGACGACCGGGGGGCCGGCTGAGCCCCGCCGTCCTGTCCCGGCCCGTCCTGGTCAGTCGAGCAGCTCGTACGCCGGCAGGGTCAGGAAGTCGACGTACTCCTCGTCGAGGGCGATCCGCAGCAGCAGGTCGTAGGCCCGCTCCCAGCGGCCCTGGATGAAGGCGTCCTCGCCGATCTCGTCGCGGATCGCCACCAGTTGGTCGGCCGCCACCTGGCAGACGTAGTCGTGCGTCACCGTCTCGCCGTTGTCCAGCACCACCCCGGCGTTCAGCCACTGCCAGATCTGCGAGCGCGAGATCTCGGCGGTGGCCACGTCCTCCATCAGGTTGAACACCGCGACCGCGCCCCGGCCGGCCAGCCAGGACTGCAGGTAGCGGGTGCCGACCTGGATGGCGTTGCACAGCCCGTCGTGGGTGGGCTTCGCGGTCAGCGAGTCGACGGCCAGCAGGTCGGCCGCCGTGACCTTGACGTCCTCGCGCAGCCGGTCCTTCTGGTGCGGCCGGTCGCCGAGCACCGCGTCGAAGGACTCCCTCGCGACGGGCACCAGGCCCGGGTGCGCCACCCAGGAGCCGTCGAAGCCGTCCCCGGCCTCGCGGTCCTTGTCGGCCCTGACCTTCCGGAACGCCTCGGCGTTGGCCGCCTCGTCCCGGGACGGGATGAACGCTGCCATCCCGCCGATCGCGTGCGCCCCGCGCTTGTGGCAGGTGCGGACCAGGAGGTCGGTGTAGGCGCGCATGAACGGCGCCGTCATGGTCACCGCGTTGCGGTCCGGCAGCACGTAACCGGGGCCCGCGTCACGGAAGTTCTTGACGATCGAGAACAGGTAGTCCCAGCGACCCGCGTTGAGCCCCGAGGCGTGCTCGCGCAGCTCGTACAGGATCTCCTCCATCTCGAACGCTGCCGTGACGGTCTCGATCAGCACCGTGGCCCGCACCGTGCCGTGCGGGACGCCGAGCGCGTCCTGGGCGTGGCGGAAGACCTCGTTCCACAGCCGGGCCTCGAGGTGCGACTCCAGCTTGGGGAGGTAGAAGTAGGGGCCCTTGCCGAGCTCGATCAGGCGGGCCGTGTTGTGGAAGAAGTAGAGGCCGAAGTCGACGAGCGCACCCGGGATCGGGCGGCCCTCGACCGTCAGGTGCCGCTCGTCCAGGTGCCAGCCGCGCGGCCGCATCACGACGGTGGCCAGCTCCGCGTCGGGCTTCAGCGCGTACCGCTTGCCGCGCTCGTCGGTGAAGTCGATGCGGCGGCGGAACGCGTCGGCCAGGCTGAGCTGGCCGCCGATGACGTTGGCCCAGGTGGGGGAGGAGGCGTCCTCGAAGTCGGCGAGCCAGACGCGGGCGCCCGAGTTGAGCGCGTTGACGGTCATCTTGCGGTCGGTCGGTCCGGTGATCTCCACCCGGCGGTCGAGCAGCGCCGGCGGCGCCGGCGCCACCTGCCAGTCGCCGTCCCGGACGGCGGCGGTGGGCAGGAAGTCGAGCGCACCCGTCCTGGCGATCTCGGTGCGGCGATGGGCGCGCCGCTGGAGCAACTCGTCCCGGCGGGGGGTGAACCGCCGGTGCAGCTCGGCGAGAAAGCCGAGTGCCTCCTCGGTCAGCACCTCCTCCTGCCGTGGCAGGACGCTCGGGGCTGCGACGGTGACGGCGGACATGGGCGGTCACTCCTTCAGGAAGGCGGATAACGGATGTTAGTTTCCTCATGCCGGAAGATCAATGAGATCTTCCGGCTCGTCCACGTCGTCGGGCACGGCCACGTCCCCGCACTCCACCAGCGTGATCAGCCGCTCCCGCGCCCGCAGATAGCCGCGCGCCCCCGTGTCCCC
>NZ_SMKC01000003.1 GCF_004348315.1 Streptomyces sp. 8K308 | reverse complement strand
ACCCCCCGCCACCGCACCGAGAAGAGCGATGAACACACCTCTGACCGATTCACCGGCCACGGACGAGGCACTGGCACGCCGCCGAGCGGCGATCGCCGCACTCGGCCACGAGCTGCGGGACCTGGTGGACGCCGCCGTGCGCACCACCGCCGCGGACGAGACGTTGCACCAGGCCCTGGACGACGTCCGTCGCCTCACCGCTGAGTTGACGGTCGGCCAGCGGGCGCCAGCCGAGATATCGCCCGTGGACGAGTTCCCCGGCGGGCTGCGGATGTACAGCCCGGTCACCGGCCAGGGCAGCCCGCTCGCCCCGCCCATGGAGGTGGTCGCGGACGACGCCTGCCTCGTCGGTCGGTGCGTCCTCGGCTCAGCCCACGAGGGCCCGCCCGGCTTCGCGCACGGCGGCATGAGCGCCATGCTGCTCGACGAACTCATGGGCCACGCCTGCGCGGCGGCGGGAACGCCCGCGATGACCATCTCCCTCCGGCTGCGCTACCAGGGCCCCGTCCCACTGGCGACGCCGCTGCGGGTCGTCGCCCGGGTCGTCCGCACCGAGGGCCGCAAGCTCCACGTCGACGGCTCGATCGCCACCGAGACCGCCCCGGCCAGCGCGCTGGTGGCCGCCGACGCCGTCTTCGTCGCGCCCGACCCCGCGCGCTTCCACGAGCTCTTCCCATGCCTGCCGGCCACCCCCTGAGCACGGCCGGCGCAGGACGAGCGCCTCACGGGTCGAGGAAGTTCCCGTAGCACGTGCCCGGTTCGAGCCAGAACGGTCGGGTTCGCGGGGTTCCGCGTGGGCGGCGAATCCCATACGTCCTGTGCCCATGTCGAACAAACCAGGATTACCTTCCCGACGCGGTGTCCTGCGCACCGCTGCCGCCGCCGCGGACAGCGCGGCGCCCAGCCTGCCGGGCGACCTGACGGCCCACCGCTCCCCCTACCTCAACTGGGCGGGCGAGAACGCCCATCCCGGCCTGTGAACCTGCGCGCCGCGGACCGGCGCGCAGATCGTCGACTCGCCAACTGGGCCCACGCCGAGGGCTGGCGGCTGCGCCCCCGCGGCAAGTCCCACACCTGGTCGCCGCTGACCATCACCCCCGACACCTCCCCCGACGCCCGGGTGCTGCTCGTCGACACGACGGCCCACCTGACGGCGACCGAGCTGGTCACGCCGCCCGCCGGGGCGCCCGGCGCGGTCCTGGCCCAGACCGGCGTGACGCTGGAGACACTGATGGGGTTCCTCGCCGACCACGGCCTCGGCGTGACCAACACCCCCGCGCCCGGGGAGCTGACGCTCGGCGGCACCCTCGCCATCGACGCGCACGGCACCAGCGTCCCCGCCGACGGCGAGCCGGCGCGCCCGGGACACACCTACGGCACCCTCAGCAACCTGGTGCTCGCCGTGACCACCGTGGTGTGGGACGAGCCGAGCGGCGCCTACGTGCTGCACACCTTCGAGCGGGGCAGGGCCCCCGAGTGCGACGCGCTCGCGGCGCACCTGGGGCGGAGCTTCGTCGTCGAGGCGGTGCTCCAGGCCGGCAAGGAGAGCGCGATGCGCTGCGTCAGCCGGGTCGACGTCCCGTCCGACGAACTGTTCGCCGCGCCGGGCAGCGCGGAGGCCGCGGGCGGCCGGACGTTCGCCGACTTCCTGGCGCCCGGCGGGCGCGTGGAGACGATTTGGTTCGCCTTCACCGACCGGCCCTGGCTGAAGGTGTGGAGCCTGAGTCCGGAGAAGCCGGCCACCTCGCGGCCGGTGCTCGGCCCCTACAACTACCCGTTCAGCGACACCGTCCCCACCCCCGTGTCCCGGCTCGCCGGGCGCCTGGTATCTCGCGCCGACGCTCGGGGCGTTGCAGTACACCATCGCGGCGACCGGGCTGACGGCGACGCTCGCCGGCGACCTGTGGGGCGCCTCGCACCACCTGATGTTCTACCTGCGGCCGCCCACGCTGCGGGAAACCGCCAACGGCTACGCCATCCTCACCCGGCGCGCGGACGGGTGCAGCGGGTCATCTCGGAGTTCGCCGGCTTCTACCGGGAGCGTCTCGAAGCGTGGGCGAGGGACGGGCGGTTCCCGGTGAACGGGCAGGTGGAGATCCGCGTCGGCGGCCTCGACCAGACCTCGGACGTGGCGGCGCCCGGGGCCCGACCCCCGCTGCTCTCGGTGGTCCGCCCGCACCCGGACCACCCGGAGTTCGACCGCGCGGTCTGGGCGGACGCTGCCGGGCACCCCAGGCGCGGCCGAGTTCTACCGGGAGCTGGAACGTTTCTGCCTGGCGACCTTCGACGGCGGGCACGCGCTGACCCGCGTCGAGTGGTCCAAGGGGTGGGGTTACACCGACACCGCGGCCTGGGCGGATCCGGAGGTCATCGGCACGGTCGTGCCGCGGTCGTACGGCGAGGGGCAGTGGGCCGAGGGCACCGAGCTGTTGCGCCGCCTCGACCCGCACGGCGTGTTCGGCAACGCGTTCCTCGACGGGCTGCTCGGCCCCTGATCAGGCACGGGCGGCGAGGCGGCTGCCGATCAGGACCATGCGCAGGGCCCGTTCGGCGGCGTCCGCCAGGAACTCCCCGCCGCGCGCCAGCGCCTCCGGCAGGCCGACGGGCGCGGGCAGGATGCCGCTGTAGGCGTCGACTCCAGTCAGGTGGACCTCCCTGGCACCCTCTCCGATCGTGCCGGCGAGCGCCAGGACGGGAACGCCGTGTGCCCGGGCGCGGCGCGCCACCTCGCCGGGGATCTTGCCGAACGGCGTCTGCCCGTCGAGCGCGCCCTCCGCGGTGACGACGAGGTCGGCGCCGGCGATCCTGGCGTCGAGGTCCAGGTGGTCGAGGAACACCCGGAACCGTGGCAGCAGCCGGGCGCCGAGCGCGGCGAGCCCCGCCCCGAGGCCGCCGGAGGCCCCGGTGCCTGGGCCGGTGCGGAGGTCCACGTCGAGCGGGCCGAGGTCGCGCTCCAGGACGGTCGCCCAGTGGTCGAGGGCCGCCGAGAGCTCCTCGGTCTGGGCGGGGGTGGCGCCCTTCTGCGGGCCGAAGACCCGGGCCACGCCGCGCGGTCCGCACAGCACGTTGTGCGGGTTGACGGCGACGGTGATCTCGGTGGTGGCCAGGCGGCGGTCGAGGCCGGTGGGGTCGATCCGTGCCAGCCGACGCAACGCCCCGCCGCCCGGGGGAAGTTCGCGCCCCCTGGCGTCCAGCAGCCGGGCGCCGAGCGCCTGCAGCGCGCCGGCCCCACCGTCGGAGGTGCCCGAGTCGCCGCAGCCGACCAGGACCTGGCGCGCGCCCGTGTCGAGGGCGGCGCGGACGAGTTCGCCCACGCCGCGGGTGGTGGTGGCGGTCGGGTCGCGGCGGCCGGCAGGGACCAGTGCGAGGCCGGCCACGGCGGCCATCTCCACGACCGCGGTGCCGGGCGCCCCTGGGGCGTCGGGCAGGAGCGCGAAGTGGGTGTCGACCGGGTCGCCGACCGGTCCCGTGGCCAGGCGCGGCACGAGCCGCCCGCCGCCCGCCGCGGCCAGTGCCCGGGCCGTGCCCTCGCCGCCGTCGACCAGCGGCAGCAGGTCGACGACGGCGTCGGGCACGGCGCGCAGCAGCCCCTCGGCGATGGCCTCGGCGGCCTCGGCGGCGGACAGCGACTCCTTCATGCCGCTGGGCGCCACGACGAATCGGTACACGGTTGTCTCCTTGTTCTGGGTGTCTCTTGGTTCTCGGGGTCCCTCAGGGGGCGACGCCGAGCAACGGCCACACGGCGAGCGCGAACAGCAGGACGAGGCCGGCGGTCAGCGGGGCCAGCACGGCGGAAAGCCGCAGCAGGTCGCGGGGCGTGTAGGTGGGGGCGTCGGGCACGTCGGCGAAGAGCGCCACCGGCTTGGCCGAGGCGGGCAGCGTGTGGCAGAAGCCGGCCGCGGCCGTGGAGGCCAGTGCGGCGGCGACCGGGTCCACGCCGCAGGCCGCGGCGGAGGCGACCACCAGGGGGACGAGGACGCTTGAGCGGGCGGAGCGCGACTGGAGGACCAGGTGGGCCGCGGTGCTGACGGCGACGACGACGCCGAGGAAGAGCCAGGCGGGGACCGCGGCGTCGCCGGGCAGTCCCGACGTCAGCCAGCCGGCGGCCCCGGAGTCGGAGAGCGCGACGCCCATCGCCATGGTGGCCGCCATGAACAGCAGCAGCGACCAGGGCACGGTGCCCAGCGCGTCCTTCAGCCTGATGGTGCCGAGGGCGGGCGCGGTGATGACGACGGCCCCGATGAGCGCGACCAGCGCGGGCGGTACCCCGTGCAGGGGCTCGCTGCACCACAGCACGACGACGCTGGCCAGCAGTCCGGCGCAGCGGACCTCGGCCTGGCTCAGCGAGCCGGTCAGCCGCTGTTCCGTGTGCCGCTGGATGTCCTCGACGGCCAACTCGACCGGGCCGCGGCGGTCGGCGCGCCGGGTGGTGGTCAACAAAACGACCTCGGCGGCGAGATGGGAGGAGACCACGGCGAGCGGCAGGCCGAGCAGCAACCACTCGTGGAAGCCGATGCGTTCGCCGGTGGTCTCCCACAGCACCGAGACGGTGATCAGGTGGGCGCCCGCGCCGATCAGGGTGGCGACCGCGGACAGCAGGATGACCGTGGGGAAGAGCAGCGCCAGGGCGACGACCAGCCGGGGCCGACCGGACAGCGCCCTGGCGAGGGCGAGGAAGACCGGCAGCGCCAGGGCGGCGCGCCCGGAGGTCGCGGGGATCGCGAAGGCCGTGACGACGAGGGCCGCCGTGGTCAGGTGCACCAGCTGTCGCACGGTGCGCGCGCCGGTGACGAGGAAGACGGCGGCGCGGGCGGCGAGTCCGCTGCTCGCCACCGCGGCGGCCAGCACGAAAGCGCAGATCAGCAGCCAGACGGTGGGGTCGCCGAGGGTGCCGAACAGGGTGTCGGCGCTGACCACGCCCGTGGCGGTCAGGGCGAGTCCGGCGCCCAGCGCCACATAGGTGTCGTCGAGGGGCGTGCCGATCCAGGCGCAGGTGGCCAGGGCGAACACCACGAGCGTGAGGCGGGCGTCACCGCTCAGGCCGGGGAAGTTGGTCGGAACGAGCAGCAGGCCGCACACGCTCAGCGCCACGCACAGGGTGACGGCCTGCCGGTTGGTGAGGGTCACCCGACCAGTTTTCGAACCGGTGGTGAGCCATGGATGAACGGTTCATGAGAGACACTTCATGAGAGACACGGGGGTTGAGGAACATCGGAACGAAAACCGGCGCTAAGCCTCGATCGCTGCTGGTGGGCGGCTGACCGGACGTCGGCGTCCGGCTCCGGCTGAAGTCTTGCCGCAGATAACGCCCTGTTATCTGCGCTATCACTCCGCGCGACCTGCGGGGACGTTCTCCGCACGCCGCATGAAGCGGCCCTGTTATCTGTGGCAAGGGGGAAGTGGTGACCACCGTCGTGCAACTGCCGGCCGGGAAGGCGCTGACCGTTCGCGCGGCGGCCGATGCCTTTCTCGACTCGCTCCGCAATCCGAACACGGTCCGCAGCTACGCGACCGGCGTCGGAAAGACCGCCGAGCGGATCGGCGAGGCCCGCCCGCTCGCGGCGGTGGTGGACGACGAGATCGGCGAGGCGCTGGAGCTGTTGTGGGGTACCGCGGCGGTCGGCACCTGGAACGCCCGCCGGGCGGCGGTGCTGTCGTGGCTGGGCTGGTGCGAGGAGTACGGCTACGACGGCCCGGCGGTCCCGGCCTGGACGAAGCGGTTGGCGGTGCCGGACTCCGAGACCCCGGCCCGCTCGAAGGTGGCCGTGGACCGGCTTATCGCCCGCCGCGAGGTCCACCTGCGGGAGAAGACGCTGTGGCGGATGCTCTACGAGACCGCCGCCCGCGCGGAGGAGATCCTCGGCGTGAACATCGAGGACCTGGACCTCGCCGCACGCCGCTGCCTGGTCAAGGCCAAAGGCGCCCGGAGTAAGGCCCGCCGCCGCGGGCAGGCGCGCGAAGACCTCGTGCCGGAGACCGTCTACTGGGACGCCGGCACCGCACGACTCCTGCCCCGCCTGCTGCGCGGCCGTCCCCGGGGCCCGGTGTTCGTCACCCACCGCCGCTCCGGCCCGGGGAAGGTGGTCAGCCCGCGCGTCGTGTGCCCGGACACCGGCCTGGCCCGTCTCTCTTACGGCCAGGCCCGCGCTCTGTTGGACGAGCACACCGCCGTGCGCGGACCGGGAACCGGCTGGGACCTGCACGAGTACCGCCATTCCGCCCTCACCCATCTCGGCGAGCAAGGGGCCTCTCTGCTGATGCTGATGGCGAAGTCCCGGCACAAGAAGCCGGAGAACGTCCGCCGATACTTCAAGCCGTCCCCGGACGCGATCGCCGAGCTCACCAGCCTGCTCGCCCCCGGCGACAGCAGGCGCTGACCGTGATGCAGATCAGACCGGGCCGTCGCGCTCAGCAGCAGTACTTCAGGTACTCCTGGAGCTCGGCGAGGGCTTGGGCGGTGTGTTCCTTGTCGGCTCTGTAGAGCACGGTCTTGCCGTCGCGGCGGGAGGTGACGATGCCGCCGCGGCGCAGGAGGTTGAGCTGCTGAGAGGCGGCGGAGTGGCTGAGGCCGGCGCGTTCGGCGACCTCGCCGACGGACAGTTCGGCGCTGCGGGAGAACAGCAGCATGATCTGCTGGCGGGTCTCGCTGGCGAGGGCCTTGAGGAAGTCGTGGGTGGTCGGGCTTAGTTCCGCGTCCAGGTCGACATCGGCCGGGGAGGCGTCGGCCGCGCCGGGCGGCGCGCAGCACGCTGCGGCCTCCCGGCCCGCCTGGGGCTCTGCCTTGGGCCTCACGGTCTGGTCGGTCATCGGGTCCACCTCGCTTCCTGGCCCACCTTACTCCCAACGTCACTTTGACATATTAGAAAACAACATTATGTTCTGGGTCATGGTCAATACGAGCGAACCTGTCATCGTCGTCATCGGGGGCGGCCAGTCCGGACTGGCCGCCGCCCACGCCGCCCGCGAAGCCGGTCTTGCCCCGGTGGTGTTGGAGGCGTCAGACCGGCCGGTGGGGGCGTGGCCCAGCTACTACGACAGCCTCACCTTGTTCTCCCCAGCGCGGTTCAGCGCGCTGCCGGGCCTAAAGTTCCCCGGCGATCCGGAGCGGTACCCGCACCGCGACGAGGTGGTCGCCTACCTGGAGGCGTACGCCGCGACCGTCGATGCGGACATCCGCACCCGCACCCGCGCCGCGTCGGTCGAGCAGTCCGGCCGCGGGTTCGTGGTGCGCACCGACGCCGGGGAGGAGATACCGGCCGCGGGCGTCGTCGTCGCCACCGGCTCCAGGCCCCTGGTCCCCGAGCTGCCGGGCGCGGACGGCTTCACGGGCGAGGTGCTGCACGCGGCCGACTACCGCAACCGTGCCCCCTACGCGGGCAAGCGGGTCGTGGTGGTGGGGGCGGGGAACTCGGCAGTGCAGATCGGCTACGAGCTCACCGAGACCGCATCGGTGACGCTCGCGTCCCGGGCGCCGGTGCACTTCCTGCCGCAGCGCTCCCGCGGCCAGGACGTGCACCACTGGGCGGTGACCAGCGGGTTCGACCTGCTGCCGCCCGCGTGGCTGGTGCACCTGGCGCCGGGCCGGCTGGTCAACGACGACGGCCGCTACAGCAAGGCGGTCGCCTCCGGGCTGCTGGAGCGGCGGGAGATGTTCACCGCCCTCGACGGCGACCAGGTCGTGTGGGCGGACGGCAGCCGTGAACGCGTGGACGTGGTGTTGCTGGCGACCGGCTATGTGCCCAACGCCGCGTTCCTGGCCGGGCTCGGCGCGGTCGATGCGGCGGGGATGCCGGTGCACTCCGGCGGGCTGTCCGCGACCCATCCCGGTCTGGCGTTCGTGGGGCTGGAGTTCCAGCGGTCGTTCGCGTCCAACACCCTGCGCGGGGTGTCCGCTGACGCCGTGCACGTGATGGCGCCGCTGGCCGCGTATGCCTGCGGCGCGGCCACCGCCGTCGGGCTGTGACCGGACCGTCCCGCCGTACGCCCGCCCCGGCGTCCCCCGCGACCGAGACCGGTCCGCGCGTCGGGGCGGGTGCCCGGGGGACGGTCCGGAACTGACTCTGGTCGGAAGACTTGCAACCGGTACCCAGATACAGGTTCACCACCTACTCCTCGTCCACCGAATCCGGGTCGCGCAGCGGCCGTAGGCCGCCAGGCAGGTCCGGCAGGGAGAACGAGTATCGGCCCAGCATGTTGATGTGGTGCCGGACGAACGGCGAGAGGCGGGCGACGTCCTCGTCCCGGACCTCGAAGCCGTCCGCCCGCAGCTGGGTGACGGCGGCGTCCATGTACCGGGTGTCGAACAGGACCAGGGCATTGAGGACGCGGCCGAGGGCGCCGATCTGCTCTTCCATGCCGTCCTGGTAGCGCTGGTAGAGCTGCCCGGCCCGGCCGTGGAAGATCTTCCGGGCCAGGGCGTGGCGGCCTTCCTGGAGGTTGGCCTGCACTCGAACAGCGCGGCGATCGCCGCGGCCAGCTCGTGGCGGGGTACCACCTGCTCGATCGCCGCCCACATCGCCTCCAGGCTCTCCACCTTCGGCTCCGGCGGCACGTCCGTCGGGTCGTCCAGGAACACCCCGAGATAACGCGCGGTCGTGAGCTTTGCCGCGAACCCCAGGCGGTTGTGGGCCCGCCTCTTGGACTCGATCAGCTCCCGGTCCGCGTCATCCAGGAAGAAGAAGCGCTCCAACTCCGTACGGGACGGCGCCCCGTGATACGCCGCGTACGCGGCAGCCTGCTCATCAGTCAAAAACTCGACCGGCACCCCGGACCTCCAGACAGTCGATCAACACGACTGCTGAAGGTTCATCCCTCGCAGAAGCCCAGGTCAAAGCCCTCAGTGAGGCCGGGCAGGCTTAGCGCCGGTTTTCGTTCCGATGTTCCTCAGCCCCCGACACTGCGTGCGGGGCGCTCCATGCGGCCCTCGGGGGGTCAGTCCGGGTGCGGCAGCCGGTACCCCATGCCGCGTATGGTCTCCACCCGGTGGGCGCCCAACTTCTTGCGGAGCGCCCGCACGTACACGTCGACGATGTTGGAGCCCGGGTCGAAGTCGTACCCCCACACGTGGGAGAGGATCTGCTCCCGCGACAGCACCTGCCCCGGGTGGCGGAGGAAGAGCTCCAGGAGCACGAACTCCCGCGCCGACAGGTCGACCAGGGTCTGTCCCGCTCTGGCCCTGCGGGTGCGCAGGTCGAGGCTGAGGTCGCCGCAGCGCAGCACCGTCACCTCGGGCGCGCGGGCGGCGGTGCGCAGCCGCAGCCGCACGCGGGCCAGCAGCTCCTCGAAGCGGAAGGGCTTGGTCATCCAGTCGTCGGCGCCACCCTCGAGCCCGGCGACGGTGTCCCGCACGGAGTCACGGGCGGTCAGCACGATCACGGGGAGGGTCACCCTGGCCTCCCGCAGCTCGCGCAGCACCGTGAAGCCGTCCCGGCCCGGCAGGCCGATGTCGAGGACGACGAGGTCGTAGCCGCCGCCGCGGGCCTGGTCGAGGGCGGTGTCGCCGTCGGAGGCGACGGCGGTGACGAAGCCGTTGGCGCGCAGGCCCTTCTCGACGAAGGAGGCGATGCGCTCCTCGTCCTCGGCGATGAGGATGCGGTTCACTCTGACTCCTGAAGACGCTGGGCGTGCTGGGTGTGCTGGACCGGGAGGACGAGGACGAAGGTGGCACCGCCGCCCGGCGTGGGCCGGTGCTCGACCCGACCGTGGTGGCCCCGGGCGATGGCCCGTACGATGGACAGGCCGAGCCCGGCGCCACCGCGCTCGCCGCCGCGGCGGGTGGTGCCCCGGCGGAAGCGCTCGAAGATGACCTCGGCGTCCCGCGGCACGACGCCCGGCCCGGTGTCGGCCACGTACAGCTCGACGTCCCCGGCCAGCAGCCGGGAGCCGATCCGGACGGTCTGGCCGGGCACCGTGTGCTGCACGGCGTTCTGCGCGAGCTGCACCATGGCCTGGGTGACGCGCTGGGCGTCGAGCGCGACCTCGTGCTCGGCGACCTCGGGCAGCTCCCAGCGGCGGTCGCCGAGGGCCCTGGCCTTGACGTAGACGTCGGCGGTGAGCTCGGCGAGCTGGACGGGCGCGGCCCGGACGAAGTCGGGGCGTTCGGCGGTGGCGAGCAACAGCAGGTCCTCGACGATGCGGCTCATGCGGTCCAGTTCGTCGGTGACCAGGCGCAGCGTCTCGCGGCGTTCGGCGGCGGCCGCCGGCCCCTCGTCGGTGCTCATCAGCTCCAGGTGGCCGCGGACGATGGTGATGGGGGTGCGGAGTTCGTGGCCGGCGTCGTCGACGAAGTCGCGTTGCGCGGCGAAGGCCCGTTCCAGGCGGTCGAGCATGGCGTTGAACGTCTCGGCGAGCGCGGAGATGTCGTCCCGACCGCGGATGGGTATGCGGCGGGTGAGGTCCTGTTCCGTGAGCTGGGCAGCGGTGGCGCGGACGAGCCGGACCGGTGCCAGGATGCGGCCGGCGACCGCCCAGCCGACGGCGCAGCTCATCAGCAGCGCGACGCCGGAGATGACCAGGAGGATGCGGACGGCGTTCTCCGCCGAGTCGCCGGCGGGGTCGTCGTGGGCGGCGACGATGAACACGGCCGCCGGCTGGTCGGGTCCGTGGTCGATGCGGACCTTGGCCCAGCGGACGACGCCGGTGTCGCGGTGGAGGGTGCCGGTGCTCGACGGGTCCTCGCTGATCCGCTCGAGCGAGGCGCCGTCCTGGTACAGCGGCAGCCGGGAGGCGATGTCGCGGGGCTGGCGGATGACGCGCGGGGCCGGCGACTCGCGGATGTAGCCCAGCAGTTCCTCGGCCGGCTCCGGGTACTGGCGTTCAAGGAAGACGGTCAGCAGCCGGCGGGGCTCGGTGAACGGGCCGCCGGTCTCCGGGTCCCGGCCGCGGTCCACGAAGTTCGCGAACTCCGACGTCTCCTGGGCCAGGAGCTGGTCGACGCGCTCCTCGGCGTCGCGCAGCAGTATCGACCGGGTGGTGAGCACCACGGTGGCGAGCGCGACGGCCATCACGACCAGCAGCCAGAGCAGTATGCGGAGGCGGGCCGAGAGCCGGAAGCGGCCGGCGCTCTCCTCACCCGTCGTCGTCGCCGGCGTCGCCCCGGTCGTCCGCGTCGTCGGCGTCGTCTCCGGCGTCGTCTCCGGCGTCGTCGTCGGGGGTGTCATCGACGGATCCCTCGGTAGGGGACGGCTGCGGCACGACGTCCTCGCGGGGCGGAGCCGGCTCGGTGGGCGAGGTGTTCTCCGCCTCCCCGCCTCCGCCGGTGTCCGCGCCGCCCTGCTCGTCCCCGACCCGTTCCAGCTCGACCTCCGAGGGTCCTGACGGGTCCGCGGGGTCGTCGCTGAGCAGGAAGCTCGTGCCCGCGATGCCCACGGGTATGAGGACCACTGCGGCCAGGGTCGCCATGCGGTGCGTGAATGTCATGGCACCACGATGGGACCCCTCCACGACCAACCACATGAAGAGATGATGAGAACTTCTTCATCATCGACCTATCGGTACACCGCGCCGGCCGGAGTGCCGGGACGGGTGCCTACGCGCAGGACGGGCACAGGCCGCGGTAGGTGACCTCGACGTCGGAGACGGTGAAGCCGAACCGCTCCTCCGTGGGGAGATCGGCCATCGGGTCGCCGGTCGGGTGGACGTCGCGGATGGTCCCACAGTTCGAGCACACCAGGTGGTGGTGCGGGCGGTGGGCGTTGGGGTCGTAGCGCTTGGCGCGGCCGTCGGTCGAGACCTCTATCACCTCACCGAGCGAGACCAGTTCGCCCAGGGTGTTGTAGACGGTCGCCCGGGATATCTCGGGCAGTCGCAGGGCCGCGCGGGCGTGCACCTCGTCGGCCGTGAGGTGCACGTGATCGCCGTCGAGGACCTCCGCGACGACCCGCCGCTGGGAGGTCATTCGCCAGCCGCGCCCGCGCAGTCGCTCCAGCAGGTCACTCATGTCGGCTCACCTATCAGGTTCGGAGGGATACCCGAAGTCACCAGATCGGGGTCCGGGCTCCGACTGGATACGACCTTGGGGTCCATCTTGACTTGAACTCTGTCTATCGTAGGATCAGTTCCGGCGTAAGCCAAGGGAGGGACGGGTCCAGTACGGCAGGAGACCCAGGACGTGACCACGGCCGTCTCCCTGCGAGTCGGGTGTCCTCCCCGACAGTCACACCGCCCACTGCCGGAAGGATTCCCATGTCCGAGAACCATGAAGCGATCGTCGTAGACCCGAAGACCGACGGCGCGGGCGGCTGCCCGGTCGCGCACGGGCGTGCCCCGCACCCGACGCAGGGCGGCGGCAACCGCCAGTGGTGGCCGAACCGGCTGAACCTGAAGATCCTCGCCAAGAACCCCGCCGTGGCCAACCCGCTCGGCGAGGAGTTCGACTACGCGGAGGCGTTTAAGAGCCTCGACCTGCCGGCCGTGAAGCGGGACATCGCCGAGGTGCTGACCACCTCGCAGGAGTGGTGGCCGGCCGACTTCGGGCACTACGGCCCGTTCATCATCCGGATGGCCTGGCACAGCGCGGGCACCTACCGGATCAGCGACGGTCGCGGCGGCGCGGGCGCCGGGCAGCAGCGCTTCGCCCCGCTCAACAGCTGGCCGGACAACGCCAACCTGGACAAGGCCCGCCGCCTGCTGTGGCCGGTCAAGAAGAAGTACGGCCAGAGCCTCTCGTGGGCCGACCTCATGATCCTCGCCGGCAACGTCGCCCTGGAGACCATGGGCTTCACGACCTTCGGTTTCGCCGGCGGCCGCGCGGACGTCTGGGAGCCCGAGGAGGACGTCTACTGGGGCCCGGAGACCACCTGGCTCGGCGACGAGCGCTACTCCGGCGACCGGGAGCTCGAGACCCCGCTCGGCGCGGTGCAGATGGGCCTCATCTACGTGAACCCGGAGGGCCCGAACGGCAACCCGGACCCGATCGCCGCGGCCCGCGACATCCGTGAGACCTTCCGCCGGATGGCGATGAACGACGAGGAGACCGTCGCCCTCGTCGCCGGCGGCCACACCTTCGGCAAGACCCACGGCGCCGGCCCGGCCGACAACGTCGGCGCCGACCCCGAGGCGGCCACGCTGGAGGAGCAGGGCCTCGGCTGGCGGAACTCGTTCGGCACCGGCAAGGGCGGGGACACGATCACCAGCGGCCTCGAGGGCACCTGGACCCCGACCCCGGTGGCATGGGACAACAGCTTCTTCGAGACCCTCTTCGGCTACGAGTGGGAGCTGTTCAAGAGCCCCGCGGGCGCGCACCAGTGGCGGCCGAAGGACGGCGCGGGCGCCGGCACCGTGCCCGACGCGCACGACGCCTCGAAGAGCCACGCCCCGACGATGCTGACGACCGACCTCGCGCTCCGCTTCGACCCGGTCTACGAGCAGATCTCGCGGCGCTTCCTGGAGAACCCCGCGGAGTTCGCGGACGCCTTCGCCCGCGCCTGGTTCAAGCTGACCCACCGCGACATGGGCCCGATCGTGCGCTACCTCGGCCCCGAGGTCCCGACCGAGACCCTGCTGTGGCAGGACCCGCTGCCGGCCGTGACGCACGAGCTGGTCGACGCGGCGGACGTCGCCGCCCTCAAGGAGCGGGTCCTCGCTTCCGGCCTCTCGGTCTCCCAGCTCGTGTCCACCGCCTGGGCCTCGGCCGCGTCCTTCCGCGGCAGCGACAAGCGTGGCGGGGCCAACGGCGCTCGGGTCCGCCTCGAGCCGCAGCGCGGCTGGGAGGTCAACGAGCCGGACCAGCTGGCGACCGTGCTGAGCACCCTGGAGGGCATCCAGGAGAGCTTCAACGCCGCCCAGACCGGCGGCAAGCGGGTCTCGCTCGCCGACCTGATCGTGCTGGCCGGCGGCGCCGCCGTCGAGAAGGCCGCGAAGGAGGCCGGCTTCGAGGTCGAGGTGCCGTTCTCCGCGGGCCGCGCCGACGCCACGCAGGAGCAGACCGACGTGGAGTCGTTCGCCGCGCTCGAGCCGACGGCCGACGGCTTCCGCAACTACCTCGGGAAGGGCAACCGGCTGCCGGCCGAGTACCTGCTGATCGACCGGGCCAACCTGCTCACCCTGAGCGCCCCCGAGTTGACGGTCCTCATCGGCGGCCTGCGCGTGCTGGGCGCGAACCACAAGGGGTCGCCGCTCGGCGTCTTCACCGACACCCCGGGCGTGCTCACCAACGACTTCTTCGTCAACCTGCTCGACCTGGGCACGACGTGGAAGGCGACCTCCGAGGACGCGACCACCTTCGAGGGCAGCGACGACGTCACCGGCGAGGTCAGGTGGACCGGCAGCCGCGTCGACCTGCTCTTCGGGTCCAACTCCGAGCTGCGGGCGGTCGCCGAGGTCTACGCGAGCGACGACGCGAAGGAGAAGTTCGTGAGCGACTTCGTCGCCGCCTGGACCAAGGTCATGAACCTGGACCGGTTCGACCTGGTCTGATCCCGCTCGGAGCCCGCTGAACGACGGCGTCCGGGTCGGCCCCGCCTGGGCCGGCCCGGACGCCTCGCGTTCGAGGGCGCGGGCCCTACAGGTTGTCGCGGAGCTGGGTGACGACCATGGCGGTGGCGAAGAACCCGTAGAAGCCCACGGCCAGCACCATGAAGCCGAGGCGACCGCCGCGCAGCCGCACCGCCCGCGGCAGGTCCCGGCGGTTGAGCCGGATCAGCAGCACCGAGTACAGCAGCGTCACCATGGAGGCGGTGCAGGTGGAGATGAGCAGCAGCGACATCGGCTGGTCCACGCCGGACAGCAGGATGGCGGAGCCGAGGGCGATCTCCGTCCACACGGCCGCGACGTAGAGCCTGCCCTCGGTCCAGAAGGCCGACCGGGCGAGGTAGGTCCGCCGGACGAAGTCGCTGACGACCCGGCCCATGATGTCGAGCAGGCCGAGCGAGGCGGCCCACAGGGAGACCACGGCCACCGCGTAGAAGAGGATCTCCAGCCAGTCGCCGGTCTCGGTGCCCAGGACCTCGGCCTGCAGGCGCAGGAACGACGGGTCGTTGGTGACGTCGTCCCGGCCGGACAGCGTCTCGTAGGCCAGCATGGACATCAGGCTGATGGTGAGGAGGCAGACGACGCCGAAGGAGACGATGTGCTCCACGTTGGCGCGCCGCCACCACACGCGCCAGCGGGCCAGGTTGGCCTCGTCCTGCGGGAAGGTGTAGCGGTCGGCGCCCGCCGCCTCGGTCTGGCCGGTGATCGGCGAGACGAGGCGCGGCACGTGGGCCCCCATGCCGTAGCCCTTGTCCCGGATCCAGTTGCTCAGCACGAGGTTGTGCACCCCGCCGGCGCCGGCCGCGCCGAGGCCGCTGAGCAGCATGGTGAAGGTGACGCCCTCCGGGATCCGACCGACGCCGGTGACGGTCTCCTCGGCGGCCTCGCCCCAGGTGCGCCACGAGATCACGGCGACGACGATGACGGCGAGGAAGAGCAGCGTGGCGCCGACCTTGACCAGCTCCACCTTCTCGAGGGTCCGGTAGATCACCGGGGAGACGGTGAGCAGCGCCCATGGTCACCAGGGCCGCCACGGTGATCCAGACGGCGTCTCCCCCGCCCACCGCGTAGGTGAGCACGGTCGACCCGCTGGTCGCCCACCCCGGCCACACGTACTGGAAGGCGGCGGCCAGGCATATGAGCACGCCCCAGCCCGTCCACCAGCGGGAGAATCCGGCGACCACCGTCTGCCCGGTGGCCAGGGTGTAGCGCTCGATCTCCAGGTTGATGCCTTCCGACCAGGGCGGCGAGCGCGCCGCGGACGAGACCCGGCTGCGACGACACCTCGATCACCGCGTCCCAGTCGCGATCGAGCAGCGGCTCGTAGGCGGTGGGTTCGCGCCGGTCGGCGGCCACCAGCGTGGCGCCCTCGGCGACCGCTCCGCTCTCGCCGCGCGCCAGGCACGTCACGCGGTGGCCGCGCTCGACCGCCTGTCGTGCCACCTCTCGCCCCAACCAGGCGGTGCCACCCAGAACCAGGATCTCCATGCCCCAAGACAAGCAGTTCGGGCGGCGTGACGCCGAGCGGCTTAGCGGATAGCAGATCCCGGGCGGCGGGCGGATCGCGTTCTGTCCGGTTTCGAGGGTGGCCGGTTTCGAGGGTGGTGGAGCGTCAGCGGTTCGCGAATATGTATCATGTTCATCTTTTGGGCGAGCATGCTCATGCCATTCGCCCGCCCATCACACCGACGTGAAGGGAACCCCCGTCATGAGGAAGCACGGGAAACTCGCACTCCGCGCCGCCCTGGCGGCCGGCCTGCTGGGCGCGGGGCTCGGCGCGCCCGTCCCGGCCCAGGCCGCCGCGTCCGACGAGACCCGCGAGGTGCTGTTCGTCGGGAACAACTGGGACGGCACCGTCGACATCGTGACCCCGGACGCCGCGCTCGACCGCGTCGGGCGCCTCAACGTCGTCCCCGACCTGGAGGAACGCCTGGCCGAGATCCGCCTCGACCCCATCCGCTGGGCCTACTTCGTCGGCATCCGCCACCTCATCGGCGAGGGGCACGACCAGTTCGTCGACGACATGTACACCACGCCCGACGGCCGGATCCTCATCGTCTCCCGGCCCAGCCTGGCGGACGTCGTCGGCATCGACACCGAAACGGGCGAGCTGGTCTGGCGGTTCGCGGTGGACGGCCAGCGCTCGGACCACATGGCCCTGTCCCCCGACGGCACCGAGGTCGCGGTCTCGGCCTCGACCGCGAACACCGTGCACCGCCTCGACGTGAACACGGGAGAGGAGATCGGGAGCTTCCCGACCGGGGACCAACCGCACGAGAACATCTACGTCGACGGCGGCGAACGCATCGTCAACGCCAGCATCGGCACCGTCTACACCGCGCTCGACGCGCCCTGGCTCGACTGGACCAAGGGCCAGCGGTTCGTCCAGATCACCGACCGCGAGACCGGTGAGGTCATCGAGCGGATCAACATGCGGGACAAGCTGGCGGAGGCCGGCTACCCGGACATGAGCGCGGCCGTGCGGCCGATGACCTTCTCCCCCGACGAGCGGTACGTCTACTTCCAGGTGTCGTTCTTCCACGGCTTCGTCGAGTACGACCTGACGGAGGACCGCGTCACCCGGGTCGCCGAACTGCCGATCGCCGACGCGGTCGAGGACCTGGCGCGCGAGGAGTACCTGCTGGACTCGGCCCACCACGGCATCGCGATGAACCCGGCGGGCACCGACATCTGCGTCGCCGGCACCATGTCGGACTACGCGACGATCGTCGACCGCGAGACCCTCACGCCGGCCGAGCCGGTCACCACCGGGACCAAGCCGTACTGGGCCACCCAGAGCGCCGACGGCGACCACTGCTTCGTCTCCTGGAGCGGCACCGACCAGGTCTCCGCCATCTCGTACGAGACGGGCGAGGAGGTGGGTACCGTGACCGTCGGCGACCACCCCCAGCGGATGCGGCTCGGCCGGCTGCCGGCCGACTGGTCCCAGGAGTGACCGATACTCCCGATACATCGGACGTATAAGCTTGTCAAGGCGCTCGACGGTGCCGAGTTCGGGTTTTCACCCGCCGCGGCCAGGGCAGAGCTCCGATGTATCGCGAGCCGCGGCTCGGAAGCGAACCCTAGGCGAGGTGTCACGATGCCCGAATCCGGCGTTCCCCGGCGCGCGTTCATGGCCGGCCTCTCGGGCGCGGCGGCCGCCACCGGTCTGGCGCGGCCGGCCTCGGCGGCGGACGCCGGCGCCCTGGACGCCGGTGACTTCGAGGCCGACGACCGGGGTCGGGCGGCGGGCCTGACGCTGTGGTACGACGAGCCGGCGACGAGCTGGGAGTCGCGGTCCCTCCCGCTGGGCAACGGCGCGCTCGGCGTCTGCGTCTTCGGCGAACCGGCGAGGGAGCGGCTGCAGTTCAACGAGAAGACGCTCTGGCTCGGCGGTCCAGGCGCGCCCGGCTACGACTTCGGGAACTGGCGCTCCCCGCGCCCGGGCGCCATCGAGGAGGTCAGGGAGCGGATCGACGCCGAGCTCGGCGTCGATCCGCCCTGGGTCGCCGGGCGACTCGGCCAGCCCAAGACGCACTTCGGCGCCTACCAGCCCTTCGGCGACGTCTGGATAACCATGGCGCCGGAGCCCGCCGAGGTCGGCGGCTACCGGCGCCACCTGGACATCGGGGAGGCCGTCGCCGGCGTCGACTACGTGGCGGGCGGGGTGGCGTACTCCCGCGAGTACTTCGTGTCCGCGCCCGACGGCGTGATCGTCGCCCGGTTCACGGCCGACCGGCCGGGCGCCCTGGGTCTCACGGTGTCGGTCACCACGGCCGACAACCGCTCGCGGCGCGTCACCGCGAGCGGCGGCCGGATCACCCTCGCCGGCGCGCTGGACGGCAACGGCCTGCGCTACGAGGCACAGCTCCAGGTCCACCACGAGGGCGGCGGCCGCACGGACGACGCCGAAGGCTCCGTGACCGTGACCGGCGCGGACGCGGTGACCCTCGTCCTGGCCGCCGGCACCGACTACGCGCCCAGGTACCCGGGCTACCGCACCGGCGTCGACCCGCGAGGACCGGTCGCCGAGCGGGTCGACGCGGCGGCCCGCAAGGGGTACCGGGAGCTGCGCGCCGCCCATGTCGCCGACTACCGACGCCTGTTCGACCGGGTGCGGCTGAGCGTCGGCGGCCGGGACGCCGGCGTTCCCACCGACGACCTGCTGAGCGCCTACCAGGCCGGTACCGCCTCCCCGGCGACGTGCCGGGCGCTCGAGGAGCTGTACTTCCAGTACGGCAGGTACCTGTTGATCTCCTCCTCCCGCGCCGGCTCGCTACCGGCCAACCTCCAGGGCGTGTGGAACGACTCCACGAGCCCGCCGTGGAGCGCGGACTACCACGTCAACATCAACCTGCAGATGAACTACTGGCCGGCCGAGACCACCAACCTGTCGGAGACCACGGGCCCACTCTTCGACTACGTGGACTCGCTGGTGCCGGCCGGTGAGGTGACGGCGCGTGAGCTGTACGGCGCCCGCGGCTGGGTGGTGCACAACGAGACCAACCCGTTCGGCTTCACCGGCGTCCACGACTGGCCGACGGCGTTCTGGTTCCCGGAGGCCGGCGCCTGGCTGGCCCGGCACTACTGGGAGCACTACCTGTTCACCAGGGACCGGCGGTTCCTGCGCGAGCGCGCCTACCCGGTGCTCAGGGCATTGGCCCGGTTCTGGATCGACGTGCTCGTCCCCGACCCGAGGGACGGCGCGCTCGTGGTGTCGCCCAGCTTCTCGCCGGAGCACGGCGACTTCTCGGCCGGCGCCTCGATGTCCCAGCAGATCGTGTGGGACCTGCTCAGCAGCGCCGCCGAGGCGGCGCGGGCGGTCGGGGACGGCGGCGCCTTCGTGACGGAGCTGACCGACACGCTCGGCCGGCTCGACCCGGGTCTGCGCGTCGGCTCCTGGGGACAGTTGCGGGAGTGGAAGGAGGACTGGGACGACCCGACCAACACCCACCGGCACGTGTCCCACCTGTACGCGCTCCACCCGGGACGCCAGCTGTCGGTGCGGGACGACGCGGTGCACGCGGAGGCGGCCCGGGTCTCGCTGCGGGCGCGCGGTGACGGTGGCACCGGCTGGAGCAAGGCGTGGAAGATCAACTTCTGGGCGCGGCTGCTCGACGGCGACCACGCGCACCTCATGCTCGCCGAGCAGTTGCGGTACAGCACGCTGGCCAACCTGTGGGACACCCACCCGCCGTTCCAGATCGACGGCAACTTCGGCGCCACCGCGGGCGTGGCGGAGATGCTGCTCCAGAGTCACCAGGGGGTGATTGACCTGCTGCCGGCGCTGCCCGCGGTGTGGGCACGGGGTTCCGTCACCGGGCTGCGCGCCCGGGGCGACGTCACCGTGGACCTCGAGTGGCTGGGCGGCGTGCCAACCCGGGTCGCCCTGCGGCCCGGGCGCTCCGGGCGGTTGACCGTGCGCGGCGCCCTGTTCGGCGGCCTGTTCGAGGTGCGGGAGGACCGGGGGCGCCGGCCGGTCGCCGTGGCGCGGGACGGCGACGAGATCACGCTGCCGGTCGCCGCGGGCCGGACGTATGTGGCCGTCTCACGGGTCGCGATGGCGCTCTCCGCGCCGGAACGCACCGAGCCCGGCGCGCCATTCGCCTGTGCGGTCGAGGTGACGGCGGTCGGCGGGACGGTGCCAGGGGCGCGCCTCTCCCTCGACCTGCCGGCGGGCTGGACGGCCGCGCCCGAGAGCCACGCCGTGCCGGCGGTCCGCGACGGCCGGGCCCACTCGGTCGCCTTCGAGGTCACGCCGCCGGCGGGCGAGCGCCCCGAGCGCCGGATCCGGGCCGTGCTTGCCGGCGACGGCTGGACGGCCGGCGCCGTCGCGCCGCTGCCGACGGCCGCGCCGGCGTGACGGACCGCGGCCGTCGTGGCGGCGGTCCGGCTACTCGTAGAGCGCGGCCCGGATCGTGGGGTCGTCGATGTTGGTGCTGTCGTACCAGTGGTAGGCGGTGTCGATGCGCTCGGGTAGTTCCTCGCCCTCGATCGCGCGCAGGGCGGCGTCCACGAGTTGGCGGCCCATGTCGACCGGGTCCTGGGTGACGGCGCCGGTCATGGCGCCGCTGGTGATGGCGTCGATCTGGGCCTGTCCCGAGTCGAAGCCGACGATCGCGATGTCGTCCCGGCCGCTCTCCCGCACGCCGTTGATCACGCCGACCGCCGAGCCCTCGTTGGCGGCGTAGATGCCGGCCAGGTCCGGGTTGGCCTGGATGATCGAGCGGGTGATGTCGGCGGAGACCAGTTGGTCGCCGCCCCCGTACTGCGGTTCGAGCACGGTGATGCCCGGCGCGTTCTGTTCCATCCACTCCAGGAAGCCGTCCCTGCGGTCCCGTCCTGAGAGGCTGGTCTGGTCGTGCACCACGAGCGCCACCTCGCCCTCCCCGCCGACGGCCTCGGCCAGGTGCTCGGCCGCCAGCGCCGCCGCGGCCCGGTTGTCGGTGGCGACCGTGGTCACGGGGACGTCGCTGTCCACTCCGGAGTCGAACGCCACCACCGGGATCCCCTGCGCCCTGGCCTGTTCGAGCAGCGGCGCGGCGGCCTGGGAGTCGAGCGCGGCGAAGCCGACGGCGTCGGGTGACCTGGCCAGCTCGTTGGTGAGCAGGTTCACCTGCTCCTCGACGTCGGCCTCGGTCGGCGGCCCCACGAACGTGACGCGGGCGCCCCTGGCCTCGGCCTCCGCCTCGGCGCCCTCCCTGACCGACTGCCAGAACTGGTGCTGGAATCCCTTGGAGACGATGGCGATCACCGGCCCGTCTCCCCCGCCGCCGCCCGAGCCGCCCGCCCGGTCCTCGGCGCAGCCGGTCGCCAGCAGTGCCAGGGCCGCGCAGGCGGCTACCACGAATCGCTTCATCACCAGATCTCCCTCGTTCTGGTCGGGATCGGGGCCGTGCTCACCGCGAGTCCCCGCGCCGCACCCGGTCGGTGTAGACGGCGAGGAGGATCACGCAGCCGAGGATGACGTTCTGCCACTCCTGGGGGATGGACATGATCTGCAGCCCGTTGTTCAGGACGGAGATGATCAGCGCCCCGATGAGGGTGCCGAGGATGGAGCCCTTGCCGCCGGAGAGCGAGGTGCCGCCGATGACGACGGCGGCGATCGCCTGGAGCTCGTATCCCATGCCGGTGGCCGGCTGGGCCGAGCCGAGCCGGGCGGAGATCAGCACGCCGGCCAGGCCGGTGAAGAGGCCGGCGAAGGTGTAGATGGTGATCTTCCAGCGCCGCACGTCGATGCCGGACAGCGCGGTGGCCTCCTCGTTGCTGCCGATCGAGTAGGTGTAGCGCCCGAGCACGCTCTTGGTGAGCAGCACGCCCGCGACGACGGCGATGACCACCAGCACGAGGACGGCGTTGGGGATGTCGACGCCGGGGATCAGGTGGCCGGTCGAGATGTCGGCGTAGCCGGAGACCTCGGTGAAGTAGATGGGGGTGCTGTCCGAGACCACGAGCGCGAGGCCCTCGGCCACCAGCATCATCGCGAGCGTCGCGATGAACGGCGGGATCCGCAGCACGGCGATGTTGACGCCGTTGACGAGCCCCATGAAGCCGCCGAACAGCAGGGTCAGCAGCACCCCGAGCGGCAGCGGGAGGCCGGCGTTCACCAGGAAGACACCGGCCATCACCGCGCACAGCGCCATGCCGGTGCCGATCGACAGGTCGATGCCGGCGGAGATGATGACGAAGGTGGTGCCGACCGCCAGGGTGCCGATGACGACGGTCGAGTACAGGATCGAGATGAAATTGTCGTAGGTGAGGAAGTACGGGCTCGCGATCGCGAAGAAGACGTAGATCACGATGAGGCTGGCGAAGGCCAGCAGTTGCTGGAGGCGGCCCTTGAGCGCCGCCAGCGCGCCGCTCCGCGGCTGGCGGGCGAGGGTCGGGGCTTTCGCTGTGGTCATGGCTGGTCCGCCTTGTCTGCCGGGTGCTCGCCGGGGCGTCGCGTGGCGTGGCGCATGATGTTCTCCGACGTGGCCTCGGCGGCCTCGAGCACGCCGGTCACCCGGCCCTCGCTCATCACGACGACGCGGTGCGCCAGGCGCAGGATCTCGGGCAGTTCGGAGGAGATCACGATGATCGACTTGCCCTGCGCGGCCAGTTCGTCGAGGAGCCGGTGGATCTCGTCCTTGGCTCCGACGTCGATGCCGCGCGTCGGCTCGTCGAAGATGAGGATGTCGCAGTCCTTGACGAGCCACTTGGCGATGACGACCTTCTGCTGGTTGCCGCCGGAGAGGTGCCTGGTCGTCTGGTGGGCGGAGGGAGTCCTGATGCGCAGCCCCTCGATGAGCTGCTCGGCCCTGGCCCGCAGCGCCCCGTCGCGGACGAAGCCGGCGGTGGTGAACCGGTCGCGCAGCGTGCTGAGCACGATGTTGGCCTTGACGTCCTGTTCGAGCAGCAGCCCGAACCGCTTGCGGTCCTCGCTGAGGTAGCCGATGCCGAGCCTGGCGGCGTCGGCCGGATTGCCGATGCGCACCTCGCGGCCGCGGAGGGTGATCCGGCCGGCCTGGTGCGGGTCGGCCCCGACCAGGGCGCGGGCGACCTCGGTCCTGCCCGAGCCCATGAGCCCGGCGAAGCCCAGGATCTCCCCCTGGCGGAGGTCGAAGGAGACATCGTCCAGCAGGCTCTTGGTGGTGAGCCCGCGGACGTCGAGCACCACCTCGCGGTCGGCGCGGACGCCCGCCGGGCGCGCGTCGGTCATGATGGCCCGGCCGACCATCAGGGCGATGACGTCGTCGGTCGCCGCCGTCGCCACCTCCAGGGTGTCGACGTACTCGCCGTCGCGGATCACGGTGACCCGGTCGGCGATCCGCTTGATCTCGCCCATCCGGTGGGAGATGTAGATGACCCCGGTGTCGGGCCGCGTGAACCGCCGGATCACCGCATGCAGCGTGGCCACCTCGGCGTCGTTGAGCGCGGCCGTGGGCTCGTCCATGATCAGCACCCGCGGCTCATGGGAGAGCGCCTTGGCGATCTCCACCATCTGCTGGTTGGCCACGGTCAGTTCACCGACGACGGCACCCGGGTCCAGGGGCAGGTGGAGTCGCTCCAGCAGCGCGGCGGCGTCGGCGTTCAGCCGGCGGTCGTCCAACCACAGCCGGCCACGCCGAGGTTCACGGCCGATGAAGATGTTCTGCGCCACCGTCAGATCGGGCACCAGGTTGAACTCCTGGTGGATGATGCTGATCCCGAGCTCAAGCGCGTGACGGGGGCTGGTGGGCCGGTAGGGCCGGCCATCCAACCGGAACTCCCCCGCGTCGGCGGTGTGGATCCCCGACAGCAGCTTCATCAGCGTGGACTTGCCGGCGCCGTTCTCACCCACCAGCGCCAGCACCTCCCCGGCGCGCAGCGTCAGCCGCATGCCGGCCAGCGCCCGCACCCCGGGGAAACTCTTGTCGACGCCCTCGACCTCGAGCAGCGCGGTCGCCGCCTCACCCGTCATGGGAGTGCTCCAGGATGGACCGTCGCAGCATCTCCGTGCCGGCTCCCGGGGCCTTCGGCGGGTGGTAGCGCCCGCCGCGCACGTCCACCGGGGTGACGAAGTGCTCGTGCAGGTGGTCCACGAACTCGATCACCCGGCCCTCGAAGGTGCCCGAGACCGCGACGTAGTCGAACATCGCCAGATGCTGCACGGCCTCACACAGCCCGACGCCACCGGCGTGCGGACACACCGGCACACCGAACCGGGCGGCCAGCAACAGGATCGCGATGTTCTCGTTGACACCCGCCACCCGGGTGGCGTCGAGTTGCAGCACGGATAGCGCGTCAGCCTGCAGGAGTTGCTTGAACAGCACCCGGTTGGCGCCGTGTTCGCCGGTCGCCACCGGGACGGGCGCGACGGCCCTGGCGATGGCCGCGTGGCCGAGGACGTCGTCGGGACTGGTCGGCTCCTCCACCCAGGCGAGGTCGAACCGCCGCAGCGCGTCGATCCACTCGATGGCGTCCGGGACGTCCCAGCGCTGGTTGGCGTCCACCGCGATGCGGATGTCGGGGCCCATGACCTCGCGGGCGATGGTCAGGCGACGGACGTCGTCGTCGAGGTCGCCGCCCACCTTGAGCTTGATCTGGGTGAAGCCCTCCTCAACCGCCTCGCGGCAGAGGCGGGCCAGCTTGGCGTCGTCGTAGCCCAGCCAGCCCGGGGTCGTCGTGTAGGCGGGGTACCCCTCGGCCAGCAGCCGGGCCTCCCGCTCGGCGCGCCCCGGGCGAGCGGCACGCAGGATCTCAAGGGCCTGATCCCGGGTCAACGCATCGGTGAGATACCGGAAGTCGACGAGATCCACGATCTCCTCCGGGCTCAGCGAGGCCAGCAACCGCCACAACGGCACACCCTCACGCTTGGCACGCAGGTCCCACAGGGCATTGATCACCGCCCCGATCGCCATATGCATGACACCCTTCTCAGGGCCCAGCCACCGCAACTGCGAGTCATGCACCAACTCGCGCCACACACCACCGAGATCAGCCAGGACCTCCTCGACCCCACGCCCGAGCAGGCGGCCCTCCAACGCACGAAGAGCCGCGACCTGCACATCGTTGCCACGACCGATCGTGAACACGAACCCATGCCCCTCGAGACCGTCGCCGGCATCGGTGAGGAGGCGCAGATAGGCGGCCGAGTAGTCCGGGTCCGGATTCATCGCGTCCGAACCATCCAGCGTCTGGGAGGTGGGGAATCGCACGTCATGGGTACGCATGCCGATGAAGCGGGCCACGGGCACACTCCCTCCGGGGGATCCACGTCAGGGCGAACCCTAGACATCCGATGTATGAGCGTCAAGAGCCCGCGTCGTGCCGTCATCCGCCCGCGCGCGCCGGCGAGTTGAGCACCCGAGACCCGACCAATGGCGTGCCTCAGTCGCCCTCGACGAGGGTCTCCCGAAGCCACTGCTCGACGCCCGCGATGTGCACGGTGGCCAGGGCACCGGCGATGCCCGGCTGGCGCCTGGTGAGGGCCTGGAGGATGGCCCGGTGTTCGCCGAGCGTCCGCTCCACCGCACCCTTCTGCGTCAGCCCGCGCCAGGTCCGCGCGCGCTGCGTGCGGCCCGACAGCGTCTCCACCAGCGAGGCGAGCACCGCGTTGCCCGAGCCGGCGGCTATCCGCCGGTGGAACTCCAGGTCGCTCTCGACCAGTTCGTCCACCGTCGGCGCGTCACCGAGCGAGTCGAGCAGCTCGCCCAGGGCCTCGATGTCCGCCATCGGCATGCGGGTGGCCGCCAACTCGGCGGTGACCGGCTCCACGAGGCGGCGGGCCTCCAGGATCTGCAACACGGTGTCGTCGCGGTGGAAGTCCACCACGAAGCTCATGGCGTCCATCAGCAGCGCCGGTTCGAGGCTCGTCACATAGGTGCCGTCGCCGCGACGGACGTCCAGCACGTGGATGAGCGAGAGCGCCCGCACGGCCTCGCGCAGGGAGTTGCGTGAGAGCCCGAGCCGCTCGGCGAGGTCCAGCTCCCGGGGCAGGCGGTCGCCGGGGCGCAACTCGCCGTCCACGATCATCTGCTTGATCGCCTCGATGGCGTCATCCGTCACCGACATCGCGCGCCCCCCTGTCTCGGCGGCGGAGCGGCGTCCCCACACGACCTCGCCGGCTCCGGTGCACGCACAATACATCGGAGCTCTCCGCGTCGACGGCGCCCGGTTCCTTTCCGATCAGGGCGTGGCGAGTTCGAACCGGGCGCCGGTG
Organism: Streptomyces sp. 8K308; assembly: GCF_004348315.1. Classification (GTDB taxonomy): domain Bacteria; phylum Actinomycetota; class Actinomycetes; order Streptomycetales; family Streptomycetaceae; genus Streptomyces. The sequence continues at coordinate 55,203 of NZ_SMKC01000003.1, read as the reverse complement.
ACGGCGCCGGCGAGTGGCCAGGTGGCGTGACGGAAGACGGCGAGGCGGCAGTCGCGACCAGGCTCGTGGCGGTCGCCAGGACGCCCCGGCGACTCGGCGGGTGGGGCGGTAGGGACAGGGGCGACCGGCCTCCCGTCGAACATTTTCGGATCGATGCACCGATCGCTATGTCGCCGGCACCGCGGAGCCGCGCCCGAACCCCGGCGAAGGCATGGCGGTTGGGCGAACGGGCACGCCGAAAGGGTCGACGGGGCGGGCCGACGTGGCCCCGGCGACCCGCGCGCCGGTCGACCGGCGTCGTCTCGGTGCTCCCGGGACCGACCGGCGAGCAGGCCGAGCGGCGGCTCGCCACCGAACTCGTCATCCGCGGGAGCATCCCACTCTTTTTCGCGGCTGAACGCCGAATTCTGTCGGAGGTATTGACGCCGTCTCCGCCACGCCTATCATCCTGCTTGTCTGATGTATCGAGCGCGATCCGATATGTCGAACACCCGGCCACGGCTGGACCGCTCGACGTCCACGCCCCGGGCCACCGTGTCACCGCGTCTCGCACCGCTCCTTCCGCTCCGGCGGCTCCCCCCACGCGTGCCAGACAGCCGGACGCCCGAGGGACCGGGCGTCGCCGTGTGGTGAGCCCCGGCCTACACCCCTGGGGTTTTCATGTCTGCTTCACGACTTCGATCGCGGCTGCGCACCGCGCGCCTGGCCGTGGTCCTCCTGCTCGGCCTGGCGCTGGCCCTGTCGGCCGCCCCGGCCCGGTCGTCATCCCCGCCGGCGCCGGCCGCCGAGGAACAGGGCGACGTGACCGCCGCCGCCCTGCCAAGCACCTACCGGTGGAACTCGAGCGCCCAGCTGATCTCCCCCAGGCCGGACGCCACCCACAACATCGTCTCGGTCAAGGACCCGACGGTGGTCCGGCACAACGGCAGGTGGCACGTCTACATGACGACCGCCAACACCGCCGGCCAGTGGAGCCTGGCCTACACCAGCTTCACCGACTGGTCCCAGGCCGCGTCCGCCCCGCATCACTTCCTCAACAACAACCCGAACATCGGCAACCGGTACGCCGCCGCGCCCCACGTGTTCTACTTCGCGCCGCGCAACGAGTGGTATCTGGTCTACCAGACGGGGCTGCCGTCGTACTCGGTCAGCACCGACCCGAGCAACCCCCAGAGCTGGTCGGCGCCGCGCAACTTCCAGAGCAGCATGCCGGACATCGTCCGGCAGAACATCGGCAACGGCCACTGGCTCGACTACTGGGTCATCTGCGACACCAGCATGTGCTACCTGTTCTCGGCCGACGACAACGGCCACATCTACCGGGCCGAGACCACGGTGGGCGAGTTCCCCAACGGCTTCCGCAACACCCAGATCGCGATCCAGGACTCCAACCGGTACGCGCTCTTCGAGGGCGAGGCCGTCTACCGGGTGCAGGGCACCAACACCTACCTGATGATCGTGGAGGCCATCGGCTCCGACGGCAGGCGCTACTACCGCTCCTTCACCTCGACGAGCCTGAACGGGCAGTGGCGGCCGCTCGCGGCCACCGAGGCCAACCCGTTCTCGCGCAGCAACAACGTGTCCTTCCCCAGCGGGACCTGGACGCGGGACATCAGCCACGGTGAGCTGCTGCGCACCGGCGCCGACCAGACCATGACCATCGACCCCTGCAACCTCCAGCTCCTCTACCAGGGCATGAACCCCTCGGCCGGCGGCGACTACTCGCAGCTGCCCTGGCGTCTCGGCCTGGCCACCAACACCACATCCTGCTGACGGCCCACGGGCCGCCACGGCACGGCCGCCCGGGCGGCGCCTCGCGGCGCGGCCCGGGCGGTCGTCAGGCCTTCGCCGCGCGCTCGACCGCGGCGGCCGACCGCTCGGTGACCTCGTCCCAGCGGCCCGCCGCGAGGAGCGCGGGCTCCACCATCCAGGAGCCGCTGACCGCCGGCACGGCCGGGAGCGCGAGATACTCGGCCAGGTTGTCCTGGTTGACGCCGCCGGACGGCATGAAGGAGATGCCGGTGAAGGGGGCGGCCAGCGCCTTGATCCCGGCGGGCCCGCCCAGCAGGCCGGCCGGGAAGAACTTGACCTCGGTGAGGCCGAGCTCGGCCGCGACCATCAGTTCCGACCCGGTCGCCACGCCCGGCAGCGCGGGCACGCCGAGCGCCCGGCACCGGTCGAGCACGCCGCGCGAGAGGCCGGGGCTGACGACGAACTCGGCGCCCGCGTCCACGACCTGGTCGACCTGCCGTGGCACAAGGACCGAGCCGGCGCCCACCTGGAGCCCCTCCAGGGAGGCCAGGGCCCGGATCGCGTCGAGTCCGGCGCTGGTACGCAGGGTTATCTCCACGACGTCGATGCCGCCGGCCAGCAGGGCGCGGCCCAGGGGCAACGCCTGGGCGGCGTCGTCGATGACGACGACGGGGACGACGGGGCACCTGGTGAGGAGTGTCGTGCCGGGCATGGGCTCCCTTTCGCGCTGGTCGGGCACCGTGAGGCGCCCTCATGGTGTCACGACGCCGTCGGGCCCCTCGTGGTGGTCCGGGGACCGGACGGCGGGCCGCGCTCAGGCCGACCGGTCGGCGGCTTCCTCGGCCGTCAGCCGCGGCGTCCCCGCGGAGTCGCCGAGCAGCCGCCGCGCAGCCGTGGCGGTCGGGTCGGCCGGGCGGCGGGTGTGCCAGTCGGTGACGGCCTGGTAGGCGGCGACCACCTCGAGCAGCCGGTCCTCCTCGTAGGGCTGGCCGCCGAGGATCACCCCGGAGGGGACGCCGTTCACGAACCCGGCGGGGAAGCCGATCTCCGGCAGGCCGAGGATGTCGAACGGCACGACCTCGGTCTGGAACACCACATCGCACTCGCCGAACACGCCGTCCAGTACCTCGCGCAGCAGGTGGTGCTTGGCACGCTGCGCGGTGATCCACTCGTCGCCCGAGAGCATCAGGCCCTGCAGCCAGCTCAGCAGCGAGACGCCGAACTTGCGCGGGTCCTCGCGCAGCCAGTGCCGGAACGGCTCGGTGCGCTCCGCCAGCCGGGCGCTGTTGAAGGCGCCGGTGAGCAGCGACCAGTCGTCGGGGTAGGCGACGTCGACCAGGGTGACGCCCGGGATGTCCGCGAGTTGGTCGAGCAGCGCGCGGCGCACGGCGGTCGCGGAGCCAAGGAAGTCGGCCGGCACGCCAATCCTGGTCTCCCGGCGCAGCCGGACCCGGCCGCGGGAGAGGGCCGGTGTGGCGGCCCGCACCAGGTCGGGCACGGCCGGCAGCCCGAGGGTGCGCGGGTCCTTGAGGTCGGGGCCCGCCATCACCGCGAGCATCAGGGCGGCGTCCATCGCGTCCCTGGCGAGCGGACCGACGTGGTCGCGGGTGTACGACAGGGGGATCACGCCGTACACCGAGGCGCGGCCCATGGTGGGCTTGAGGCCCGTGAGGTTCTGCCGGTTGGCGGGCAGCACGATGGATCCGCCGGTCTGGGTGCCGATGGAGGACGACGCGAGCCGGCCGGCGACGGCGGTGGCCGGCCCGGTGGACGAGCCGCCCGGGTCGACGGACGGGTCTCCCGGGGTCCAGGCGTTGACCGTGGTGATCTCCCCGTTGGGCCTGGTGGCCCGGGTGGTGGCGAGCGGCCCCATCTGGCCCTTGCCGAGCAGGATGCCGCCCGAGGCCGCGAGCCGGGCGACGGCCGTGGCGTCGTGGTCGGGGACGAAGTCCGCGAAGATGTACGAGTTGCAGCGGGTGGGCACGTCCTTGGTGAAGTAGTTGTCCTTCACGCACAGCGGGATGCCCGAGAGCACGCCGCGCGGTCCTGTGCCCCGGTCGGCCGCGCGGGCGGCGGCCAGCGCCGCGTCGGCGGTGACCTCGGCGTACGCCTGGTAGACGGAGTCGTGGGCAGTGACGCGGTCCAGATATGCCTCGACCAGGGTGGTGGAGGTCAGCCTGCGGCGGCGCATCAGCACGGCCGCCTCCGCCAGCGTCGCCTCGGTCGGGTCGCGGCGTGCCTCGTCCCGCACCTCGATGTCGGGCAGCCGGAGGTCGGCGACGCGCGTCGCGTCGGCGGCGTCCGGCGCGCTCGCGGCCCGCGTGGCGCCGGCGGCCGAGGCGGGCTCGGCGAAGGCCGAGCCGCCGGCTACCGCGCCGGCGGCGACCGCGGAACTCGCCAGGAAGGTACGGCGGTTGAGGGCGCGGCTCATCGCTCGTCCACCCCGCCGGTCCATGCCTCGGTGATCGAGGGATAGAGCAACGGCGGCGCGGCCTGCTGCGCGTAGGCGGCGGCCGGCCGGCCGTCGACCGGCGGCGTCCAGCCGGCGATGGCGGCAGGCGCCGAGGTGACGAAGGACCGCAGCGAGCGCAGCGCCTGCTCGCGGGTGGGGACACCGGTCTCGGGGTCCGGCTGCTCGGGCAGCGAGTCGAGGTCGAAGCCGGCGAGCGCCAGTCTCGTCCGTATGTAGGCGTCCACCTGTTCCGTGGTGGGCGGCTGGGGTTGGCTCAACGCGTTCTCCGTAGTGCCGTGCGAGGAGTGACTGGGCGTGACCTCATCACCCGTTGATGACCGTCCCATTGAGGCCGCATATCACCATTGTTACCGCCGTTACCGGTGATTCACCGGGTGCTCGGGGGGCGGTCGTCGCGGAGGGTGGTGGGACAACGGCGCGCGTGCGCCGGGTTCGGGCGGCACGGGTGTGGACGGAAGGCACGGACGAGGGGAAGGTTGTTTCGTCCATGACACTCTGTCGGCTCGATTCTTCCATGAGGTGAGGACGCACCCATGACTCCGTCACGCATCTCCCCCGCGGTCACCGTCGCGGCGTTAACCCTGCTGGCCACCGGCTCGGCCATCGGCCCCGCGGTCGCGGCGCAGACCGGCCGGCCATCGGAGGCCGCCGAGGCCACCGCCACCCTCGCCGTCGACCGGGACGGCCGGTCGTTGACCTACCGGGCCGCCGCCGGGCAGGCCAACGACCTCCAGATCACCGCCATGCCGGGCGGCCCCGACGTGAGGCGGATCGCCTTCAACGACGAGGTGACCATCAGCGCCGGCGCGCCCTGTACACAGCCCGACCCGGGCGACCCGACCCGCGTGGTCTGCGAGCTGCCGGCCGACTCGGCCCCGGCCGACGACATCCGCGTGCTGCTCGGCGACGGCGACGACGCGTTCTTCACCGTCGCGCCCGGCGTCTCCGTCGTGCAGGGCGGCGCGGACGACGACGAACTCCACGCGCACTCCGCCCACACGGTGCTCGGCGGGGACGGCGACGACATGCTCATGGGCGGCGTCGTGATGCGGGGCGACGCCGGCATGGATCACCTGATGGGCGACGACCGGGACCAGTACCTGTGGGGCGGCTCCGGCGACGACCACGTCGAGGCGTACGGGGGCGACGACGTCGTGTCCGCCGACTCGGGCGACGACCACGTCGTCGCCGGCGAGGGCGACGACGTGGTGTTCGGCGGCCGGGACGACGACATGCTCATGGGCGAGGCGGGGCGCGACGTCCTCCACGGCGGCAGCGGCGACGACACCCTCGACGGCGGCGCCGGCACCGACCTCCTCTGGGGCGGCGCGGGCACCGACGAGATCACCCAGTAGCCAGCCGCTCTTCCGGGGCGGGGGCGACCGCCACGAGCGTCAACCGACGGGCCACGGCCGGTCGGGCGGTCGGGCGGTCGCCCCCGCCCCGCTCCGCGGCCCGCGTGGTGGATCACCGCGGTGCGGCGGGCGGTGCCGCCGCACCGCGGTGATCCACGCCCTTGACGGATGTCCCCGACTGGCTCATCCTCGTCCCCGCGCAGTCCGTCTGACGTCGCGTCGCCATGTCGACCTGGGCCGTGTCACCACGGCCTCCTGTCTCGTCTGACGTCAGCCAGCGCCTGATTCCGGCCGGGCGGTAAGCCCGCGGCCGGGCTGCGTTTCTCGTGGTACTCGCGTCCTCGCGCGTTCTTCCCGCGTCTTCGCGCCTTCCCTCGTTCTCGCCGTCCGCTCGTCGACGGTCGCTCTTCCCGGCCCAGGGCCGGGCGCCCACGCGCGCCCGCCGCCGGTCGTCGGCCCTTGAAAGGAACCCCCTGCCGTGCTGTCTGCACGCCTGCCTCGTCCGAGAGCCGCGACCTCCGCGACCGCGCTCGTGCTCTCCCTCTCCGTCCTCCTCGGCGCCTGCGGAGGTGGCGGCGGCGAGACGGACGACGGGGGTGGCGCCGCCGGCGAGCCCACCAGGGGCGGCACGCTCAGGTACGCGTTCAGCGGGCACCCGTCGACTCCAGGCAGCGGCCCCAGCTCAACTCCCGTTTCATAGGCCGGCAGCTGACGGACGCGCTCACCGAACAGGACCCGGAGACCGGCGAGATCCTGCCGTGGCTCGCCACCTCCTGGGAGGTCAGCGACGACGTCACCCGCTTCACCTTCCACCTCCGTGACGACGTGACCTTCAGCGACGGCGAGCCCTTCGACGCCGAGGCGGTCAGGGCCAACTTTGACGCGATCACCGAACTCAGCGTCCAAGCGCAGCTGGAGAGCACGCCGAGCCGGATCTCGGGAGAGGCGGGCCCGAGGTCGTAACCTGCGAAGTCCACGCCCGAGTCGCTGATGATCTGGTGGTGCCTGATCCGGATGCGGCGCACCCCACTGCGGGACTCGGCGGTGGTGCGGGCGCGGATCCGGTTGGGCTGGGTGAGCGGGTTCGCCTTGGCGGCCTCGCGCCTGGCCAGCAGCGCCGCCCGCTTGACCTCCAGATAGGCGCGCAGCCCCGGTTGGGGGTCGTCGGCCGTGCCGAGCAGATCGTCCGTCGACTTCCTGGTCGTCTTGGTGGTCGTGGTCATGCAAGGGCGCTCCTTGTGACAGGGCGTCCGTTCTTCCGGAGACAGTGCCGGAGAAACGGACCTGAACGAGGAAGGAAAGAGGGAAAGAAAGGGGAAGACGCGGAAGAACGGCGTCACGCGGCAGGGCGACGCCGATGGGTACACCGTGCCCGTGCGACGGCGCGGGCCGCCTGATCAGGCGTGACAGAGAATGCTTGAGACCCGCAGCAGATCGATGTGCCGGCGCAGCACACGGGCCATGCCGACCAGCCGGACGGGCGCGTCGTATGGGTGCGATGCCACGACGTCCCCTTCTCCCGGCGCGATGTGGCCCGACAGTAACCAGGGGCCTTTTCCCTCTTCAAGCGGCGTATCACGTGACGGACAACCGTATCCGGCCGAAGGGAAACGGGGTTTTCGTCCATTCGGTTTTCCCGCTCCGCCCCGGGACGCCTCGTGGGAGACTCCGGGAATGCGGCGCCTACGACGGAACGGCCATGACGCACCACGCGGCCTGGAGGTCCAGCGGGTTGACGCGCACACGTACGTCGTCGCCGGCAGCGACGTCAACTGGGTCGTCGTGCGGGACGGGGAGGCCGCGACGCTGATCGACGCCGGCTATCCGCACGACCACGACCGGGTGTGGCCTCGCTCGCCGCGGTCGGGGTGGCGCCCGAGGGGGTGGCCGCCGTGCTGGTGACGCATGCCCACACGGACCACATCGGCGCGGCGGAGCGCCTGCGCTCCCGCTACGGCACGCCGGTGCTGACGCACCCCGATGAGGTGGCGCACGCCAGACGGGCCCTCCCCGACCAGGTGCGCCCCGACCAGGTGAGCCTCGGGCAGGTCGCCGCCCGGGCGTGGCGGCCGGCGGTGCTGTCCTGGGCCGTGCGGGCCGTCCGGGCCGGGGCGACCGTCAACGTGCCGGTCGCCGAGCCGCGGCCCTTCCCCGCGCCCGGCCGCCTCGACCTGCCCGGGGGACCACTGCCGGTGCACACCCCGGGACACCCCGTGGGCACTGCTGCTTCCTGCTGCCGGACAGCGGCATCCTGGTCAGCGGCGACGCGGTGGTCACCGCGCACCCCACCTCACGGAGGCGCGGTCCCCAACTGCTGCCCGGCATGTTCCACGCGGACCGCGACCGGGCCCTGCGGTCCCTGGCGGCCCTGGAGGCGCTCGACGCGGAGTGGCTGCTGCCCGGCCACGGCCCGGCGCTGCGGAGCAGCGCGCGGGCCGCGGTCGCCCGGGCCCGCGAGACGAGCGGAACCACCGACCCCTGACTACAGTGAGTAAGTGAGTGAGCTGGCGCGGGCCGCCCCGGCGGCTCGCCGACCGGCCGAGGGAAGGTGTGGGCATGGCGGAGCGGATCACCTGTCGCAGGGTCTACGAGGACACGTCCGCGAAGGACGGGAAGCGCGTGCTCGTCGATCGGGTCTGGCCGCGCGGGCTGAGCAAGGAGGCGGCGCACCTCGACGAGTGGCTGCGGGACGTCGCGCCCTCCACGGAGCTGCGCCGCTGGTACGGGCACGAGCCCCACCGGTTCGCCGAGTTCCGGCGCCGCTACCTGGCCGAGCTGCGCGACCCCGAGCACCGGGAGGCCGCCGGCCGGCTGCGCGACCTGGCCGACCACGACCGGATCACCCTGCTGACCGCCACCCGCGATCTGGACCACAGCCAGGCCGCCGTCCTCGCGGAGTGGCTGGCCGACGGCACCTGACCGCCCCCGAAGGCGCGGTCAGGTGGCGGGGCGTCAGGCCATGGCGCAGGCGTTGCCGCTGAGGGCGAAGGCGGTCGGCGCGGCGTTGGTGCCGCCCCGGTTGGCGATGAAGCCGAGGGTGACCGAGCCGGCCGCCGGGATGGTGGAGGTGTAGGCGGCGGGCGCCACGCTCACGTTGCCGCCGCTCTGCGTCGCCGTGCCGCCCCACATGTTGCTGATGGTCTGGCCGTTGGCGAAGGCGAAGGTGAGCGTCCAGCCGTTGATGGCCGTGGTGCCGGTGTTGCGGATGGTGATCTCGCCCTGGAAGCCGCTACCCCAGTCACCCACGACCCGGTAGCCGACGCCGCAGGTCGCGCCGGGCGTGCCGCCGCCCGTGGTGGTGACGCTCACCGTGGCCGAGCGCGCCGAGCGGTTCCCCGCGGCGTCGCGCGCGTACACGGCGAAGGTGTAGGCGGTGTTGGCCGTGAGACCGCTGACGGTGACGCGGTTGGTGGTGGAGGTGGCGACGGCGCTCTCGGTGCCGCCGTTGACGCGGACGACGTCGTAGGCCGTGACGCCCACGTTGTCGGTCGAGGCCGCCCAGCCCAGGGTGGCGGAGGTGGCGGTCACGCCGGAGGCGGTCGGCGTGCCGGGAGCGGTCGGGGCCTGGGTGTCGGCCGGGCCGCCGCCGCCGAAGATGGTGGCCTCGCGCGAGGTCTGGGTGATGCCGTTGACGCCGTTGAAGATGCGCTGGCCCCAGGTGCTCAGGTTGTCGGGGTCGAAGCCGATCGAGAGGTCGAGGATCGGGTCGGTGTTGCCGCTCCACGACCAGGCGAGGTAGCCGAGCCCCAGCTGTTGGGCGGTGGCCAGGATCGTGTCCTCGTCCGGGTCGCCCCACTGGTCGGCGGGACCGCCGAACTCGCCGATGACGATGGGCAGTCCGACGTTGACGTAGGCGTTCAGGTAGTCGGTGATCGACTGGGCGGTGCTGTAGACGCTGTACATGTGGATCGAGAACAGCAGGTTGCCCGTGGGGTCGGCGTCGTACACGGTCCGGGCGTTGGCCCGCATGACGCCCTGCCAGTCCTGCCCCCAGTTGGGCGCGTCCACCATGATGGTGTGCTCGAACCCGGCGCCGCGCAGCTTCTGCACGGCGGCGATGGTGGGCGCGGTCCAGCCGGCGGGATCGGTGTTGCCCCAGGGCTCGTTGCCGATGTTGATGATGACGTAGTCCTCCTGGCCGACCAGCACGTCCCGCAGGCTGATCCAGTAGTCGGCCGCGCTGTCGAGGGTGCCGGCGGCGGCCTCCTCGCCGTAGCCGGTGGTGTCGTGCACCTCGAGGACGCAGATCATCCGGTTCTGCTTGCAGAGGTTGATGACGTTGGCGACGTCGGCGGCGTCGTTACGGGTCCAGCGGTCGCCGTTGGAGAGGACGACGCGCACGGTGTTGGAGCCGTACTCCTTGATGTCGGCGAACGACTGGGTCTGGTTGGTGTACCAGGTGTGGGCGTGGTTGACCCCGCGCATGACGAAGTCGTTCCCGTTGCGCTCCACCAGGCGACCGTCGCTGATGTGCAGCCCGGTGGCCTGCGCGCTCGGCGGCTCGGCCGGCGCGGCCTGGGCGGACTGGCCCAGGCCGAAGAGCGTCGCCAGGGCGGCCAGGAGGGCGACGAGCGCCCGCGCGCGCGTCCCGGTGGTCCTCGCCCTGGTCCTCTTTCGGTTGTTCGTTCCGGTTCTCGATCTCACTACGGCTCCCTAGAGTGGTCGGTCGAGCACGGTGCGACGCGGCGCCTTGGGAGCGCTCCCAAACAGCAGACTGCGCCGTTTTCCGAAGCCGTCAAGAGCCGGCGGCGGAGCGGCCTGACTTTCGTTGCGAAACCCCTCTGACGGTGAACGTCCCCGCGGCCGCGCGGTACTTGCAAAACCGAGGACGTCACGCCTATGGACACCGCTCGAACGCCGGGGCTAAGTTCTGCGCCGAAGCCAACCCCCCAGCCTGACCAGCGGGTTGGCGCGGCCGGAGGACACCGGCCGACGCTGATCGACCGGAACGGAAGAACCACTCATGCGCGGACGCGTTCCGCGCCGACTCGCCGCTCTCGCCGGCGTGACGGCGCTGCTCAGCTCGTGTGGCATCGGCGGCGGGGGCGACGGCGTCGTCACCCTGGACTTCTGGTGCTGGGGCGACGTGCCGTCGGCACGGGTCGAGGCGTTCAACGCCGCGCACCCCGACATCCAGGTGCGCCGCACCGACGCGGGCGGTGGCAACGACTCGGCGACCAAGCTGCTGACCGCGAGCCGCGCCGGCAACGCGCCGGACGTCACGTGCGTCGAGTACCAGACGATACCGGCGCTCGTGGTCTCCGACGTGCTGGCGGACATCGCCGACCACGTCGACGGAATCATCGACGAGTTCACCGAGGAGACCTGGCAGTTGACCAGCTTCGAGGGCCACGTCTACGGCGTCCCCGACGACGTGGGGCCGATGGTGCTGCTCTACAACCGGGCCAGGTTCGAGGAGCTGGGCCTCGCGGTGCCCACGACCTGGGAGGAGTTCGCCGAGGTCGCGGCGGAGGCCAGGGAGCGCGATCCCGACACCTATGTCGCGACGTTCTCGCCGACCGAGTTCGGCAACTTCGCCGGGCTCGCGCAACAGGGCGGCGCCACCTGGTGGGAGGTGGAGAACCGCGACTGGACGGTCGGCATCGACGACGCGGCCTCGCTGCGGGTGGCCGAGTACTGGCAGGACCTGATCGACCGTGACCTGGTGAGCGCGGAACCCCTGTTGACGCCCGAGTGGAACAACCGGGTCAACCGGGGCGAGGTGTTGACCTGGCCGGCCGGCCTGTGGTCGCCGTCGGTGATCTACGGCATCGCGGAGGCGCAGGCCGGCGACTGGGCCATCGCCCCCCTGCCGCACTGGGCCGGCGAGTCCGACGCGGTGGCGTTCCAGGGCGGTTCGGCGCTGGCCGTCACCAACGACGCCGAGGACGTGGCGGCGGCCGTCGAGTTCGTCAGCTGGATGGAGACGGCGCCCGAGTCGACGGACCTGCAGATCGCCGGTGGCCAGTACCCGGCCTCCCTGAGCGGCCAGGCGGCGGCCGAGCTCAGCCAGCCGCCGGCGCTGACGGCCGGCCAGGAGGACTACTGGGACGTGGCGACCGCGGCGGCCAGGAACACCGTGCCCCACATCCAGTGGGGGCCGAACGTGACCACCGCGAGCGACGCCTACGGTGACGCCTTCTCCGCGGCGCTCCGGGACGGGACCTCGCTGACCGACGCGCTGCGGCGCACCCAGCGGGAGGTCGTCGCCGAGATGGAGCGCGTCGGCTTCCACGTCACCGGCTGAGGCCCGGGCCCGCCGCCCCGCGCCACGTCGCGCCGAGGGGCCGCCGCCGGTCCCCTCCTCCCTCCCGTCTCCCACTCCCGTCACCAGCCCGGAAGGCAGCCATGCCACGAACCACCCCGCCGCCGCGCGGCACCACCGCCAGACGCGGACTCGGCGGTTTCCTCGCCCCGTACGTCTTCCTCACCCCGGCGCTCGGCCTCTTCCTCGCCTTCCTCGCGATCCCCGTGGGGTACGCGCTGTACCTGAGCGTGCAGGGCCTGCGGATCGTCGACGAGGGGGTCTTCGGCACCCGGCGCGAGGTGTTCGTCGGGCTCGCCAACTACACCGACATCGTCACCGACGGCACGTTCTGGGCCGGGTTCGGGCGGATGGCCCTGTACGGGGTGATCGCCGTGCCGCTCACCCTGAGCGGGGCGCTGCTCTTCGCGCTGCTGCTCGACCACGGCGGCGCGCGGGCCCGCCGCTTCTCCCGGGCCGCGATCTTCGTCCCCTACGCGGTGCCGGGCGTCGTCGCCTCCCTGTTGTGGGGCTTCATGTACCTGCCGTCGACCAGCCCCTTCTCCTACGTCGCGGAGCGGTTGGGATTCGGCACGATCCCGTTCCTCGACGCCGGCGGGATCTTCCCCTCGCTGGCGAACGTCGCCATCTGGGGCGGCATCGGCTTCAACATGATCATCATCTACACGGCGCTGCGCGGCATACCGTCCGAGCTCGCGGACGCGGCACGCGTCGACGGCTGCTCCGAGTGGCGGCTCGCCTGGCGGATCAAGGTGCCGCTGGTGGCGCCGGCACTGGTGCTGACCGGCCTCTTCTCGCTCATCGGCACGCTCCAGGTGTACGGCGAGCCGACGATGCTGAAGCCGATGACCATCGAGATCTCCGAGACCTGGGTGCCGCTGATGCACGTCTACCGGGACGGGTTCATCCGCGACGACCTGCCGATGGCGGCGGCCGGCTCGGTCGTCCTGGCCGTCGGCACCCTGGTGCTGTCGCTCGCGCTGCTGCGGGTCACCCAGCGCCGCACGTTCGGGGGGCTGCGGTGAGCGCCCCGGCCGCCGAGCCGCGGCGCCCGCTGCTCCTCCCCCACCAGCGGGCCCGGGTGGTGCCCACCGTGGTGCTGCTGATCGGCGCGTTCTACTGCCTCGTTCCGATGGCGTGGATCGTGGTCGCGGCGTCCAAGTCCCCGGCCGAGCTGTTCTCCACCTTCACCTTCAGCCCCGGCACCGGCCTGGTGGACAACCTGCGCGAGCTGTTCGCCTACGAGAACGGGGCGTTCGGGCGTTGGGCGCTCAACAGCCTGCTGTACGCGGGCGTCGGCTCGCTGCTGTGCACGCTGATCTCGACCGTGGCCGGATACGCCTTCTCCCGCTACGAGTTCCCCGGCCGCACCGCGCTCTTCTACCTGATCCTGGCCGGGGTGCTGCTGCCCGGCATGCTGCTGGCGATCCCGCAGTACATCATCATGACCAAGGTCGACATGGTGGGGAGCTACTGGTCGGTCCTGCTGCCCGGGCTGATCTCGCCGTTCGCGATCTACCTGGCCCGGGTCTACGCGGACGCCGCGGTGCCGCTGTCGACGATCGAGTCGGCGCGGATGGACGGGGCGAGCGAGTACCGCATCTTCGGGACCATCGCGCTGCCGATGATGCTGCCCGGCATGGTGACGATCTTCATGCTCCAGTTCGTGGGGAACTGGAACAACTTCCTGCTGCCGTACGTCATGCTGTCCGACGAGAGCCGGTTCCCCATCAACGTCGGCCTGTACACGCTGCTTTCGAAGGGGTCGGGCGAGCCTGCCCTCTACAGCGTCGCGATCGTGGGCACCGCCGTCTCCATCGTGCCGCTGATCGCGCTGCTGCTCTTCCTGCAGCGCTTCTGGCGGCTTGACATGATCAGCGGAGGTTTGAAGGGGTGAGCTCGCAGCGGTCGGCCATCGAGGCCTGGCGCTCCGCGCCGAGGACCGCGCTGCCGGTGCTGCGTGAGCTGGTGATCCACGGGCCGCAGTCGCGCACCGACCTGGCCAGGCGGCTCGGTCTCTCCTCCGGGAGCCTCACCCGGCTGACCAAGCCGTTGCTGGCGGCGGGGCTCGTCGTGGAGCGCGACGTCCGGCACGACCCGGTCAACGGCCGGCCCACCCGGCCGTTGGAGGTCGTCGCAGACCGGCTGCTCTTCCTCGGCCTCAAGCTGACCAGCGACCGGGTCTACGCCGTGCTCACCACGCTGCGCGCCGAGATCGTGGCGCGGGAGAGCGCGCCGCTGACGGCGCCCAGCCCGGACGAGGTGGTGGCGGAGGCCGGTCGGCTCGCGGCCCGGCTCACGGCGGCCGGCGGCGCGGCGGTCGCGGCGGGCGTCACCTTCGGCGGGGACGCGGCGGTCCCGGCGCTGGTCGAGGAGAGCGAGCTGGTCAACTCCGGCATCCTGGGCTGGCAGCGGGTGCCGATCCGCCGGCTGCTGGCGGACCGGCTCGGCGTGCCGTGCTTCGTGAAGAACGACGTGGCCGCGCTCGCCGACTCCTACCACTGGTTCGGGGAGGCGCGCGGGGTGCGCGACTTCGCGGTGGTCACGGTCGGGGACGGCGTGGGGTACGCGCTGTTCGCGCACGGCCGGGCGGTGCGGATGACGGAGGCCGATCTCGGGGAGTTCGGACACCAGATCCTCGACCCGGGCGGGCCCATGTGCCCGGACGGCCACCGGGGTTGCGCCTCCTCGTACGTGACGACGCGATCGATCCTGATGACCGCGGCCCAGGGCATGCGCCGCTTCCCCACCTACCCGGAGGTGCTGCGGCTGGCGGCGGCCGGGGACCCGGTCTGCCGGGAGGCGGTGCGGCAGGCGGCGTGGGCGCTCGGCGTCATGATCGCCAACGTGGTCAACGCCACGACCGTGAAGACGGTGATCCTCACCGGCGAGGCGGTGGACGTGGCCCGGGTCCGGCGCGCCGACCTGGAAGCGGGGCTCGCCGCGCGCCGCCGCGACACCGCCGGGATCGACGTGGCGGTGCGGGCCCAGGACTTCCACGACTGGGCGCGCGCCGCCGCGGCGGTGGCCATCCGCGCGCACGTCGCCGACGCCGCCTGACCCCGCCCGGCGGGCCCGGTCAGGTCAGTTCCCCCCGCCGCGGGGCCTCGTCGGCCAGTGCCTCGTACCCCCAGTCGGGCGCCGACTCGGCGGGGTGCAGGGGTCCGGAGCGCAGGAGGGCCCACAGTCCCGCACGCGCCTCGGCGCGGCTGATGGCACCGGCGAGGTGATCGCGCAGCACGCCCCGGGCCCGGCGCAGTTCGGGGGCGACCGCCTCGGCCAGTGACTCCTCGGGCGGCCCGGGGAGGTCCGGCACCTGACGACCGTCGTCGCAGCACAGCTCGGCCGCCGCGTGCCGGACCAAGACCTCTTCACTGAGCAGGCTCCCCGCGCCACTGATGTCGACCATGACGCGCACCGCACGGTCGAGTGTCGCGGCCGCTGCGCGTCGCGCCGAACATCTCGGTGGCCGTGGGCCTGGACAGCATGGCCGAACTGCTGCCGCAGCTCGCCGTGCGCGACGTGGACCGAGCCGATCGGGAGCGCAGGGCCCGCACCACTCACCGGCTCGTAACACAGCTGCAGGGTCTTGTCGAGGTGGACCAGGCGCGCGATGCGGTCGGGGTGGTGCGGCGAGGTGATCGCGACCAGCTTCCTGGCGGCCCGCACCGCGTCCTCCAGCAGGCCCGTGTCCTGGGGGCCTGTTCGAAGAGATCCACGAGCATCAGGCTGAGGTTGGCCAGTCGGTTCGGATACCCCGGCCGGCTCTGCGACGTGGCCTCCACGGCTTCGCGGGCCAGGCTCGATGCTTCTCTCAGTTGCGCCGGGTCACGAGTGTGTTGGTACATGGAGAACAGGGCCACGGAGAGGTCGGAGACGCGATCGCCGCGCTGTGGAGCCTGCTTCGGGGTCGCCTCCACCGCCTGGCGCAGCAGCATGAGGGCCTGCCTCAACGGCGTCAGATCTCCGGTGTTTCCGTACCGTGCCAGCAGCGCCGCTCCGCGACGCGCGGTCTCATCCGTGTCCACAGCCGCCCAGCCCCCGTGAGATACCGCGTTCGGCGTCAGAGCGACACATGCTAGTTCTCCCGAACCCGCGGAGTGAGGTGTTCGGCGAGGTTACGGCCGGTGGTGGGGTGAGCGGCCCGCCCGTTGGTGCCGGGCCGTCAGGACAGGGACGCGGTGGACTCCCTGATCACCAGGCGGCTCGGCACGGTCTCCACGCCGGAGCGCGGGTGGCCCTCGATGGCGCTGAACAGCGCCTGGGCGGCCGTCCTGCCAACCTGTTCGAGGTTGAGGTCGACGCTGGTCAGCGGCGGGCGGGTCCCAGTTGTCGAAGCCCAGCACCGCCACGTCCTCCGGCACCCGCCGGCCGCGCTCGCGCGCCGTCTCCACCACGCCCCTGGCGATCTGGTCGCTGCCGCACAGGATGGCGTCCAGGGTGGGGTGCCGGTCGAGGAGCATGCCGGCCGCCGCCCTGCCTCACCCCTCCGACCAGCTGCCGAAGAGGACCTCGCCGACGAGCGGCAGCCCCGCGTCCGCCAGGGCGGCCACGGCGCCCTCGGCCCGCTCGCGCGCCGCGGCGTAGCCTGGGTCGCCCGAGACGTGGGCGATCCTGGACCGGCCGCAGGCCAGCAGGTGGTCGACAGCGAGCCGCCCGGCGCCGACGCTGTCCGGCACGACCGACAGGTCGGCCGGGTCCGTCGAGGGGGCGTAGGCGTAGACGACGGGCACCGGCAGGTCCCGGCCGAGCGAGGACCTGGGGTCGGTGCGGCTGCCGACCACGATCAGGCCGTCGACGCGGCGGCCCAGCAGCGCCTGCAGGTGGTGCTGCTCGCGGAGCGCGTCGCCCCTGGCGTCGCACAGGAAGACGGCGACCCGGCCCACCCCGAAGGCGTCCTCGGCGCCCATCAGGATGGGGATGCTGAAGCGGCCCTCCAGGTCGCCGGTGAGCAGGCCCACGGTGCCGGTGCGGCCGGCAGGCAGACCGCGCGCCATCGGATTGGGTTGGAAGGAGAGCCGCTCGGCGGCCTCGATGACCCGCCGCCTGGTCTCGGCGCGCACCTGGCTGCGCCCGTTGAGCGCCTTGGACGCGGTGGCGAGGGACACCCCGGCCAGTCGGGCGACGTCGCTGAGCTTGGCCGCTGGTGGCCGGGACGGGCGGTCGCTGGCCAGAGCCGGTGCGCGTCGACGGCTCCGACATGTACTTCTTCCGGGACGCGCAGACGGGAGCTGCGGACGGCGTCGGCGTGCCGAGCTCATGGGTCATCGAGTGGTGGGACGGCTCGGGCTGGCGTGCGGTGACGGACCCCAGCGGATACGGGACGGCGGAGAACGCGTACAACGCGACCGACTTCGACCCGGTGACCACCGGCCGGCTGCGGGCCAGGCTGACCGGCCACCCCAACCTGGCGGTGGGCGTCCAGGAGTGGAAGGTGTACGCCCAGGCGCCCGAGGAGGTGCGCCCGGTGCACGTGCCGACCACCGTGGGCGTGGTGCCCGAACTGCCGGACCGGGTCACGCTGGTGTTCCCCGAGGGCGCGGCGAGTGAGGCGGCGGTCAGCTGGCAGTCGATCACCGAGGAGCAGGTGGCGCGGGGCGGCACCAGCGTGCGGGTGACCGGCCTCACTCAGAGTCCGCCGCTGGCCGTGACGGCCACCGTGTGGGTGCGGGTGACGGACGCCGTGGAGATCACCAGCGTCGCCGAGGAGCGCCTGCGCACCACGGCCGGCGTCCCGCCCGCCATGCCGGGGACCGTCACCGCCACCTACAACGACGGTTCGAGGGACAGCTCGGTGGTCGTCGACTGGGCGGACATCCCGCCCGGTGACTACGCGCGGCCCGGCACCTTCCAGGTCGCCGGCACGGTGGCCGGCACCGGCATCCGGGCCACCGCGACCGTGACGGTGCTCGACGACGCCTGACCGTACGGCGGTGGAGCGATGGGGGTGTGGACCAGTCGTGAGCGTGCGGCAATATTCCTAGAGATTCTTGGAATTCTGCCGGGGTCGCACATGGAACACCCCCATCCTCCATCACAACCGAATTTACGGCGAATTCACCGGGCCAGTTCGACAATGCCGATCGATTCCGCTTAGGCTGCCAAGTCCGCAGGTCAGAGGGGGTTCACTGCCCCTCCACCAACAATGCGCGGACATCTCACCAGCACTTCACAAGCCCCTGGAGAATTCGCCCATGCCGGAAACCGAGGGAAATTGGAGCAATCGGCTGACGGCGCTGCCCGACCCGGCATGGCACGAGGCGCTGCTCGCGCTGATCGCCGGACAGGTGGCGGCGGCGACCGGCCGGCCCGACTCCGCGGCCCTCGACCCGGCCGCGCCCTGGCGCCGGCTCGGCGTCTACCGGGAGGTGGCGGGACGGCTGTGGGAGGGGCTTGCCGAGGCGACCGGACTCGACCTGCCGGCCACGCTGTTCTTCGACCACCCGAGCCCACGCGCGGTCGCCGAGTACCTGCGGTCCCGGCTGCTCGGCACGCCCGCCACGGCCAAGGCGGAGGCGCCGGAGGACGGCGCGGGCGCGCCGGTCGCGGCAGCCGGGGAACCGATCGCCATCGTCGGCGCCGCCTGCCGGCTGCCGGGCGGCGCGGACTCCCCCGAGGCGCTGTGGCGGCTGGTCGACGAGGGTCGGGACGCCATCGGCGGGCTGCCGGAGGACCGGGGCTGGGACCTCGACGCGCTCTACGACCCGGACCCCGGGCGGCACGGCACCGCCTACACCAGGCACGGCGGTTTCCTTCCGGGCATCGACCAGTTCGACCCGGCGTTCTTCGGGATCAGCCCGCGGGAGGCCAAGGCGCTCGACCCGCAGCAGCGGCTGCTGCTCGAACTCTCCTGGGAGGCCGTGGAGCGCGCCGGCATCGATCCGCACACGCTGCGCGGCTCCCGCACCGGCGTGTTCGCCGGCGTCTCGCTCCAGGACTACGGCCCGGCCTGGCACGAGGCGCCCGAGGAGGCCCAGGGGCAGATGCTCACCGGCAACGCCCTGGGCGTCATGGCCGGCCGCGTCGCCTACACGTTCGGCTTCGAGGGGCCGGCCCTCACCGTCGACACCCAGTGCTCGTCCTCGCTGGTCGCCGTGCACCTGGCCGGGCAGGCGCTGCGCTCAGGCGAGGCCGACCTGGCGCTGGCCGGCGGCGTGACACTGATGTCGACCCCCGGCATGCTGCTCGAGTTCAGCAGGAAGCGCGGTCTCGCGCCCGACGGCCGGTGCAAGGCGTTCTCCGCGGACGCCGACGGCACCGGCTGGGCCGAGGGCGCCGGGGTGCTGCTGCTCGAACGGCTCTCGGACGCCCACCGCAACGGCCACCGGGTGCTGGCCGTGGTGCGCGGCACCGCCATCAACCAGGACGGCGCGAGCAACGGTCTCACCGCCCCCAACGGCCCTTCCCAGCAGCGACTGATCCGCCAGGCGCTGGCCAACGCCGGGCTGCTGCCGGCCGACGTGGACGCGGTCGAGGCGCACGGCACGGGCACCGCGCTCGGCGACCCGATCGAGGCCCAGGCACTGATCGCCACCTACGGCCAGCACCGGCCGGCGGGCCGGCCGCTCCACCTCGGCTCGCTCAAGTCCAACATCGGCCACCCGCAGGCGGCGGCCGGCGTCGCCGGGATCATCAAGATGGTGGAGGCCATGCGGCACGGCGTGCTGCCCAGGACGCTGCACGTGCGCGAGCCGTCCCCGCACGTCGACTGGTCGGCGGGCGACGTGCGGCTGCTCACCGAACCGGTGCCGTGGAGCCGCGCGGGCCGCCCCCGCAGGGCCGCCGTCTCCGCGTTCGGGGTCAGCGGCACCAACGCCCACGTGGTGCTCGAGGAGGCGCCGGACGCCGAGCCGCCGGCCCCGACGGCCCCCGTCCCCGTGGTGCTCTCGGGCCGCACCGCGGACGCGCTGCGGCAGCAGGCGGAGCGCATCGGCGGGCACCTGGCCGAGCGCCCCGAACTGACGCCGCTCGACGTGGGCTTCACTCTCGCCGGCCGGGCCCGCTTCGAGCACCGCGCGGTCGCCGTCGCGCCCGACCGCGACCGTCTCGTCGGCCAGCTCGCCGCGTTGGCCGCCGACCGCTCGGCGGCGGGCCTGGTCAGCGGCTCGGTCCGGCCCGCACTGCGGCACGGCGGGCCGCGCGGCAAGCTGGCTCTGCTGTTCACCGGGCAGGGCAGCCAGCGCCCCGGCATGGGCCGGGAACTCCATGCCGCCTACCCGGTGTTCGCGAGGGCGCTGGACGAGGCGTGCGCCCGGATCGACCCCCATCTGGAACGGCCGCTGCGGGACGTGATGTTCGCCGCCGAGGGCTCGCCCGAGGCCGCGCTGCTCCACCACACCGCCTACACGCAGCCGGCGCTCTTCGCTCACTCCACGGCGCTGTTCCGGCTCGTCGAGTCCTGGGGTCTGGCCCCTGACCTGCTGGCCGGCCACTCGATCGGCGAGCTCGCCGCCGCCCATGTCGCGGGCGTCCTCTCGCTCGACGACGCCTGCCTGCTGGTCGCCGCCCGGGGCCGGCTGATGCAGTCCTGCCGGGCCGGCGGCGCCATGGTCGCGGTGCGGGCCGGCGCCGACGAGATGCTGGAGTCGCTGGCCGGCGCCGAGGGCCGGGTCACCGTCGCGACCGTCAACGGTCCGCTGGCCACCGTGATCGCCGGCGACGCCGAGGAGGTGACCAAGATCGCCGAGACCTGGGCGGCGGCCGGCCGCAAGACCCGGCGTCTCGAGGTCAGCCACGCCTTCCACTCGCCGCACATGGACGACATGCTCGACGCGTTCCACGAGGTCGCCCGGCGCGTCACCTACCGTCCCCCGACGCTGGCCGTGGTCTCGACGCTCACCGGGGAGCCGGTCGGCGAGCGGGAGCTGTGCACGCCCGAGTACTGGGTGCGGCAGGTGCGGGAGCCGGTCAGGTTCCTCGACGCGGTGCGCCGGCTGCACGCGGAGGGCGCCGGCGCCTATCTCGAACTCGGCCCGGACGCCGTGCTGTCCGCCCTGGCCCCGGGCTGCCTGCCCGAGGAGCCGGACGGTGCGCCCCCGGTCGTGGTGGCGGCCGCCAGGGCCGGCCGCCCGGAGCCCACCACCCTGCTCACCGCGCTGGCCGAGCTGCACGTGCACGGCGTGCCGCTCGATCTGCGGGCCCCCTACGAGGGCTCCGGCGCCTGCCACGCCGAGCTGCCCACCTACGCCTTCCAGCGCCGCCGGTACTGGCTCGACCGTCCCGCCGCCGCGCCCGCGGCCCGTCGGCGGCGCCGGCCGGCCGAACCGGTCGACCTGCGCTACCGCGTCGAGTGGCGCCCGCTGACCCCGCCGCCGACTCCGGCGCCCGACGCCCTCACCGGCGTCTGGCCGCTGCTCACCCCGCCCGCCGGGGTCGACGACGAGCTGGTCAACCGCCTGTCCTGGGTGGTCGAGCGCCTCGGCGGCGAGGTCGTCAGGCTGCCGCTGTCCGCCGAGGACGCCGACCGGACCCGGGTGGCCGAGGCGCTGGAGAAGCGGGTGCTGGCCGAGGGCAGCACCATCGGCGGCGTGCTCTCGCTGCTCGCCCTCGACACCGCGCCGCACCCGGAGCACCCGGTGCTCACCCGGGGCGCCGCGCTCACCTGCGCCCTGGCCCAGGCACTGGCCGACCTGGCGGTCGCCGCGCCCCTGTGGTGCGTCACCAGGGGCGGGGCGCGAGCCTCGGACCCGGAGCCGGCGCCCGACCCGCAGCAGGCGCTGGTGTGGGGGCTCGGCCGCACCCTGGCCCTTGAGCGCCCCGACGGCTGGGGTGGGCTGGTCGACGTGCCGGCCGAGGTGGACGACGTGTCGCTCGGTTGGCTCGGCGCGGCGCTCACCGCGCCCGGCGGCGAGGACCAGCTCGCGGCCAGGCCGGCGGGGCCGCTGGTGCCCCGCCTGGTCGCGGCCGGTCCCGCGCCCGCCGCCGCGGAGCCCTGGCGGCCGCGCGGCACGGTCCTGGTCACCGGCGGCACGGGGGCGCTGGGCGCCGAGGCGGCCCGCTGGCTGGCCGCCAACGGCGCGAGCCGGCTGGTGTTGACCAGCAGGCGCGGCATGGACGCGCCGGGCGCCCAGGAGCTGCTCGCGGAGCTCGGCGCGTCCGGCACCCAGGTGACCGTCGTGGCCTGCGACGTGTCGGACCGCGAGCGGTTGGCCGGGCTGCTCGACTCGCTCCCCGCCGACCAGCCGCTCACCGGGGTCGTGCACGCGGCCGGCGTCGTCGGCCGGCTCGCCCCGCTGACCGAGCTGACGCTCGACGAGTTCGCCGCCATCCTCGCCGGCAAGGTCGCCGGCGCCGTCCACCTGGACGAGCTGCTCGCCGAACGCGGCGTGGCGCCCGAGCTGTTCGTGCTGTACTCCTCGATCTCCGGCGTGTGGGGCAGCGCGGGCCAGGCGGCGTACGGCGCGGGCAACGCCTTCCTCGACGCGCTCGCCAGCCGGCGCAGGGGCGCGGGGCTGGCCGCCACCTCGGTCTCCTTCGGGCCGTGGGCCGAGGCCGGCATGGGCGCCGAGCCGGGGCTGCGCGACTTCCTGCGGGGCCGCGGCCTGCCGCCGCTCGACCCGGCGGTGGCGGGCGCCCTGCTGTGGGAGTCCGTGACCCGCGGCGAGACCGGCGTCACCGTCGCCGACGTGGACTGGGAGCGGTTCCTGCCCCTGTTCACGGCCGCGCGCCCGGGTCGGCTCTTCGCCGACCTCGACGCGGCGTACCGGCTGGCCGGAGGGGCCGCCGAGGAGGCCGAGGACGCCGCGCCCGCGTCGCGGCCCGGCCCGGCCGAGCTCGCGGCCCTGCCCGAGACCGAGCGCTCCCGTCGGCTGCTCGACCTGGTGCGCGGCGAGGCGGCCGTGATCCTCGGGCACGCGACGCCCGAGGAGGTCGACCCGGAACGCCGCTTCCTCGAACTCGGCTTCGACTCGCTGGCCTCGGTCGAGCTGCGCAAGCGCCTGGTGACCGCCACCGGCCTGATGCTGGCCACCCCGGTGGTGTTCGAGCACCCGACGGCGAGCGACCTCGCGCGCCACCTCGGCGAGCTGACGCTGCGCGCGGCGAGCGCGGCCCGCCGGGAGCGGGAAGCCGACCGGCCCTCATTCGGAGTGCGCGACCTGTACCGGCAGGCCTGCGAGATGGGCAAGTTCGCCGAGGGCGTCGACCTGCTGCGGGCCGCCGCCAAGCTGCG
The DNA here is from genome assembly GCF_004348315.1 of Streptomyces sp. 8K308. Lineage (GTDB taxonomy): Bacteria > Actinomycetota > Actinomycetes > Streptomycetales > Streptomycetaceae > Streptomyces. The sequence goes on along the minus strand of NZ_SMKC01000003.1, from coordinate 32,188 downwards.
GCCGGTCTTCCGCGCGTCCGAGGAGTTCGGGCCGATCGAGCCGGTGCGGCTGGCGACCGGTCCCGCGGGGCCCGCGCTGGTCTGCCTGCCCTCCATGGTCGCCCCCTCGGGACCGCACAACTTCGCCCGGCTCGCCCTGCACCTGCACGGCCTGCGGGACGTCCACGCGCTGCCGCACCCAGGCTTCGGTGACGACGAACTGCTCCCGGACACCAGCGAGTTGGTCATCGACATGCACGCCGACGCGATCCAACGCGCGTTCCCCGACACCGGGGTGGCGCTGGCCGGCTACTCGTCGGGGGGCTGGCTGGCCCACGCCGTGGCGGCCCGCCTCGAGGCGCGCGGCGCCTCGCCCGCCGCCGTGGTGCTGCTCGACACCTGGTTCCCCAAGGACCGGATTCCCGAGGAGCAGATCGAGGGCCAGCTGCGCGGCATAGCCGTCAACGACCAGGCGTACGCGCTGATGACGGAGGCACAGGTCACCGCCCAGGGCGCATATCTCGACCTCTTCGACGGCTGGCAGCCGGCGGCGGTGGGCGCGCCGGTGGTGCTGGTGCGGGCCGGCGAGCGGATGCCGCAGGCGCCGAGCGAGGAGGCGGCGGGCGACGGGCGTTGGACCACCGCGTGGGAGGTGGAGCACGACACGATCGATGCTGTGGGCAACCACCAGACGATGATGAACGAGCACGCGGAGTCGACGGCGCGGGCGCTGCACCAGTGGCTGGAGGCGAACCGGGGATGACGTGGCCGAAACTCGCCGCGTCACCCCAGGGCGTCACAGGAAGACATGATCCCGCCACACACGGCGATCGCGAGGGGACGTCGCATGGTGTTCGGCGTGCGACGCGTCCAGAGATCGACTGACGACATCCGGACCACCCTCGCGGCGCTCGCGACCTCGGTCCACCTCGGCTTCGACCGGATGGCCGCGAGCCTCAACCAGGCGCGGCAGGAGCTGGGCGAGCGGATCGACGCCGTGGAGGCCGAGATCCGCTCGCTGCGGCTCACCGCGCAGACCTCGGCCGCGGGCGAGGAGATCAGGCGGGACATCGGCACGCTCCACACCCTGATCGAGGGATGGCGGGCCGAGGCCGCCGCCGTCCGCGCCGAGGCCGAGACGACGCGGCGGGCCCTGGAGTCCGCGGTTCGCGGGCCGGCGGGCGGCGGGCGAGGAGGGCCGGCCGAGGCGGCCGACGGCGAGCCCGACCGGCACTCCTCGCTGTTGCTCGCCTCCGCCGGCATCGCCTCGGTGACCCTCACCTGTCACCGGGACCTGTGGGCCTTCCTCATCGAGAAGGCCGGGCACGAGCGGCACTTCAGGGTGCCGGGCGAGGTGCGGGACGCCGAGCGGGGCAGCGTGCGGGTCACGCTGTCCGGGCGGACGTTGATCGCCGCGTTCACCGCGCTCGGGGAGATCCGCGACGCCGACGCGCCGGCCGGCGACCGGGCGTTGGCCCACGAGCTGTACGAGGCGTTCGCCGACGTGGTCGCGGCGGCCGCCGCCGGCCCGCGCATGGCTGACGGCGGCGAGGTGGCGGTCGTCATCGACCGCTCTCCGCGGGAGGACACACCGGGCGGTGATCCCGTAATGGGCTGAACTCGGCCATCCCGGGCCGGTTCACAGCAGGCCGCGCTCCGCCAGGTTGCGCATCAGGGCGCGCAGCCCGAAGGTCCAGGGGGTGGCGCCCTCGCTGGTGGCGACGGTGTTCACCAGGGCGCCGAGCCGCGGGCTCGAGATGCGCACGATGTCGCCCTGGGCGTGGGTGAAACCGGCGCCCGGCGCGTGCCGGTCCTCGGTGGGGGCGAACAGCGTGCCGGTGAATAGCACGAACCCGTCCGGGTGTTGGTGGTGCGCGCCGTGTGTGGCGGCGACGAGCTCCAGCACGTCGCGGCTGATCTCGCGCATCGAGCTGCGGCCCCGCAGCACGTACCCCTCGGGGCCCTCTATCAGGAGCTCGATGTCAAGGTCGCGCACCGCGTCGAGGTCGAAGTCGCGGTCGAGCAGCCGGACGAACGGGCCGATGGCGCACGAGGCGTTGTTGTCCTTGGCGCGGGGCAGCAGCAGCGCGCTGCGGCCCTCGACGTCGCGCAGGTTGACGTCGTTGCCGAGGGTGGCACCGCGCACCCGGCCGCGCGAGTCGACGACGAGGACGGCCTCTGGCTCCGGGTTGTTCCAGCCGGAGGAGGCGAGAACCCCGACGTCCGCGCCGGTGCCAACGGCGGAGAGGACCGGGGCCTTGGTGAAGACCTCCGGGTCGGGGCCGATGCCCACCTCCAGGTACTGCGACCAGAGCCCCTCGGCGAGCAGCAGTTCCTTGGCCTTCTCGGCCTCGGCCGAGCCGGGGCGGATGCGGTCGACAGCGCCACCCACCGCCCGCACCACGCGCTCGCGCACCCGGGCGGCCTGCGCCGGGTCGCCGCCGGTGCGCTCCTCGATGACCCGCTCCAGCAGGCTGCTGGCGAAGGTGACGCCGGCGGCCTTGATCACCTGGAGGTCGATGGGGGCCAGCAGGTGCGGCTGGTCGTGGCGGCCGGCGGCGGTGGCGTCGAGCAGGTCGCCGAGGCGCCAGGCGCGCCCGCCGGGCGCCCGGCGCACGACGTCCTCGGCGTCCTCGCGTTCCATCAGCTCCGAGACGGTGGACGCGTGGCCGGTCAGGTCGACGACGAGCCCGTCGCGCACCGCGGCCACGCAGGGGCCGCCCCATTCTGGCTCGTGGACACGGGCGACGAGGGCGGCCTGCTCGGCGTCCCGCGGCAGGACGGTCTCGGGGGTCAGGCCCTGGGCCACGGTGGTGCCTCCTGTCATGGTCGGGGACGGACGGTCAGTGGGAGTCGCGGGGCACCTCGTGCCCACGGCAGCCGCGGAGGAAGTCGAAGTCGGCGCCCCGGTCGGCCTGTTCGACGTGCTCGGTGTAGAGCCAGGTGTAGCCGCCGTGGTGCCGGGGGGCGGGGGGCGTCCACTCGGCGCGGCGCCGCCGGAGTTCGGCGTCGTCGACGTCGAGGCGCAGGGTGCGGCCGGGCACGTCGAGGACGATCGGGTCGCCGTCGCGGACCAGCGCGAGCGGCCCGCCCACGGCGGCCTCCGGGGTGACGTGCAGGACCACGGTGCCGTAGCCGGTGCCGCTCATCCGGCCGTCGCAGACCCGCACCATGTCGGTGACGCCGGCCTTGAGCAGCTTGGTGGGCAGCGGGACGTTGGAGACCTCGGGCATGCCGGGGTAGCCCTTGGGGCCGGCGTTCCTGATGACGAGCACGGTGTTCTCGTCGACGTCGAGGTCCGGGTCGTCGGCCACCGCGTGGTACTCCTCGGGCGAGTCGAAGACGCGCGCCGGGCCGCGGTGGGTGAGCAGGTGGGGGGAGGCGGCGGACTGCTTGATGACGGCGCCGTCGGGGCAGAGGTTGCCGCGCAGCACGGCGGTGCCGGTGCCGGCGGGCTGGAACGGCGCGTCGAGGCGGGTGATGACGTCGGGGTCGAAGTTCTCCGCGTCGGCGACGTTCTCGGCGATGCCGCGCCCGGTGACGGTGAGCTGCTCACCGTTGAGCAGCCCGCCGCGGTGGAGTTCGGCGAGGACGGCGGGCAGCCCGCCGGCGTAGCAGAAGTCCTCCATCAGGTACTTTCCGCTGGGCATCAGGTTGACCAGGGTCGGCACGTCGCGGGCCAGGGTGTCGAAGTCATCGGGGGTGAGGTCCACGCCGACCCGGCCGGCGAGGGCGGTGAGGTGGATGATGGCGTTGGTGGAGCCGCCGATGGCCGCGTTGACGCGGACGGCGTTCTCGAAGGCGCCCCGGGTGAGGACGCGGGAGGGGCGCAACTCCTCCTCGACCATGGCGACGACGCGGCGCCCGGCGGCCTGGGCGGTCTCCATGCGCCGGGAGTCGACGGCCGGCCAGGTGGCGGAGCCCGGGAGCTGCATGCCAAGGGCCTCCGCCAGGCAGGCCATGGTGGAGGCGGTGCCCATGGTCATGCAGTGGCCGTTGGAGCGGGCCATGCAGCCCTCGGCGAAGAAGCACTCCTCCTGGGTCATCCGGCCGGTCTTGAGCTCCTCCTCGAACTTCCACACGTGGGTGCCGGAGCCGACGTCCTCGCCGCGGTACTTGCCGTTGAGCATGGGGCCGCCGGTGACCATGACGGCGGGCAGGTCGACGCTGGCGGCGCCCATGAGCATGGCGGGCGTGGTCTTGTCGCAGCCGGAGAGCAGCACCACGCCGTCCAGCGGGTTGGCGCGGATCAGCTCCTCGACCTCCATGGCCATGAGGTTGCGGTAGAGCATGGCGGTGGGGCGCATGAGCGTCTCGCCGGTGGCCATGGTGGGGAACTGGAGCGGGAAGCCGCCGGCCTGCCAGACGCCGCGCTTGACCGCCTCGGCGACGCGGGTGAGGTGGGCGTTGCAGGGGGCGAGTTCGGAGGCGCTGGTCGCGATGCCGATGACCGGGCGCCCGTCGAACACCTCGGGGCCGAAGCCCTGGTTGCGCATCCAGGACCGGTACACCATGCCGCCGCGGCCGCTCGCGCCGAACCAGGCCTGGCTGCGGCGGGCCGGCTGTTCGCCGTCCGTCATCTGGGAGTCTCCCGTGGTCTCTCGTGGTCTCTCGTGTCGTGTGCTTCTGTCGGTCGCCGGTGGTTCCCGGGTCGGTGCGGGTCAGAAGTGCAGGTCGATCTGCTGGCGCACGGTCAGCACGGACAGCACGCCGAACAGGCCGACTCCCCAGACCAGGGCGGCGGCCCGGTAGCCGCGCACCTTCAGCGGGGTGGGCAGGGCCTTGCGGTTGAGGTAGAGGAGCAGCCCGGAGTAGACGAACATCATCATCCCGGCGACGCAGGCGGAGACGATCAGCAACACGAGGGGCTGGTCGAGGCCGAGCGCCAGGATGGTGATCCCGATGACGACCAGGCCCCACACCAGCCAGAAGTAGAGCCGGCCCTCGGGGATCCGGGAGTCGCGCAGGTAGGTCGACTTGAGGACGTCGGCGGCCAGCCTGCTGGTGTAGTCGACGATCCCGGTGGCGGCGCTGAACAGCGAGAAGGCGCCGATCAGCCAGAACAGCACGCCGAACCAGCTGCCGACCTGGGCCTTGAGCACCTCGCCCTCGGCCTCCACGAAGCCGACGTTGTTGGCGAGGCCCTCGGTGCCGAAGAGGGTGGAGTGGGCGAGCAGCGAGGCGAGCACGATGGTGACGACGGTGGTGAGGCCGAAGGTGATCGCCTGCTCGATGTTGGCGAACCGCCACCAGCGGTTCCACCGCGCCAGGTTCTCGCCCTCGGGGACGAAGACGTAGCCGGTGGTGTCCGTGGGGGCGGCGGCCTCCTGCTTCTTGCCGGTGACGGGGCTGACGAGGCGGGGCACGTAGTGGCCCATGCCGAAGCCCTTGTCGCGGATCCAGTTGCTCTGGCAGAGGTTCTGGCCGCCGCCGGCTCCGGCGTAGGCGAGCGCTCCCATCAGGACGGCGACCCCGAGTTCGCTGGGGAACTGGCCGATGTGGGTGACCGCGTCCGGGAGCTCGCGCCAGCTCGACGCCTTGATCGCGAGGAAGACCGCCAGCAGGAAGAAGCCGCCGATGAGGGCGACCTTGACGAACAGCATCCGTTCGAGGGCGGTGTAGACGACGGGCGCCAGGGTGAGTATGGCGCCGATCAGCAGCAGGAGGCAGACGGCTATCACGGTGGGATCGCCGCCGAAGACGTAGGAGAGCATGGTGGCCGAGCTGGTCGTCCAGCCAGGCCAGAGGTTGGCCGCGTACGTCAGGCCGACGAGGACCGCGCCCCAGTGGCGCCAGTAGCGGTTGAAGCCGGTGATCGCGGTCTCGCCGGTGGCGAGCGTGTAGCGCTCGATCTCCATGTTGAGGAACCACTGGGTGACGACGCCGACCACGGCTCCCCAGAGGAAGACGAGCCCGGCCTGGGAGGCGATGTACGGCCAGAGGATGAACTCGCCCGAGGACAGGCCCACGCCGGCCGCCACGATGCCGGGGCCGATGATCCGCCACATCTTGCGGGGCGGTTCCGGGAGCGGCCGCACCTCGGGCCGTGGCAGGTTGCGGGTGCTCATGGGGAAGGGAGCGGTGGGACGGTTCGGGGTGCTGACTTCGTCGTCGGCATGCGTCATGGGGGGAACGCCTCTCATCGACCAATGGAGCGGAAGGTCGCGTTAACCTGAGGGCAATCATTAAATGATTCGACGAATGGCGTCCAGAGGGTGGGCAAAGATCGTGATGCGGTACCGGACCATGCACCAGCGGGTGGTCGACGAGCTCGGGCGGCGCATCGTGGGCGGTGGGTGGGAGCCGGGGCGGCCGCTGCCGGTCGAGGACGTGCTCGCCACCGAGATCGGGGTCAGCCGGGGCGCGTTGCGAGAGGCGGTGAAGGCCCTGGCGGCCAAGGGCATGTTGCAGGTGCGGCCCCGGACGGGGACGCGGGTGCTGCCGCCCGAGCACTGGAACCACCTCGACCGTGACGTGCTGCGCTGGCAGCAGGAGGGCGACTCGGCGGCCATGCTGCGGGACACCGGCGAGCTGCGGCGGATCGTCGAGCCGGAGGCGGCGCGGCTGGCCGCCGGCCGGGCGCGCCCCGCCGAGCTGCGGGCCCTGAGCGACGCGCTCGCGGCCATGGAGGAGGCGGCTGCGCGGCCCGGGCGGGCCGGGTACGTGGAGGCCGACATCGCCTTCCACCGCAGCCTGCTCGACGCGAGCGGCAACCGGCTCCTCGGCTCGCTGGGCCGGGCCATCGACATCGCGCTCCAGCACAGCTTCGCGGTGAGCACTCGGACCCCGGGGGCGGTCGAGGCATCGCTGCCCGCCCACCGCGCGATCGTGGCGGCCGTGGAGCGGGGCGATCCGGAGGCGGCCTCGGCGGCGGTGCTCGGCATCATCGAGGCGGCCGAGCGGGAGATCGCGGTCTCGCCCGGGCTGCCGTCGGCCTGAGCAGCGCGGCCGCCGCTCAGGCGGTGACGGTGAACTCGCCGCTGGTGCCGGCGATGGGGCGGACGGCGCCGGTGAGAGAGCGGGCGTCGCCGGCGTACCGGACGCGGTGGGCACCGGGATCGGCCTCCGGCGGGATGTCCCAGGTGATGGTGATCCGGGAGGCGGCGAGCCCGTCGCGGGCCCAGTGCAGGGTGGTGGACCAGTCGGCGTCGTCGGCGACCGTGGCCCACCGGCCGTCGGGCAGCCGTCGCTCGACGCACAGGTAACTGCCGCCTCGGCGAAGATCGTTGGACGGATGGGCGCCGGCGAAGACGACGGTGATCCGCTGTCCCGCCCGGTAGACGGCGTTCGGTTGGGTGAGCACGTCGCCGAACTCGTGGCCCGGCGGCGGGGCGTCCAAAACGACGCCCGGCTGGAAGGACAGCGCGCTGCCGGAGTGGTCGGGGGTGCCGGGCCCGGGTGACACCGGGCGCCCGTCACGCATGGCCACCGCGAGCGTGGCGAACGTCTGTTGCAGCGCGGGGAGTTGCCAGCGTCCGAAGAGGGTGCTGCCGCCCTCGTACTGCTGGGCGTCGTACTCCTCGGGGGTGGTGACGTAGTGGAAGTAGCCGTTGGCGTAGCCGGCCACCAGCACGTCGCGCGGGTCGGCGCCGACCGCCGCCGCGACGGTGCGCCGCAGCCGCAGGCCGGCGCCGATGGTGACCTCGCCCGGCACGCCGAGCAGGTGGAGTTGGCCGACGCGTACCAGCTGGATCGGGAAGCGCTCCGGCACCCAGGGGAAGAGCGCGTTCATGGCGCCGATGGGCACGAAGACGTCCTTGGGGGCGTGCGCGGCGCGCAGCTCGGGCGAGACCGTGTAGACGAGCGTGTCGGAGACGAAGTCCCAGAAGGCGTTCTCGCCTTCGACGAAGCCGGGGAAGGCGGGGCCGTCCTCGGTGCTGCCGGCGGCCATGGCGGCGCCGACCGCCGGCTTCGCGGTGCGGTGTGGGCGGCCGTCGCCGGTGAACTCGGCGTCGACGGCCACGTCGGAGAGGTCGAGATGGATCAGCCGAGAGTCGACCGGGCCCGCAACGGCGGTGCCGGGGGCGGCCGCCTGCTCGGCGGCGGCCCGGTACTGCGCGAGGCCGTTGGCCCTGGCGGCCGCTAAGTCGGCGGGGGTGGTGGGCGGCCGCAGGTCGAGGTTGGGCGACATGTCGCCGGCGTTGGTCTGGGCGAAGGCCGCGACGAAGTCGGGGCCCGCCGGCGCGAGGTAGTCGCCGCCGGCCACCACGCGCTCCCAGTGGTAGGCGGCGTACCCCTTGTTGTCGGTGGAGATCAGCCGGTTGTCGCCGGAGAGGCTGGTGCCGTGGGTGGCGAACCAGTTGACGGCGCCGACCGGGCGGCCGCCGCGCTCGACGCGCAGCAGCGTGCTCTGGGGGTCGATGGCCTCGGGGAAGTGGTCGGTGATGTCGGCGGGGTTGCGGGCGAAGGCCGACCGGGAGCGGTTGACGCTGGCGCCCCGCAACGTGCCGTGGCCGAGCACGAGCCGGGACGGGGCGAGGTCGTCGTGGGCGCGGGCGACGGCCTCGACGACGCCGTCCACGAGGGCCGTGAACGTGGCCCGGTGGAAGCCGAGGGTGGTCAGGTTGTAGAGCGCGTGGTGGGAGTGGCCGCCGGGGCCCGCGTGGCTGTGGGTGGCGGCGAGCAACACGTTGCGGGCGGTGTACAGCTCCCCGTGGCGATGCCGCAGGCGCCGCAGCACCTCCTGGTGCACGCTGGCGAAGATCATCGCGACCTCGACGACGACCAGGGCGACGCGCTCGCCGCCGGCGCGGTCCACGATGACGAAGGCGCGGGCCCTGGTGCGCGAGAGCAGCCCGGCGGCCTGCTGGTCGGGGCGGCCGTAGCCCATCATGCCGACCTCGGCGATCTCGCCGGTGGCGTCGGCGATGCCCCGGCCGACGAGGTAGGGCGCCTGGTCGTCGGCGGCGTGCGCCCGCCGGGTGGGGAGGGTGCCGAGCAGGCCGGCCCCGGCCACGGCGGTCCCGGCGCGCAGGACGTTCCTTCTGCTGGTGTGGCGTGGCATCGTTCGCTCCCGTCTGGTCGCGTCCTGCCCCCGTCTCCCTCGGTCCCAGAGTGGCGCCGGCCCGGCAAGTTGTGAATATGTATCACGTTCACTTTTTGGCCTAGCATGCGTCTGAGCACGGTTCAGTCGCCGTCATCGGCGCGGCGGACGTCAGGGAGAAGAGGACATGCTGCTGCAACGCGAGCGTGAGGAACTGGCGGCCGCCGGCCGCAGGTTGGCCGCGAGCGGCCTGGTCATCGGGACGAGCGGGAACCTGTCGGTGCGGGTGGACGAGCTGGTGGCCGTCACGCCGACCGGCGGGGTGATCAGCGAGCTGACCGCCGACATGATGACCGTCATCGACCTCGACGGGCAGGTCGTCGACGGCGAACTCGCGCCCACCTCCGAGGTGCCCATGCACCTGGCCGTCTACCGGTCCACCGGCACCGGGGCCGTCACGCACACCCACGCGCTCGCCTCCACGGCCGTCGCCTGCACCCTGGACGAGATCCCGGTGGTGCATTACGCGATGCTGTCGCTCGGCGGCACCGTCCGCGTCGCGCCCTACGCCACCTACGGCACCGACGAGTTGGCGGCGCACGTGGTCGCCGCGCTGGACGGCCGGCAGGCCGCGCTGCTGCGCAACCACGGCTCGATCGCGCTCGGCTCCACCGTGGAGAAGGCCGTTGCCAACCTCGAACTCACCGAGTGGGTGGCGGAGTTGTACGCCCGTTGCCTGGCGCTCGGCACCCCGCACCTGCTGGACAAGAAGGCCCAGGAGGCCGTGATCACGCAGGCGCTCGCCGGCGACTACGGAACGACCAGGAAGTTGTGAAGGGCGGCTGTGAAGGGACCATGCCCATGAACCAACGTCCGATCTCGCACTGGCCCGACGTCGACGCCGTCGAGGCGCGCCTCGACCTCCTCGTCAGCACCCCCGTCAGGCGTCCGGACGACGCCGCGCTGGCCGACTACCGCGCCTGGTTCGAGAAGCACACGGCGGGCTCCCGGGCGACGGCGGCCGAGGCCGCCGCGTACATACCGGGCGGCGTCCAGCACAACCTGGCGCTCAACGAGCCCTGGCCGCTCGACGTCGTCCGGGCCGAAGGCCCCTACCTGTGGGACGTGGACGGCAACCGGTACCTCGACTTCCTCCAGGCCGGCGGCCCGACCGTGCTGGGGAGCAACTACGGCCCGGTGCGCGAGAGGGTGGCCGAGCTGCTGGCCGAGTGCGGCCCGGTCACCGGGATGCTGCACTCGGCCGAGGTCCGACTCGCCAAGCTCATCCACGACTTCATGCCGGCCGTCGGCAAGTTCCGGATGCTCGGCAGCGGCACCGAGGGCGTGATGGCCGCCGTCCGGGTGGCCAGGGCCTACACCGGCAAGGCCCATGTGATCAAGGTCGGCGGCGCCTACCACGGGTGGTCCGACCAGGTGGTCTACGGGCTGCGCATCCCCGGCACCGGCAGCCTGGAGGCGACCGGCATCCCGGAGGGGGCGCTGCGGCTCACCCAGGAGGTGCCGCCCGGCGACCTGGAGGCGCTGCGCGAGCGGCTGGTGGCCAACGAGGAGGCCGGTGGCACGGCCGCCGTGATCGTCGAGCCGGTCGGCCCGGAGAGCGGCACCCACCTGGTGCGGTCCGACGACAACGCGCGGATCCGCGAACTGTGCGACGAGTTCGGCGCGTTGCTCGTCTTCGACGAGGTGGTCACGGCCTTCCGGCTCGGCATGGGCGGCGCGCAGGGCTACTTCGGCGTCCGGCCCGACCTGACCGTGTTCGGCAAGTGCGTCGCGGGCGGCTACCCGGCGGCCGGCGGCATCGGCGGCGGCGACGAGGTCATGGGCGTCCTCGAGGGCGGCCTCACCGCGGTCGGCAAGCGGGTCTTCGTCGGCGGCACGCTCTCCGCCAACCCGCTGTCCTGCGTGGCCGGTTACCACGCGCTGGCCGAGATGGACCGCACCGGGGCGCCGGCGCTCGCCGGCCGCGCCGGGGACCGGCTGCGCACCGGCCTCGCCGCGCTCATCGAGCGGTACGACCTGCCCTACGTCACCTACAACATCGGCTCGATCGTGCACCTGCACACCTCGGGCGTGCTGCATCTCTCCCTGGCCGACCCGGGCTTCTTCACCGAGCTCGGCCCGCGCACCGAGATGCTCGGCCAGATGTCGATGGCGTACACCGCCGAGGGCCTGATCACCATCGCCGGCAGTCGCCTCTACACCAGCATGGCCCACACCAACGATGTCGTCGACGACGCCCTGGCCCGCTTCGACCGCGTCTTCGCCAGGGCCTGACCGCCGTGGCGCCCCGCTACGTGATCGGCGTCGACCTCGGCACCAGCGGCGCCAGAACGGTGCTGGCCACCACCGGCGGCCGGATCCTCGGGCACGAGACGGCCCGCGTCCCGCTGCACCTGCTGCCCGGCGGTGGCGCCGAGCAGGACCCGGACGACTGGTGGGCGGCCGTCCGCGACACGCTCCACCGGCTGCTGAGTCGCCGGCTGGCGCCGATCGGGGACATCGCGGCGATCTGCCTCTCGGCCCAGTGGGGCGGCACGGTGCCGGTCGACGCCGAGGGGCGGCACCTGCACCGCGCCCTGCTGTGGATGGACGGGCGGGGCGCCGAGCACTCGCGCCGGCTGGCCGGCGGGGCGTTGCGGATCCCCGGCACCGGCTACCACGCGCTGCGCCTCGCCCGCTGGATCGCCAGGTCGGGCGGGGCGCCCACCCTCACCGGCAAGGACCCGGTGGGGCAGAGTCAGTTCCTCAGGGCGGCCAGGCGCGAGGTCTACGAGCGGACCGCCTATCTGCTCGACGTGCCCGAGTACCTCACGATGCGGCTGACCGGGCGGCCGGTGGCCGGCCACGACACCATGGCGCTGCGCTGGTGCACCGACAACCGGACACCCGGCGCGGTCCGTTACGACGAGCGGCTGCTGCGGCTCAGCGGACTACCCAGGGAGAAGCTGCCGGACCTCGTGCCGCCGGCCACCCTCGTGGGCCCGATCCTGCCCACGGCGGCGGCCGATCTCGGGCTCGGCGAACACGTCCAGGTGGCCGCCGGCACCGGGGACACCACGGCCGCCGCCATCGGGGCCGGCGCGGTGCTGCCGTACGAGGGGCACCTGTGCGTCGGCACCTCGGCCTGGCTCTCCTGCCACGTGCCGCGCAAGAAGACCGACGCCTGGCACAACGTGGCCGCCCTGCCCTCCGTGGTGCCGGGCTCCTACTGGGTGGCCACCATCCAGGACGTGGCCGGCAAGGGCATCGACTGGCTCGTCGGCAACGTTCTCGAGCCGGACGGCGCCCCTCCCGGCGGCGAGCCGGATCCCGGCGCCCGCGAGGAGATCCTGCGCCGGCTCAACCGGCTGGCCGCAACGGCGCCGCCCGGCAGCAACGGCGTGGTGTTCACCCCCTGGCTCAACGGCGAGCGCACCCCCGTCGACGACCCCACGGTGCGCGGCGGCTGGTTCAACGTCTCGCTCACCACCACCCGGGCCGACCTGGCGCGCAGCACCTTCGAGGGCATCGCGCTCAACGCCCGCTGGCTCAACGAGTCCGTGGAGCGGTTCACAGGGCGCGCCTTCCCGCACCTCAACTTCATCGGCGGCGGCGCCAGTTCACCGTTCTGGTGCCAGGCCATGGCCGACGTCCTCGGCCGCACCATCCGGCAGGTCGCCGACCCGGCCCTGGCCAACGCGCGCGGCGCCGCGCTGATCGCCTCCGTCGCACTGGGCGAGCTCGACTGGCCCGAGATCGCGGAACGGGTCGCCATCGCGGCCGAGTTCACCCCCGACCCCGCCAACCGCCGCGTCTACGACCGGACGTACGCCACCTTCCGCTCCCTCTACCGTCGCAACCGGAGGATCTATGCCGAGGTCAACGGCTGAACCGGGCCACTGGCCGCCTCGCTAGAATGGAGCGCACCGAAACGGCTAACCCCATGACGAGCGATGCGATGACCCAGCGGACTGCCAGCCTCGGGTTGCGGAAGGCGCCGCAACAGGCGAGGAGTCGCGCCCGCGTCGAGGCCATCCTGGCCGCCGCCGACCGGCTGCTCGCCACGGAGGGCGTCGAGGCCGTGACCACGCGCCGGATCGCCGCCGACGCCGAGGTGCCGGTGGGCACCCTCTACCAGTTCTTCGACGACAAGGACGCCGTGCTGGCCGCCGTGGCGCGCCACCACATGGAGCGGCACTCGGCGGCGATGCGGGCCATCCTGCACGACGCCCGCGGCGCCCGCTGGTTCGACCTGGTCAACCTGGTCTTCGACCGCTATGTCGAGCTGTACCGGCAGCACCCCGGCTACCTGGCGATCCGCGCCGGCCGCTACCTCAGCCGGGAGCTGCTCCAGCTGGACGAGGACAACAACGCGATGGTGGCCCACCAGCTGCGGCGCATCCTGGTCGCCCAGGAGCGGCTGGTCGACAGCGAGGAGCTGGCCGTCGCCTGCCGCGCCGGCGTGTGCGCCTCCGAGGCGCTGCTGCAGCTCGCCTTCCGGAACGCGCCGGACGGCGACCCGGTGATCCTGACCGAGGCCCGGCGCATCCAGCGCCTCTATCTCGCCGACATCGTCGCCGACCCGAGGCACCGCTCCCCAGCCGCGTCCATCGACGTCCAATAGGCATCGACAGCCAATAGGTTCCCGGCCTACAGGTCGGCGGGCTAGACTTCCTGGCATGAAGGCGGACTCGGTACGCGGACATCTGGACGGGATGCTGCTGGCCGTGCTGGAGGCGGGCCCCCTGCACGGCTACGCGATCATCACCGCGGTGCAGCGCCGCAGCGGCGGCACGCTCGAGCTGCGCACGGGCACGATCTATCCGGCGCTCAACCGCCTCGAGCGGCTCGGGCTGCTGAGCAGCAGCTGGGACTCGGTGGGCGAGCGGCGCCGGCGCTGCTACCAGCTCACCGAGGCCGGGCGCGGCGCGCTGGCCGGGGAGCGGCGGGCCTGGGCCGAGTTCACCGCCGCGATCGGCTCCGTACTCAACCCCTCCCCCGCCACATGACGGCCGCCGACGCCGCCGACGCCGCCGGGGCCACCGATCCGCTGGACGCGTACGTCGCGGAGTTGGCGGCCGAGCTGCACGGCCCGGCGCCGGCCAAGGCCAGGCTGCTCACCGAGATCCGCGACGGCCTCGCCGACACCGTCGCCGCTTACGCACGGAACGGGACGCCACGGGGGCGCGCCCTGGACCTCGCGCTGCGCGAGTTCGGCACGCCCGCGGAGTTGGCGCCCGACTGCCAGCGCGAGCTGACGTTCGCCCAGGTCAGGCACACGGCGCGCACCGTGGCACTGGCCGCGCCCGTGCTGCTAGCCGGCTGGTTCCTGAGCTGGCAGGCCGGCGGCGCGGCGGGTGGACTCGCCAGGGCCGCGCAGCTGCTCGCGGGCGGCCTGATCGCGGTGGCGGTGGTGGCCGCCCTGCCGGCGGCCGCCGTGCTCGCGGCCACCGGGCCGCTCGCCCACCGGCTGCCCGTGCCGGACCGCCTGCCCGCGCTGGCGGCCTGGACCGGCACCGTCTCGGCGCTGGCCGCCGGCGCCGCCGGGCTGACGCTGGCCGTCGGCGCGCCGCTGACCGCCACCTGGCCGCTGCTCGTGCTCACGGCGGCGCTGGCCGTCGGCTCGCACACCAGGATGGCGGCCTCGGCCCGCCTCTGCCGCCGCTGCGCCCGCCTCCCGGCGAGCGTCGGCGGACTCTGAACACCCGGCACCGAGCCCGGCCGTGGCCGCCGAGTACACCTCGGACCTGAAGATCCGCGGCGGTCTGGGCGCCCCCGGCCGGGCCCCGGCCGTCAGTCCGTGGCCGGCAGCAGTTCCTCCAGGGCGCGCGCCGCCGCGGCCACCTCGTCCGGGGACTTCTTGCGGGCCAGCCGGTGCGGGAGTTCGAGCACCGGCGCGTCCAGGTAGGGGGCGGCGCTCACGGCCAGGTCCTCGGCGTCCCTGGCCAGGCCGTGCTTGGTCAGCACCGCCACCGCCTCGCCCCACAGCCGGGGGTCGTCGACGAGGTCGCGGACCGTCCTGATCCGCGGGGCGTCGGCGGCCGGCTCGGGGACGGTCCAGCCGTGGTGGCCGTGGCCGACCTCGACCGGCTCGGCGACGCCCGGCAGGTGGACGGTCGCGGTGGCGCCGACCGGGACGACGGCCTCGACGGTGAGCTCGCCCGCCTCCCGCCGCCAGGAGACGCGTGCCTCGCCGTACGGCGTCAGGTGGCGGGCCGAGGCGTGGCTGAACGCGGGGTACGGCAGCGGCCGGACGGTGATCCGCCGGTAACCGGGCGCCGCGGGGGCGAGCCCGGCGAGGGTGCGGTGCATCCAGTCGGCGACCGCGCCGAGCGCGTAGTGGTTGAACGAGGTCATCTGCCCCGGGTTGATGGTGCCGTCGGGCAGCATCGAGTCCCAGCGCTCCCAGACCGTGGTGGCGCCCATGGTGACCGGGTAGAGCCAGGAGGGGCAGCCGCGCTCCAGGAGCAGCCGGTAGGCCAGATCGGGGCGGCCCGCCGAGGTCAGCGCGTCGGTGATGAGCGGGGTGCCGACGAAGCCGGTGGCCACCCGGAAGCCGCCGGCGCGCACCAGGTCGGCGAGGCGTAGGCCGGCGGCCGCGCGCTGCTCCGGAGTGGGCAGCAGCGCCCACTCGATGGCCAGGGCGTAGACGGTCGGGGCGTCCGAGAGCACCCGGCCGGCGCCGGTGACGTAGTGCCGGGCGAACGCCTCCCTGGTGCGCTCCGCGAGGGCCGCGTAGGGCGCGCCGTCCGCGCCGATGACGGCGGCGGCCTCGGCGACGAGCTCGGCGGACCTGGCGAGGTGGGCGGTGGCGACGACGTCGTGGTCGGCACGGGCCGCGAAGGGGTTGTCGGGCGGCGCGGCCGGGTCGAGCCAGTCGCCGAACTGGAAGCCGCCGGCCCACACGCCGTCCGTGGTCAGCGAGGCGATCCGGTCGACCCAGGCCCGCATGGAGGGGAACTGCCGGCGCAGCAGGTCGGCGTCGCCGTACCGCTGGTAGAGCACCCAGGGCACCACGCAGGCGGCGTCGCCCCAGGCGGCGGCGGTGGGCTCCGCGTCGCGCAGCACGTCGGGGATGACGAACGGCACCGAGCCGTCCGGGAGTTGGTCGGCGGCGAGGTCGGCGAGCCAGGAGGTCAGGAAGCCGGCGCTGTCGAACAGGAAGCTGGCGGTCGGCGAGAAGACCTGGATGTCGCCGGTCCAGCCAAGCCGTTCGTCGCGCTGCGGGCAGTCGGTCGGCACGTCGAGGAAGTTGCCGCGCATGCCCCAGACCACGTTCTCGTGCAATCTGTTGACGTCCGGATCCGAGCACTCGAACCAGCCGGTGCGGCGCAGGTCGGTGCCGACCACCACCGCCTCGGCGTCGAAGTCGTCGGCGTCGGCGTCGAGGCCGGTGACCTCGGCGTAGCGGAAGCCGTGGAAGGTGAGTTCGGGTTCCAGCACCAGCTCGTCGGCCGCGGGCAGCAGATAGGTGTCGGTGGCCTGGGCGCTGCGCAGCGGTCGGGTGCCGAGTTCGCCGTGCTCGAGGACCTCGGCGTGCCGGATGGTGACCTCGGTGCCGTCCCCGGTGCCGCGCGCGGTCAGCCGCACCCAGCCGACGACGTTCTGTCCGAAGTCGACCAGGGTCTTCCCGGAGGGCGAGCGCCACACCCGGGTGGCCGGCAGGGTGTCGGTGATCCGCACCGGCGGCCCGTCGGGGGCGACGAGCCGGCCGAGGTCGGCCTCGACCACCTCCACCGCGTCCGCGGGCCCCGGCTCGCGGGGCCGCAGGTCGGTGCGCTGGCCGTCGTAGAGGTCGTCGGCGAGCACCCCGCTGGGGCGCGCCGTCCAGTCCTCGTCGGTGCCCACGGTATCGACCGAGCCGTCGGCGTGGACGATCTCCAACTGGGCGAGGAGGGCGAGCCGGTCCCCGTAGAGGGCGCGGCGCCCGCCCCAGCCGAGGCGGCCGCGGTACCAGCCGTTGCCGAGCAGCACCTCGATGGTGTTCTCGCCCTCCCTCAGCAGCTCGGTGACGTCGTGGGTCTGGTAGCGCAGTCGGTCCGCGTAGGCGGTCCAGCCGGGGGCCAGGATCTCGTCGCCGACCCGGACACCGTTGAGGTGGGCGGTGTAGACGCCGTGCGCGGTGAGCCGGAGGCGGGCGGAGACGACGTCGGGGCGCACGGTGAGGGTGCGGGTGAGGACGGGCGCCGGGTCGCCGATCCGGCCGGTGGTGGCGGGGCTGACGAAGCGTGCCGTCCAGTCCTCGGGGGCCAGCGGGCCGACCTCGGCGGTGGCCGGCTCACTCCACTCCGACCACCGCTCACCGGCGGCGACGCGCACCCGGACGGTGGCCCTGGCGCGGGCGGTCAGCGGCTCGAACGGCCAGGGCACGAGCACCTGTTCGACCGTCTCCAGGCGTCGTACCTCCGCGCCGTCGAGTTCGATCTCGCAGGCCGTCTGCGCCCACCCGGGGTCGTCCGTGGTCACCTGCCACGAGAGGCGAGGCGTCGCGGTGCCGATGCCGAGCGCGGTGTCCCGGTGCTCGAATCGGGCGGGGCTGACAGTGACGAGGGGCATGCGGTTCTCCCACTTCCGGTTCGGTTCTTTCGGTCGTCGTCTGCGTCCCTGCGGCGCGCGGGCTCAGCCCTTGACCGCCCCGGAGGTCATGCCGGCCACGATCTGCCGGTTGAAGAAGAGGAACATCACCAGCGGCGGGATGGTGATGAGCAGGATGTCCATGAACAGCAGGTTGTACTGGGTCTCGAACTGGCTCTGGAAGTTGAACAGGGTCAGCTGGACGGTGGCGTTCTGCTCGCCGGGCAAGAAGTAGAGCGGGTTGACGAAGTCGTTGAACCTTCGTTTCACACCTACACGCCGCTCCGTGAGCAGAGTCGCCCGAACGGTGGGGGCAACATGACTCCTCTCCCCCACCAACCCCGCTGAAAACACCGCCCCCTCCGGGCCCGTTCAGCCCAGCAACGCGATCGCCCTACGCCGGCGGCCCGTCGAACATGCAGAACGCCTTGGCTCCGGAGTGGAACTCGACGCCGATGCCGGGGTGCGTCGGAGTCGGGTCGCGGTCCGAGTAGCTGTAAACCTGCTTGATCTCGGCGCTGACGGCGTTGTTCAGGACGGCCGCTAGGCCCGTACTTCGCGGGTCACTGTTTCAGGTCTGTGGCCAGCGGGTTTGTCCGATGTGGGTGTCGGGAGGTTGAGTTCGAGCCCGGCAACGCGGGCGCAGGCAAACGGGTGGCCTCCGCCGCCCGGGGGCGGCGGAGGCCAGGAAGGGCGCGTGCAGCGGGTGCGTCAGCCGGGTATGACCCGCCAGCCGGCGTAGACCGTCGGCGCGACGCTCGTGCCCGCGTACGAGGCGTCCAGATAGCAGAAGCCGAACTCTTCGGGAAGGCCGCCGATGGAGCGGTACTCGTTGACGGTGAGATCCACGACGTACGCCTCGACGCCGTACTGGCCGATCACCCGGCCGTACGGGGGAACGGGCGCGGTGGCCGTAACACCGGTCGTGGTCGTCGTGCTCTGTGTGATGCTCGTGCTGACGTTGGCGCTCAGGAAGCCGAACAGCGAGACACCGGCGCCGAACGTGGAGGTCAGACTGAACGTCCTCGACACCGACGATGTGAAGCTTCCCGTGATCTCCCTGTCCGTGCCGTTAACGACCACGCGCTCCTCACTCACCAGGAAGTCGGGCCTCACCGAATTGATGATGGTCTCTGCGGCCACGTACACGAGGTCGTGGTGGGGTGGGTCGTAGGACCGATACCATTCCAATCCACTGGGACAAGACCCCCCGTCCGCCTGGGCCGGGGACGAGGTGCCCACGGTCAGCGTCGTCGCCAGGGCGGCCAGCGCCGCCCCGACCGCGACCCGAGATCTCCACCGCGCCAGGCGACGCGGGCCGCTCCTGGCCCGTCTACTGCGGTCGGCCATTCTTCTCCCCTTCTCGGTGCCCTGCTGCGGATCCCCCCGAGCAGCGTTGGCCGACCATATTCCGTTGCGACGGCGCCGGTCTTCGTAATGCGGCGAGAACGCGGCGGAACAGCGACGACAACTTTGTCACTTCGCGCAGTCGTAGGTGCGGGGTGGAGCGTCCGCGTCGCCCACGGCGAGGGCGGCCAGCAGCACGGAGAACGCGATCGCGACGACGGTGACCCCAGGCCGACCAGCACGGGCGTTCGCCACTCGCTCTGCCACTGGCTCACGACTGGGCCGGGGTGGTCTGCTCCGCCATCTCAGGCCCCTCCCGCCGCCACGGCCGCGCGGGCCTGGAGGGCGCCCTCCACCTCGACCAGCCGGGCCGGCCGGATCACGGCGTACTGGGCCCACCACTCGACGGTGTCACTGGCCAGCGCACGCAGCCGGATCCGTGTCCACCTCGCCGTACAGGACCCTGGCGACGAGCCCCTCGACCGGATCCTGGATCCGTTCTTCGCGCCCACCGGCCGGATGATCCTCTACCACCTCTCCGGCCCGCGGCTACGGGTCGGCAGCGCCACCGGCCCGCCCACCATAGCCATCAGCCGGGGTGTGCAGCTCCATCTCCTCGACCTCCTCGGCATGGAACCCACGCATCCCCATCCCCGCTGGCCAGAGACCTGAAAGGCTCACCCGCGAAGAACGGAGCAGGTCCAGTTCCTGGGGGGAGGGGCGGTCGCCGAGCTCGGGCAGCGGCGCCGGCGCCGGCGCCTCTCGTTGGGCGGCTCCCGCAGTGGAGGAGCCACCAGCCGGCCGGGGGCGGCGAGTAGGCCGTCGCCCCGCCGGGCGGGGCCGACGGGGCGAGGCGTGGGTCACTCGGCTGGGACGGGTCGTTGCTCCTGCAAGGCGCCACGGGGGGCTCGGCCGCGCCCGCGCGTCGGTGATGGCGCGGCGGGCCTGGTCGAGGGCTTCGTCCCGGGTGGTCCAGACGTCGGGGCGGTCCTGTTCGGTGTCGGAGTAGCGGAACGCGTTGGTCACGAGCCACACCTGGGCGGTGGTCACGAGGCGGACGCCCGGGGTGTGGTGCGGGGGTTCGGGGGCGGTGAGCACGCTCCGCACGTGGTCGGCGTGGCTGACGAGGTCGTTGGAGGTCATCGGGTTCCTGAGTGGAAGACGGGGACGCGGCGGGCGATGGTCAGTTCGAGGTTGGGGGGCATGAGCAGCACCAGCCCGTCGGGGAAGCGGACGGCCTTGGCGCCGCCGGCCGCGGCCGTCAGTCCGATGACGGGTTGCTGGCGGCCACCGATGGTGAGGATGTCGCCGATGCGGATGGTGGTGTTGGTGACGGGTATGGCCTTCAGAACGCTCGGTTCAGGGTTCATGGGGCGGCTCCGTTGCCGTGGGGGGTGGCGTTGTGCTGGCGATGCGCAGGGCGCACAGCTCGCAGAGGAAGACCTCGTAGGTCCAGTCGTCGGCATCGCGGAGGCTGTCGGCATGGACGCAGGTGACGAAGAGCAACAGGCGCCCGCAGTCGACGCAGGCGAGGCCGTCGCGCTGCCACCTCGTCAGGGCGTTGAGGCCGGGCGGCTCCCAGGTGGTGGGCTGCTGGCCGGCGGGCGGCGCGGTCACCTGGTGGCCTTCGCCGAGTACTTGGGGCAGATGGGTGCGTGGTCGGCGGCGATGTAGACGGTGCGGTTGCAGTAGGTGCAGGTCGCCGCTTCCGGAAGACGCTCGAGCGGGCCTTTCTCCAGGCCGGTGATGACGGTGATCCCGTCGTTCGGATCCGCCGTTCCGGGGGGACTAGCCACCGGGCGCCTCCTGGTGGCGTCTGTTCGCGGTGCCCGTGACGCGGTGCGCGGTCGCCGACTGAGTTCCACCAACGTCGTCGAGAACCCGTCGAAGCTCCGCGGGGTCGGTCAGGGAGCACCGTCCCGCAGGAGGCACCAACCAGTAAGGGCCCGGAGGGCGTTGCCTGTGCCTGAGCGGCAGCTCCAAGCAGGTCGCGGTGATGCCTCGTGTGCCGTCCATCCGCCAAGCGGCAGCGGTTCCCTCAGGGACGAGGAAGTAGAGGACCCGTTCAGCCGGGATGACGAGAATCGGGCCCGGCTCCCCGTGGTACCGCTGTATCGCCAAGGTGGCCAGGAACCTTGGGACGCGGATTGCGTCCCATGCTGTGCGGATGGCCGCGGCGGCCGTCTTGGGCAGGGCTCTGTGGGTCATGGCACCTCCGCCGACCGGGGATGGTGCGGTGACCGTAGAGCTGTTCAGCTCGGGGAACCCGAACTCTCAGCTCGGGTAGACCGAGGGCTCGGGTTCTACCTGATGCCCATGCGGGTGGCGAGCGCAAGGGCCTGCTTGCGGTAGGTGGGCCTCACCCGTTCCACGAGGCGACGCACCATGCTGACCGCTTCTGGGGTCCGCGCCAGGTCCTCAGGGGCGGCGTGCTGGAGGTCGATCAGGTGCACCAGTACGGCGGCGTCTTCTCGTCGCTGGTCGTAGCAGCGGGCGACGTGGAGCGCAAAGGTGTACTGCCGTTCCATGGAGGGCAGCTCGCTGGTGTCGACATCGTCCGCGACGCGCAGTGCCTCGACGGTTTCGCCAGCCTCCATCTCAATGCTGAGCGCATGGAGCTGTACGTTGGTGGGACCAAACACGGTGCGGCCGACGTTGGTCTCACCGACCTTATCCGCAAGCGGAGCGGCAGCATTGAGGCGGTCGCGGGCTTCCCACCACCGGCGGCGGCGTGCGAGTCCTACAACGGCCACCAGTTCCAGGGCGCCTTTCATCGCCAGTACTTCTCGGGAAGGGGGCGCCTTGGCCAGTTGCTCGATGCCTCCGCGGGCCACCTGCTCGGCGGCCTCAGGCTGCTTGTCTCCCAGGAGGATGTGCCCGAGGTTCCAATGCGCGGTGGCGATTCTGACCGGATCGTCGGCTTCCTGGGCGGCGCGCAGTGCGCGGTCGGCCACCATGAGGGACAGGTCGGTGCGTCCGGTGCGCCGGCAGTAGGAACGCAGGAGCGCGTAGAGATCGGCCGCGCAGCGCAACACTTCTGTGTGGGCTCCGGCGTCGCCTGGTGAGCGGTAGGCCGTCCTGGCCCGCTCCACGTCCCGGATGAGATCCGGCAGTATCCCCGCAGCCTTCGTGAAGCGGTCCGACGCGGTCTGCCAGATGTGCCAGGCATCTTCGACGCGTTCGCGCAGTACGTGAGGTCGAACCGGCTCAGCAGCTGGTGGCCGGCCGTATCCAAAAAGAGCCTGGGCGACCGCTGGGGCGATAGTCAGCTCGGTTGGAGAGGTGTCCTCCTTGTCTCCCAGCAGTTGGGAGACCGGCGCTCCGAGCTCGCGACTGAGGGCGTGCAGCACTTCGATCGAGGGCACCTTCAGTCCACGCTCGATCTGCGAGAGGTAGTCGACTGTGATGCCGCACAATCCGGCCACGGCTGATTGAGTGCGCCTCTGGCGCTCCCGCGCGGCACGTACTCTCTGACCGATAGGCGACCTCGGCGTACCCATGCCGTTCCCCTCCGTCGGCAATCCACACCGTCAGCGTAAAACCACAAACGGTGACGAGGGGGCATCTTTGCACCAACTGACCATCCAGAGGAAGTCATGCGGCTCGTACTGTGGGACATCGACCACACCCTCATCGACATGCGAGGCGTCGGAGGCCGCCTCTTCGCCGAAGCGTTCGAGCACGCCCTAGGCACCCCTCAGCAGCATCGAATCCGCATCGACGGCCTCACGGACCCCGTCATCTTCCGTAAGACAGCCATCGCCCACGGCATCACCATCACGGACGACGACTTCGAGCGCTTCGCGCAACGGCTCGCCGAGCTCCACCTCACACGCATGCCCGAGATCCGAGAGCAGGGGCACGCTCTTCCCGGCGCGGCCTCGGCGCTCGCCGCCTTGGCGGCCGAGCCCGACGTGCGCCAGACCGTCGTCACGGGGAACCTTCGCGCCACGGCCCCGATCAAGCTGAAGGTCTACGGGCTCGACGGCCCCATCGACTGGGATGCCGGCGCCTACGGCCAGGACGCCAACGAGCGGGCCGGGCTGGTGCGCGCGGCCTTGAGGCGAGCAGCCAGCCAATGGGGGACGATCGATCCTGCGCGGGTCACGCTGTTCGGCGACACACCAGCCGACATGATCGGCGCAGTCGAGAACGGTGTCCGCGCCATCGGTATCGCCACAGGCAGGAGCACGGAGAACGACCTGCGCAAGGCCGGTGCCGCAGCTACGTTCCCTGACCTCACCGCCACCGAGGAAGTCGTCAAGGCATCCGGTGGCGCGACGGGTTAACGACTTTGGGAGCAATTGAGTTGGGGACGTGTTGGCCTGGCGGGTCGGCTGGTGGGTGATCAGCAGGTGGCCTGGCGGGCGAGTACCAGTTCGGTGCCCGGTTTGCGGCGGGTGGCCCGCTGGGCGGATCGGTCGGAGACCAATCCGGCGATGGCCTGGTGGGTCTCGGCCTAGGTCTCGCGGCGGCCGGTGAACCGCTGGAGGGGCCGCCACTGCTTGTATTCGGCGTTGGTGTGCTCAACGCAGATCCGCCGGGAGGACTGACGGCGCCGTTACTCACGCCAGGCGTGGTGCTCGCCCAGCGGCGCGTCGTCCTTGGGTTCCTTCGGCGGGGCGCTGACCTGAGCGGGGAACTCGTTGGCCAGGCCCCGGTAGCCCTCGTCGACCTCCGCCTTGACCTTCGGGTGCCAGCGGAACTGTTCAGCGATGCCCTCGGTGCGTACGGCCGTCTGGTCGTGCATCCGGCCGGGCCGGACCACCCCGCTGAACAGGGTGCGGCCCTGCACGTCGCTGAAGGTGGTGGTCTTGACCGTGTTCTGCTTCTTCATTACCGGAGACGAACGCCTTGCGGCCGGGGCGACCCGAGCGCGGGCGGCGGACCTGCACCTCGCTCCCGTCGATCCGCAGGTCCACGCCTTCTGCCTCCGCGTAGGCGAATACGTCCTCCAGTGTGTGCAGCCGCAGCCTGGGCCGGTCAGGGACGGCGAAGCCGCGGGCCGCCAGCAGCGGGCGGACCTCGCGGACCGCTGCGGAGACGGTGGAGCGGTCCACGCCGTACAGCTGTGCCAGAGCGGCGTGCGGCAGCCCCAGCCGCAGGTGCACCAGAGTGACCAGGAGCCGGTCGACGAAGACCAGGCGTTGCTTGGGCCCGGCACCAGCAGCCCGCCTGCGGTCCCCGCCCCGCCGCTCACGCAAGGCCGACTCACGGGCGGCCTGCCACTTGGGGGCGAGTTCTTCGAGCAAAACACCGAAATGTGCGCGGGAGACCCCGGATAGGGCAGGGTGGGAACAGGCCGCACGGGCCCAGGCTTGCGTCACAACTTGCCCAACCCGTGCGGACCTTCGCGTGTAACGGCCAAGGCACCTGCCATGATCGTCATCATGGGGATACACATCGCGTCGGCCGGGGTGGCCGACTTCCACCAGGTCCTGGCTGATCACCCCCGTTACTGGGGCGAACGCGACCTTCGGCCGCTGCACCTTCTGGCAATGGTGCAGGAGTTCGGTTCCACCTGTTTGGCTGCCCGGGCCGAGGACGGAATCCGCGGATACATCTTCGGGTTCGTCACCCCAGACGGCACCGGGTACGTGCATCTGATCGCCACGCGGGATGACGCCCGTGGCATCGGTCTCGGGCGTCGTCTGTACATGGCGTTCGCTGAAGCAGCGGAACGTCAGGGTGCACGACAGTTGAAGGCGATCACGTCAATCGAAAACACCGGCTCGATCGCCTTCCATCGCAGCCTCGGCTTCGACACGAAGATCGTCGACGACTACAACGGCCCCGGCCGGGCTATGGCCGTCTTCCACCGAGATCTGCCGCTCAATGTCTCTAGGCCCTGACCAACCAGCCGTCACCGGCAATCGCTCCCCAGGTCGTAAGTCCCGAGCCGTCTAGCTCAACGCATGCCCCTACTCGGCCTGAAACTGGGCACTTTCCCGAACATGCCTCGACCGCATCGGATGGCGTGTCATCGTGGCGCCATGACGGACACGATCAAGCAGCTCGGGCAGACAGTGCTCCTTGGGACAGCGCAGCGGCCCGGCACGGAGTCCCCGTGCGCGGATGGTTGGGACGTCCACCGGCTGAACAGGAGCGCGGTGCGCGCGGCTGTCGTCGACGCGGCAGGCCACCGCCCCGAGGCCATCCGCTACGTGAAGCACGCCCCCGCGGTGATCACCCACATCGGCACCACCCAAGGCGGCCTGGCCGGCCTGATGACCGCCGGCCAGATGGCCCACGCTTACCCGCGACCTCCCCACGTGTCCGCCGTCTACGCGCGCGTGGATGCCGGGGAGTCGACCGCCGTGCACTGGATCGGGGACTGCCGTGCCTACGGCTTCTCCGGGTGCGAGCTGCGGCAGTACAACACCGTCCACACCATGGGCGAGTGGCTGCGCCGGAACGGTGGCGTGGCCGCGGAGATCGCCGATCACCACGACAACTGGGCGCGGCTGGGCTTGGCCCAGGCCAGCGCGGCGACGTGCGGGGAGACGGAGATCCCGGCGGAGATCCCGCTCGTGCTGCTGATGTCAGACGGCATCCCGGATCACGTTGGGCACGAGGGCATGGAGCAGTTGTGTCGCGAGCTCGGTGACCGCCCTCAGGACCTGGCGGACGCGCTCGTCGCCACGGTGAAGGAGGATGACGGGGCTACCGGGATGACGCGACGATGGTGGCGCTGCTGCGAAGCTGAAGGGCATGCTGCGCGGCCCCCTGTTGCGCGGCGCCCTGTCCCTCCCTGGCGCGCCGGCGGTCGTACTCGAGCGGGCAGCGGCTAGCTCATCACGAGGTCGTCCAGTGTCCACGCCTCGCCGTCGGCGGTCGACAGGGTGCACGTGTAGGTCGTGCGGTGGGGTATGCCGTGCTCGTTGTCGGCGTCCACGTGGCCGTCGACTTGGTAGCTCCACGGGTTCTCGGCGAGGGTAGCAATGAGGGTGTCCAGCCGCCCGGAGAAGTCCACGACGCCGTGATCCTGTGGACACCCGCATCCGCGTCCGCACCGACGCCGCTGATCCTGCTCAGCCCCCCTCCCCTCGGGCTGCGCAAGACCTACCCCCGGCTGGTGGCCCGGGCCCGACACGCTGCGGCGGACGGCTTCGCCACGGCTACCATCGAGCTCCCCGGAAGCGGCGACCGGCCCCGTTGGCCCGCCGCTGAGCAGGCCCGCGCCAACCTGCGCCGGGCCATGGAGGCCGGCGAGCCGGTCAGCGACGAGATCATCGACGCCCTCATCCTCCCGCTCGTCGACAAGTCGGTCCCGGAATGGCAGGCCGCCCTGGACGCCCTCCTGTCGCTGCCCGAGATCGGCGGCCCGGTCGGGTACTCGGGGGGAGTGATCTCCATCGGGACCCGGCTGGCGGTGGTCGAGCCGCGCATCTCGGCCGCCGTTCTGTTCGCCGGGAGTTTCGTCCCCCGGGCCATGTTCGAGGAGGCCCGCCAGGTCACCATTCCGCTGCACGTCCTGCTGCAGTGGGACGACGAGGGGAACGACCGGCAGGCCGCGCTGGACCTGTTCGACGCCTTCGGCTCCAAGGAGAAGACCCTGCACGCCAACATGGGCGGGCACACCGGCGTCCCGCAGTCCGCAGGCGACGAAGCGGGCCGATTCCTCGCCCGGCACCTGAAGTGACGCCGGGCCGTCAAGCCACCAGCAGACGGTAAGCCGTGTCGGCCAGGATGCTGCCCATCTAGGGACAGGTCCCGGCCCTCCTCGGCTCTCTACACCACGAGCCCCTGCCAGACTCTCGGCAGGGGCCCGCGCCGCCCGAAGCCATGAACTGCTCGACGTCTGCAGAGCTTCGCAGGCTGCGCTCGACCATCTGCTTGAACGGCTGGTCGATGTCCCACGCCAGCCGGGAGGACACCTCGCGAGATCGGAGTCCCGGCGACCGCGACGTGCCGATCGTCGCCGTCAACCGGGGCAAAGACTGAACTACTTGACAAATCTGATTCCACAGAACGCACACGAACGCCGTGCGCACCGCGCGCCCCAGCTCCTGCCTGCCGCACCCATGCCTCCGCGCCTCAACCAACTTGGATCTCCACAGCGTGGCGATCACCGGTCTCAACGGGACGGGAAGCACTGAACCGCACCCCAGGGCCATCACGTTCTGCTACATGACGGGTGGCGGCAGCTATACGAGAACACGGCCGTGTCGTGAGGCGAACTCATACAAGGATCGGACTCGTTGAGGGCTTGGCTGCCTGTCTACGCGAACGGGAACTCTTCCACCACTTCCCACGCGTAGTACCCCGCTGCCGGGTCCTGCCGCTGGTTGACAAGGTGGACCCGGTCGGGCTCCAGGTCGTGGAGAACTGGAACTCCGCGAACAAGGACCTCTTCTACGGCAAGGACGGCGACCTGGCCGGGTCGGACAAGGAGTCCCAGGAGGTGTCCATGCTTGCCCTGCACCTGCTCCAGTCGGCCCTCGTGCACGTCAACACGCTGCTGATGCAGCAGGTCCTCGCCGATCCGAAGTGGGCCGACACGCTCACCGACGCCGACCGGCGGGCCTTGTCCCCGCTGTTCTGGACGCACGTGAACCCCTACGGCTGGTTCGAGCTGGACATGAACAGCCGCCTGGAGCTGGACATGACCGCCACAGCCACGACGGTGCCCAGCCCCGCGCAGCCCGCAAGGCGAGGCGGTACCGGCCGGAACGTGACGCCGCGGTTCTAGGATCCGCAGCCGGGCCGGCTCGTCGGTTCACTCGTCGGTCAAGGCCAGTCGAGCAGGCGCGCGGGATTGCGTACGAGTACTTGCTCCACGTCGTCCTGTACCGGAAGTAGGTCGTGGAGTTCCGCGAGCAGGCCGCCGTAGCGGCGCCCGTCCTCGAACTGTGTCCAGGGCCAGTCGCTTCCCCATAGCAGGCGGTCGATGCCGACGGTGTCGCGGAGTGTCAGGGCAGCGTGCGCGGCGGTTCTGTCGGGGCTGCGGTAGTAGCCGGAGGCCTTGACCCAGACGTGGGGCCGGGCGGCGAGGTCGAGCACTGGCTTCCACTGCGGATCGCGCAGGCCCTGGGGCAGACCGACATGGTCGATGACAACTGCGCCCGGCCAGCGGCTCAGATCCGGAGCCAGCGCTGACCACTGCTCGCCGCGGGCTTGGACCTCCAGGTGCCACCTCATCGCCGCCATCGTCTCTCCGAGGGCCTGCCACTCGGGCCGCTCCAGTGCAGGAACCGGCCCACCGATGATGTTGAGCCGGATCCCTCGCGCCCCGGCGGCGTGCATCGCCGGAAGCGATGCGGTCGCCGTCGGCAGGTCCTGTGTGTCGACCACGACGACGGCGCGGAACCGGTCAGGCCGGGCACGACTGGCGGCCAGCACATAGGTGTTGTCGGTGCCGAGGAAGCTCGGCTGGACGAGCAGTGCACGGCCGATGCGGTGCTCGTCGAGTATGCGCAGGTAGGTCTGCCAGGTTGCGTCCTCGCTGGGGGAGTACCGCCGCTCCGGAGCCAGGGGGAGGCCGCGGTGGAAGACGTGGACATGGGTGTCGACTTCGGTCACGGCATCCACCGTACAGATCAATCCCTACAGACCTCTAGACGTTTATAGGTTTGTCCTTCACGCTGTTCCCCATGACACAGTCGTCGTCTCCCGGCAGGCAGGCACTCGAACTCGCCGACCCCCGATTGCCCTTGCATGCCAAGCTTCGCGAGGAGTTCATCGGACGCATCCGGTCCGCGGAATGGACGCCCGCGGAGCCGATCCCACCGGAATCGGCCCTCGCCGGCTTCTACGGCGTCTCGGTGGGCACCGTCCGTCGCGTCATGGGCGAACTGGTCGACCAAGGCCTGCTGGAGCGGCGCCAAGGCGACGGCACCTACGTGCGGCGGGTACGACTGGACCGTGCGCTGCACCGGTTCTTCCGTCACGGCACAGCGGGTGACACCCTGCCCGACAGCCGCATCATGCTGCGCGAGGTGCGCAACGTCGAAGCGGCCGTGGCCCATGTCCTGCGCATCGCTCCGGAATCACAAGTCCTCTACCTCAAGCGCGTGCGCTCGCGCGAGGGCGACCCGCTGCTGGTGGAAGACATCTGGCTGCCGCTGCCCCGGTTCGAGGCCATCGCCCGCGCCGGACTCGATGAGCTGGGCAACCTGCTGTACCCGGCGTACGAGGAACTGGCCGGCCAGATCGTGGGCGGCGCGCGCGAAGAGCTCACCGTCGAGCGTTGCGGTTCCGCGACCGCGGAGCTGCTCGGCTGCGCGGAAGACGAACCGGTCGTCGTCATCGAGCGAATCGCCCGCGCCCACGACGACACACCGCTGGAACGCCGCGTGACCCGCGGCCGAGCCAACACGTTCCGCTACCGCGTCGAACTGACCTGATCCGACCCACCGCACTGACCCTGGCCCCCCACACCAGCCCGTACCGGCAAGCCGGTTCCTCAGCCCTGCCCTGTCCCCATATTCGACCCGCGGTGTGCGCCGACCGCTCGGCGACCCGGAAATGAGCGACTCATGTCCGCTGATGTCTTGTCGACACTGGTACTCGTCGCGATCTTCGCGATCGGCATGTGGAGACCCGTGAACATGGGAGCGGTGGCCCTCGTCGCCGCATTCCTACTCGGGACCACGTACTTCGGTATGGAAAGCGGTGAGATCATCGCGGGGTTCCCCGGCTCGCTGTTCGTCACCCTCGTCGGCGTGACGTTCCTGTTCGCCCTCGCTCGGGCGAACGGAACAGTCGACTGGCTGGTGAAGGCCGCAGTGGGCTTCGTCCGGGGACGGGTGATCCTGATTCCGTGGGTGCTGTTCACACTCGCCGCCCTCATCACCGGGATCGGCGCGATCAGCGCTGCCACCAACGCCATCCTTGTGCCGATCGGCATGGCCCTCGCCCAGCAGTACCGCATCAACCCGATGCTGATCGGCCTCTCGATACTCAACGGCACCAACGCGGGCGGATTCTCACCCATCGCCGTCTACTACACCATCGTCGACGGTGCGCTCGACAAGAGCGGCGTCCACGTGGGGGCGGGAGGCATCTTCGTCGCCACCTTCCTCTTCAACCTCGTGCTCAACCTCGCCGCGTTCACCCTCTTCGGCGGCTGGAAGCTGCGCGGACGCCGGGAGTTGGCGCCCGAGGACACCCAGCTGGAGGGTGATGCGCCGGGCGGTTCGGGAGGCTCCGTATCCGTGCTCACTGCCACCCGTGGCCGTACGCGGGCCGATGTCACGACCCTCGTGACCCTCACCCTGCTGGTGGCCCTTGTGGTCGGTGCCGTGTGGTTCGACCTCGACGTCGGCTTCCTCGCCCTGACGGCGGCAGTACTGCTCGTCATCTTCTTCCCCGGGCAGGCCAAGGACGCGGCCTCGGGCATTGCCTGGAACGTAGTGCTGCTGATCGGCGGGATCGTGACCTATGTGACGATGCTGCAAACCGTCGGCGTGGTGGACAGCCTGGGGAAGGCCGTCGCTGGCATCGACCAGCCCCTGCTGGCCGGGTTCCTCATGCTGCTGGTCGGCGCGGTCGTCTCCGCGTTCGCCTCGACCAACGCCATGTTCGGCGTGCTGGTCCCCCTCGCCATCCCCTTCGTCGTAGCGGGCGACATGAGCGCCTTCGGGATCACCGCCGCCCTGTGCGTGGCCGCTTCCGCGGTGGACGCCAGCCCGTTCTCGACCGGCGGCGCACTCGTCGTCGCCAATGCCGAGGAAAGCAAGCGTGACGCGACGTTCCGGTCACTGATGACCTGGGGCATGTCAATGATCGCTGTCGCCCCGCTCACGGCAGCCCTGGTCTTCCTACTGCCGTCCTTGTAGAGCGAACCCGACTCACCGGCCGCACTGTCCCGCCGCTGGCAACGGAACGGACAGCGTGCCGACGCCCCGCCAAACTGCACGCCCACATCTGGGACGCCTCCTCGGTGGCCGCCCTGGACGCGATCGAGACGAAGTACGCCCAGCGCGGCAAGACCGTCGAGATCACCGGCCTGAACGACCCGAGTGCCGATCTCCACAGCAAGCTCACCGCATCCCGGGCAGCAGGTCGTAGCGGCCGACCCGCTGGGCCCTGCGTATGACCCAAGCCCGCGAGGAGGCGACGTACGTTTCCACGTCCCCCACCGCGTCCGCGGCGACGTAGAACGTGCGCTGCTTCTTCGACCGCGTCACCGCCGCCGCGACCGTCCCCCGGTAGTAGCGGCCCCCGCCCAGCCGCCGCCGGGGAACCTCGAAAGTCAGCATTGACGCCCCCTCCTGCAGGCGCAGGCCCGATGAGACGAGCATCCGCACGAAGGCGACATTGCGGTCCTCCAGCCGGCCCACCCAGCTGGGCTCGGGCAGCCCCTCGCCTGTGTGTCCTCGCAGGCCGATATCGATCCAGCGACGCCACACCGGCTCGCTGTTCCGGGACCCACACGACCTCACCGTTGCGGCCCATCACGCTCTTCATGGCGATGGGGTTCCGGGCCAGATGGCCTTCCTTCTTCGCCCACGCGTACAGGCACTCGAAAGCGGCCAGCTCACGGTTCCACTTGGCGCCACTAATCCGCCCCGGGTTCTCCGCCGCAACTCGCCGCCAGTGCTCGAAATCGTTGAGGTCTTTCGGCGAAGCCTCCAGCCAGGTCTTCCCGCGGCTCCAGAGCGCGGTCAGCCAGAGCGCGGTATGGGGTGGGTGTGGCGGGCGCGGCAGTCACGGCCGAGGCCGGTGGCGATGGAGTCGGGGTCGGAGATCGGGCGGTGGCAGGCGCGGCAGCGCGGCGGTGGGGCTTCGTCGTCGCGGTGCTCCTGGTCGTCGCCGGCGGGCAGGAGGTCAGGCATCGGCCTGCGCGGTGTCGGGCGGTGTGTCGTCGTCCGGGACGGTCTGGTCGACGACGGTGATGGTGCGGTGGCGGAGGCGGTGCTGCCAGCCCGGGAAGCGCCTTTGTAAGGCGGCGAGGCGTTCGCGGCCGCGGCCGCTCGTGGGCTGGGTGCTGCTGGATCTTTCCCAGGTGCCGTCTGGCTGGCGGGTCTGGACGAACCACTCCTCGGTGACGCGCTCGACGACGTCGCGGTCGCGGTCGGGGGCGCCCTCGATGGGGTGGCCGTCCGTCGAGGTGAGGCTGGTGATGCGGGCGAGCTGGTACAGGCGGGGCACGTATCGGCCGTCGCCGATACATGTGGCGATCCAGCGCGTCGTCTCCCCCAGCCCGTTTCGTGTCAGAAGGTCGTGGAGTTCCTGGGCGTCGGAGCGGAGCATCCGGACCGTGAGGGTCTCCAGGTTGGCGTCGGCGGGCTTCCAGGTGAGGCGGTAGGTGTTCAGCTGGCTCGTCATGGTTGGGTTCCTGTCGGGGTGGTGGGGTTGGGG
>NZ_SMKC01000039.1 GCF_004348315.1 Streptomyces sp. 8K308 | reverse complement strand
CTCCCCACCCCGGTCAGCGCGGCCACCGCCCGCTCCTACCTCGCCTCCCTCACGGTCGCCACCGAGAACCGCACCGGCTACAACCGCGACCTGTTCCCCCACTGGATCACCCAGAGCGGCAGCTGCAACACCCGAGAGGTCGTCCTCCAGCGGGACGGCACCAACGTGGTGACCGACTCGAGCTGCGCCGCCACCAGCGGCCGCTGGTACTCCGTCTACGACGGCGCCACCTGGACCGCCGCCTCCGACGTGGACATCGACCACCTGGTCCCGCTCGCCGAGGCCTGGGACTCCGGCGCCAGCTCCTGGACCACCACCCGCCGCCAGGCCTTCGCCAACGACCTGACCCGGCCGCAGCTGATCGCCGTCACGGACAACGTCAACCAGTCCAAGGGCGACCAGGATCCGGCCGAATGGATGCCCCCGCTCAGCAGCTACCGCTGCGTCTACGCCCGCGCCTGGGTACAGGTGAAGTACTACTACGGCCTGTCGGTGGACTCGGCCGAGCGGAGCGCGCTCACCTCGATACTGAACGGCTGCTGACCCCGATCTCATCCCCCCACGACTCCGGCGGCTGACGGGAACGCCCCCACCGTCGACGGGCCCCACGCCCGGACGACGCCCCGTCACGCCGGCCGGAACCTCCCTCCTCCGTCGCGCCCCGTCGTGCTCACAACCCGGCGAGCGGCGGAGGAGGGACACGTTTCAGGCCTCCCGCCCCAGGGTCACCGTCCTGCCGCCCTCCTCGAAGGCGTCGAACGACAGCTCCCACGGCTCCTCGCCCGGCCAGAGGTACGTCACGCGGCCCTCCGCCGGCCGGTACTCCGCCGTGTAGACCGTGCCGCCCGCGCCCTCGTGGCCGTACCGGTAGAGCGGCGGCCGCAGCAACGCCCTCCGCACCTGCTCGGGCTCCCGGCCCTCGGCCACGGCCCTGACGGTCGCGAGCCGCTCCTCGGTGTTCGTCCCCCGCTCCTCCTCCTCGGAGACCGGCAGGTGCTGGTGGTTGGCGGCGCAGGCGAGCGCCCCGCCGGCCGCCGCGCCCGCCGCCTCGGTCGGCTCCATGTCGGGCCCGAGGTACACGGTCACCGCCCGCTCGCGGTCGACCAGCGTGAGGTTCTGCGACAGCGCGACCGGTATCCGGCGCAGCGCCGCGAGGGCCTCGTCCACCGTGTCGCAGGTCTCCAGCAGATAGCGGACCACGATCAACACGGCGAGACCCGGACCGTGCACCAGCCGGCCGCCGAAGGTCAGCGAGACGGCGAGCCCGGCGTCGTTCATCCCGTCGAGCAGCCCCCAGATCCCGTCCTGCGAACCGATCACCGGGCGCAGGAAGTTCGAGCTGACGAAGGTGCCCTCGACCTCGTCGGGCGGGAAGTCGTAGTTCCGCAGCAGGACGCCGTCGAACGCGGCCTGGGTGCAGGCGGCGAAGAACGGCCTGAACGCGGCCTGGGTGAGGAACGTCTCGCCGAGCCGCCCCCGGTCGAGCTGGGCCGCGAGCCGCTCCAACACCGGGACGAGCTCCGGCAGATGGGTGTCGAACAGCCGCCGCGCCTCGGCGGCGCCCGCCGCCGTCCGCCCCTCGTCGGTCAGCCACTTTTCGGCCTCCGGCCACGCCGCCCTGGCCTCGGCCGCCCACCGCCCGTCTCCCCCATCGCCGACCGCCGTGGCGCGAAACGTCTTCTTCAGAGCCATGATTGTCCCGGGACCTCCGCCTCGTCGTGAGTTGGCGCCGGTCAGCGTAGCCAAATTCCCGCTATTTCGGCAGTTCGAGATTTCACCTCGCTCGACTACGGAAAGCGACCAAAATTCCCGCCCTTTCTCCCGCCTTCTGTCCGCATTGGCCGAATGTCTATGCTGTGCGCGTGCGTAGCGACCTTTTCAAACCCGAATACCAGGCCCAGCCGCCCACCGCGCCGGGCATGTCCCTTCAGCACGCCAAGGCCATCAAGTACGTGGTCAACGGCGAGTGTCACGCCCGCCAGGGCTCGATGGTGGCCTTTCGCGGCAATCTGCAGTTCGAGGTGAAGTCCCAGGGCGTGGGCAACTTCCTGCGCCGCGCCGTCACCGGCGAGGGCCTGCCGCTGATGGCCGTGCGCGGTCAGGGGGAGGTGTGGTTCGCGCACAACTCGCAGAACTGCTTCGTGATGGATCTCGACCAGCCGGGCGAGGCCCTGTCCATCAACGGCCGCAACGTACTGTGTTTCGACCCGACCCTCTCCTACGAGATCAAGATGGTGGGCGGGGCCGGCATGACGGGCGGCGGCCTGTTCAACTGCCACTTCACCGGCCAGGGCCGCATCGGCCTGATCTCCGACGGCGAGCCCATCATCATCCCGGTCTCCTCGCAGGCCCCGGTCTACGTCGACACGGACGCGGTGGTCGGCTGGTCGGCCAACCTGCACACCTCGATCAACCAGAGCCAGAGCTTCGGCTCGATGCTGCGCGGCGGTTCTGGCGAGGCGATGCAGCTGGCCCTCCAGGGCGAGGGCTTCGTCATCGTCCAGCCGAGCGAGCTGAAGCCGCCGCCGGGACAGTAGGCGGCGGACCAGCGGTGGACGACCTGCCGGAGGGCCCAGGTCTCCTGGGCCTCCGCACCGTCCCGCCGACGGTCGTCGCCATGGTCCCGAGTCGCCGATAAGTTTCGAATGTCCGTCAGGAGCCTTGACACGGCCCCGCCGTGAGTCGAAGCTCTGGCCGCTCGCGGGTTCGGATCCCGCCCGCCCCCCGACCTGGCTTCGCTCCCGTTCGAGCATCGAGTAACCGGTTACTAGATTTCGTTTTCTAAGGGATGCCTCATGAACACCTCGCCCTCCCGCCGCACCGCACTCCAGGCCGTGGGCGCGACCGCCGTCGCCGGCTACGTCACCGGCTTCGCGGGCACCGCGCAGGCCGCCGCGCCGTCCGCGGCACCGACCGCGGCGGAGTCCGACACCGTCGAGGACAGAGTGATCGTCCACCCGCCTCTTCCGAGCGTGCCCACCAACAACGCCTTCACCGTCAAGGTGCGCCCCGTCGGCGGCACCTGGCAGACGCTCGGCGTCCACCTGGTCAGGCTCGCCCTCATCAACCCCGTCACCGGCGGCAACCAGGCGCAGAACTCCTCGATGGCCGCCTTCGACTTCTCCGGCACCGTCGAGGTCGAGGTCACCTACAACCGGGGCGGCGGCGAGACCGTTCGCGTCCGCCCGGACTCGTACGGCATCACGCCCGAGGTGCTCGGCGGCACCGCGCGCTTCACCCTGGACCGGCCCCGCAACCTCGTCGTGCAGGTCGACGACAAGGTCTTCGACTGCCTGCACCTGCTGGCCAACCCGATCGAGCAGGACCCGCCGGCCGAGGGCGACCGCGGGGTCATGTACTTCGGCCCCGGCCTGCACACCCACCCCGACCGCACGCTGCGGGTGCCGAGCGGCACCACCGTCCACCTGGCCGCCGGCGCCGTCCTCACCTCCGCCGTGGTCTTCGAGGGGGTGGAGAACGCCCGGCTGACCGGCCGCGGCGTGCTCTACAACGCGCCAGGCGGCGCGATCTTCGTCCGCGACTGTGAGAACGTCACCATCGACGGCGTCACGGTCCTCAACCCCCGGTACGAGAACGTCAGGGTCGCCGAGTCCCGGAACCTCACCATCAGGAACCTGCGCGCCTTCAGCCACCAGGGCTGGGGCGACGGCATCCAGCTCTACTGCTCGGAGAACGTCACCATCGACGGCTGCTTCCTGCGCACCTCGGACGACTGCGTCGCCCTCTACACCCACCGCTGGGA
This sequence comes from Streptomyces sp. 8K308, assembly GCF_004348315.1. GTDB lineage: Bacteria > Actinomycetota > Actinomycetes > Streptomycetales > Streptomycetaceae > Streptomyces. The sequence goes on along the minus strand of NZ_SMKC01000039.1, from coordinate 31,464 downwards.
CTTCTACGGCGACACCCGCAACATCACCGTCAGGAACTGCACGCTCTGGGCCGACGTCGCCCACCCGATCAACATCGGCGTGCACGGCAACCCCGACCCCAACGCCCCCGAGGTGCTGGAGAACCTGCGCTACGAGAACATCGACATCCTCGACCACCGCGAACCCCAGGTGCTCTACCAGGGCGCCATCGCCTTCATGGTCGGCGACGGCAACCTCGTCCGGGACGTCAGGTTCGACGACATCCGCGTGGAGAACTTCCGGCAGGGCCAGCTCGTCCACATGCGGATCACCAACAACCCGAAGTGGAACACCGCGCCAGGACGCGGCATAGAGAACGTCTACATCAAGGATCTCAGCTACCAGGGCACGAACGCCGACCTCTCGCTGATCGCCGGCCTCGACGGGGACCACGTCATCAGGGACGTCACCTTCGAGAACCTCCGCGTCAACGGCAGGGTGATCGCCGACAGCACCGGCAAGCCGAGGTGGTACCTGGCCTCGGACGGCGTGCCCATGTTCGTCAACGAACACGTCCAGAACATCCGCTTCCTCACCACCGCCGAGGCGGCGGCCCAGTGACCGCGCACCCCACCCGGCGGAGCTTCCTGACCGCCTCCTCCCTGCTGCTGGCGGCGGGCGCCGGCCTCGCCCTGCCCGCCCCGGCGCGCGCCGGCACGGCACCCGCCGGCTTCGTCCACCCCGGCCTGCTGCACACCGCCGCCGACCTCGCCCGCATGCGCGAGGCCGTCGCCGCCAAGGCGTCGCCGCAGTACGCGGGCTTCCAGGCGCTGGCCGCGCACCCGCGCTCCCAGGCCGGCTACGCCGTGGCCAACACCGGCCAGATCACCTCCTGGGGCCGCGGGCCCACCAACTTCATGTCCCAGGCGGTCGCCGACTCTGCCGCCGCCTACCAGAACGCCCTCATGTGGTGCGTCACCGGCGAGCGCGCCCACGCCGACAAGGCACGCGACATTCTCGACGCCTGGTCGGCCTCGCTCACCGCCGTCACCGGGGCCGACGGCCCGCTCGGCGCCGGGCTCCAGGGTTTCAAGTTCGTCAACGCCGCCGAGTTGCTGCGCCACAGCGGCTACGACGGCTGGGCGGCGGCGGACATCGCCCGCTGCGAGGAGTCATTCCTGCGCGTGTGGTACCCGGCCGTCTCGGGCTACATGCTCTACGCCAACGGCAACTGGGACCTCACCGCCGTCCAGACCATCCTCGCCATCGGCGTCTTCTGCGAGGACCGCACCCTCTTCGAGGACGCGCTGCGCTTCGCCGCCGCCGGCGCCGGAAACGGCAGCGTGCACGGCCGCATCGTCACCGACGCGGGCCAGGGGCAGGAGTCAGGACGCGACCAGGGCCACGAGCAGCTCGCCGTGGGCCTCCTCGCCGACGCCGCCCAGGTCGCCTGGAACCAGGGCGTGGACCTCTACGGCTTCGCCGACGACCGCATCCTGGCCAACGCCGAGTACGCCGCCCGCTACAACCTCGGCGACGACGTGCCGTTCACGCCCGACCTCGACCGGACCGGCAAGTACATCAAGCAGACCGTCTCCGACCGGGTCCGGGGCAATCTCCCGCCCATCTACGAGATGCTCCACGCCCACTACGCCGGCGTTCGCGGCCTGCCCGCGCCCCACCTGGCGCGGGTGGTCGCGAGCCGGGTGGAGGGCTCCAACGACGACCTACCGTCCTTCGGCACCCTCACCTACGCCGGTGCCGGGCCCGTGCCGGTGACCGCACCGCCCGCGGCCCCCGCCGGGCTCCACGCCGCCCCGGCCGGGGGCCGGGCGATCACCGTCTCCTGGCTCCCGGCCGTCGGCGCCGACAGCTACGCGCTGCACCGCGCCACCGCCCCCGCGGGACCGTACGAAACCCTCGCCGACGCCATCGCCGAGCCCACGTACACCGACACGACCGCCCGCGCGGGCCGCACCTACTACTACTCGGCCAGCGCCAGCAACGCCTCCGGCACCGGCCCCGACTCCCCGGTCATCGCCGCCGCCGCGGGGCTGCCGGGCTCCTGGGTCGCCACCGACGTGGGCGAGGTCCGCCGGCCAGGCACCACCGCCTTCGACGGCGAGCGCTTCACCATCGAGGCGGGCGGCGCCGACATCGGCGGCACCGCAGACGCGGCGCACTTCGTCCACCTCCCACTCGCCGGCGACGGCGTCCTGGTCGCCCGCGTCGTGTGGCCGCTCAGCTCGCAGTACTCCAAGGTCGGCCTGGCGATGCGCGCCTCCCTCGACGCGGGTGCCGCGCAGGCCGCGATGCTGATCCAGGGGCTGCCGCTGCACACCTTCAGCGGCGTGTGGACCACCCGCGCCGAGCCGGGCGGCCCCACCTCCGGCACCGGCAGCACCCCCGTGCCGCCCACCCAGCTCACGGCGATCACCTCGGCCGCCGCCTTCCCGCTCTCCGAGCTGGGCAGCCTCCCCGACTCCGCGACCCCGCTCGCCGCCCCCTACGTGGAGGGGGCGGGGGACGGCTACCGGATGCGGATGCCGTACTGGGTGCGTCTTGAGCGGCGCGGTAACCGTTTCACCGGGTCCATCTCGCCCGACGGCGCCATCTGGACCGAGGTCGGCACCACGCACCTGCCCGCCCTGGGCGGCACCCTCCGCGCCGGTCTCGTCCTCTCCTCCTGCCTCGGCGTCGACGCCTCCTACGCCGAGACCGGCACGGCGGCGTTCGACAACGTCCGCCTCACCACGCCAGGCCGTACGGGCTGGTCCGTGCCACGCCCCGTCACGATCGCCACCGGCTTGACCGCCAGGACCGGGCCCGACGCCGTCGAGCTCAGCTGGCGCGACCCCGACCCGTCCGCCCGCTACACCGTGCTGCGCGACGGCCGGGAGATCGCCACCGGCGTCGGCCCGGTCGGCTTCGGCACCCTCACCCGCCACACCGACCCCACCGGCACGCCGGGCCGCACCCACCACTACGCCGTCGCCAAGACCAACGTCGCCGGCGCGGGACCGCGTTCGGCCACGGCCAGCGCGGCCATGCCCACCCCGCACGCCCCGGAGCTCACCGGCCCAGGCGCCGCCTACGCCACCCTGGGCGTGCCCTTCCACCACCTCCTCCAGGCCAGCCACCACCCGCGACGGTTCTCCGCCGAGGGACTGCCCGAGGGGCTGCGTCTCGACCGGAGCACCGGGCTGATCTCCGGAGTTCCCGACCAGGCCGGCGAGTTCACCGTCTCCGTCGCCGCGTCCAACGCCGGCGGCTCGGTCACCGGCAGCCTCGCCCTCACCATCGGCACGCCGCCGCCCTCGCCCTGGACCTCCGGGGACCTCGGCGACCTGGTCGTGGACGAACGCCAGTTCGGCACCTACGGCGTGGTGGCGCTCCGCACCCCGGGCAACACCACCCACGACGCCGCTGCCGGCCGCTTCACCGTGCGCGGCGCGGGGACCGACCTCTCCGTCAACAACCAGGGCATGACCGGCCACTTCGCCCGGCGGCTGCTCAGCGGCGACGCCACCCTCACCGCCCGCCTGGTCTCCCGCTCCGGCGCCGTGACCGCCGATCGCGTCGGCCTGCTGATGGCGAAGTCGCTCTCGCCGTTCGACCTGGCCGCTGGCGCGATCCTCAGCGGCGGGACGACCCCACGGCTCATGCTGCGCACGAGGGTGGCAGGCGCCAGCACGTTCACCGGCACCGCCACCGCCCCGGCCCTTCCCCCGTGGCTGCGCCTGACCCGCGCCGGCACCACGTTCACCGCCGCCGTGTCCGCCGACGGCACCAGCTGGACGCCGCTCGCGGAGGGTTCCGTCCCGGCCTTCGGCGATGCCCCGTACTACGCGGGCCTCGTCGTGTGCTCCCGCGACCCTTCGCGGCTGACGACCGCCGTCTTCGAGGAGGTGAGCGTCGTGTGAGGCCGCGGCGGCGGCGGTGGTGGGCGGTGCCGCCCACCACCGCCGTCCGGGCCGCCCTGGCGGTGGCCAGTGACCTGGACGAATGGCACGTCATGGTCCTGCGGCCCCGTCCGCCGCCGAAAAACGCGTGGCCTTCCCCCCGGCGGAGCGTGGATCCTGTGCGCATGGCACAGACGAAGAAGCGCGCGGACCTGTTCCTCCCACCGGAGGAGGACCCCCGCGAAGGCGGCCCGACGCTGGGCGACGAGCGCGCCACGCTCGTGGAGTACCTGCGCTACCAGCGGCTCACGCTGGAGTTGAAGTGCGCGGACCTCGGCCCGGAGCAGCTGGCTCGCCGCTCGGTGCCGCCGTCCACCATGTCGCTGCTCGGCCTGGTGCGGCACCTGGCAGAGGTCGAACGCCGCTGGTTCCGCGTCCGCATGTCCGGGCTGCCGGACGTCGCCTACTACATCTCCACCGCGGAACCGGACGCCGACTGGGACGGCGCGGCCCCCGACCAGGCGCTGGTCGACGAGGCCTGGCGCAACTGGCGCACCGAGTGCGCTTTCGCCGACCGCTTCGTCGCCGAGGCCCCGACCCTGGACGTGACCGGCCGGACGGCCCAGGGCCCGGTCTCCCTCCGCGAGGTCCTGGTCCACATGATCGAGGAGTACGCCCGCCACAACGGCCACGCCGACCTCCTCCGCGAACTCATCGACGGCCGGGTCGGGCAGTAACGATGGAGCAGCGGGTCGCCATGGACACGTTGCGGGAGATCGCCGCCGACTTCGAGACGGACAACGCATCGCTGTCCCGAGACGAGGTGGCGGCGGCTCGCGCCCTGCTGCGCCGCGACCAGGCCCGCCCCCTGCCCGACAAGCTCCCGCCTGACGGCGAGGGTTCGACGACGCGCCGCCGCCCGTCGCGCGTACGGCCGCCCGCCCCGCGGACGTGCTCCACGTCGTCGCCGTCAGAGGTTGGGTAGATCAGCGGCCACGCCATCGCCATCGGCCGGCCAGACCAACCGGATCTCCCCCTCATCGAGCAGCGAGAACCACGGAATCGTTCTCCGTTGCACCAGGTCACCCAGGCGAATGGGCGACATCACCCGCGCCTGCCTCGGTCTCACCCACTTCGACACAACCGAACTCGCTCAATAAAAAACCTCATTGAGGACTGCGGGACCGGGGGCGGAGGATCCGAACGTCGGCAGAAGGTTCGGATAGCGCCGTGCGAGCCGGTCTCCGGTGAGGCCGGCCCGCAGGCGCAACTCCTTGAGCGTCTCGGCCAGTTCCCGCTTGGGATCGCCTCGCCGCTCGGGGTCAAGCGTCAAACCGTCTCACATACTCCACGTACGGGATCGACTCGGAGACCGCCAGCTCCCGCCAGGCGACATAGGGTGCGGGATCGCCCTGGTAGAGCTCACGGTTGAGCTGGGTGCCGTCCGGACGGTAGTGCATCAGGACCACCTTGGAGTCGTCGAAGATCCAGAAGTCCTGATCCGGCAGACCCGGGTTCTCGCGGTCCGTCAGGTCAAGGATGCGGATGTCCTCACCGACACGCACGTGATGGCGGTGGTAGTACTCGAACTCGAAGCGGAGGTAGTCCGACAGCGGACGGCGCAACACGTGCGCGCGCCCTATGCCCTTGCCCTCGCTCCGCCACTGGCGGACGTCGTCCATCCGGCGACCTCTCCCCCGGCTCGGAATCGCGCGAACTTCTCCGCCTCCTGCGGCACGGTGTACACCGGCAACGTCTCCAGCCGCCAGGCATCGCGCTTCATGGAGGTGAAGCAGTCGCGCCAATCCTCACCATCCACGTACACGGAAGGCCTCACGCAGTACCTCCTCCGGGATCTCGACCAGCCCTCGCCCTCACCGGCGAGGCGACGCGGTCTCAGGGGGTTCGCCACGCTCTGGGTCCCGCCCCGCAGGACGGTAGCTGGTTGATGCCCCGATCGTCACGTTGAGACACCGACTATGCGCGTTCCGGCATAAACGGCGGCGCGCGGGCCAGCGGTCGAGGGCCGGGGCCGGAAGCGTACGAACCGGACCGGCATTCGTGACATCCTTGCGCGGGTGAGTGACGGAATCAGCCGGATGGGCGGGCTTGACGGCGGTCGGGTTGCCGGGGCGCTGGCGCTCTCGCAGCGCAAGGAGTTCGAGGACGAGTTCGCCTTCGCGCTGCGCGGGGCGCGGATCACCTACGAGGTCGAGCCGCTGGCCGAGGTCGTTCGCACGTGGTGGGAGGCCGCGGGCGGCGACCAGGACCCGGTGGACGCCGATCGTTACCGCTCCCAGCGGGACGCCACCATCACCCGCCGCGCGCGGCACCGGTCGCAGCAGGACCCGACGCGCTGGGTCGACCGCACGGGGCCGGCCGTCTACGCCGCGCTGGCGTCGGACGACCGGGCGCGGTTCGCGCTGGACTTCGAGGGCGCGGCCGATCGCGCCGAGCGCACGTTCGACCACCGGCACCTGCTGCTGGTCGTCCACGACTGGTGGACCGCCGCCTGCCGGAACGCCAATCCCGAACAGATGGCGCAGGACCTGGAGTTGGCCCGCCGGATCGAGGCCGGTGACCTCAGCATGTTGGCGGAGGACGACGGGCAGCCATAGAGGGTGATCTACGACATTCGCTACGTCGACGTGGCGAAGCGCCAGCGGAACACGCTGCCTCGCGCGGCCAGGACCGCGTTCGACGACATGGAGCTGGAGATACGCGACGACCCGTACGACGGCGCGCACAAGGGTCGGGACGGCATCTGGTGGCGCGACTTCGGCTCGGGCGGCCAGGTCATGTACCTCATCTCGGACCCCATCCTCACCATCACCGTCCTCCGCGTCGTGCACCTCTGAGGACCCGGCCGCCGATCGGTGGCGCCATGGGTGCTGGGATGATCCTCGGTCATGGGTGACTGGTGCACGCAGGCGGGGCACGGGGTGCGGTTCGAGTGGGGTCCCGCGGGTGCGGCCCTCCTGGCCCAGGACGTCGCCTGCCTCGTCGTCGTCGACGTGCTGTCGTTCACCACGTCGGTGACGGTCGCCGTGGAGGCGGGGACGCGGGTCTTTCCCCATCCATGGCGTGACGAGACCGCCGGGGTGTTCGCCGACCGGACGGAAGCCAGTCTGGCGGTGGGACGGAGCCAGGTGAGCGAGAGGTCGCCGTGGTCCCTGTCTCCGACCGCGTTGCGCCGTGCCCCGTTCACTCCTCGGCTGGTGCTTCCCTCACCCAACGGCTCAAGCATCGCCGCGGCCGCCGGCGGAGCCACCGTGGTCGCCGGCGCGCTGCGGAACGCGACCGCCGTCGGCCGATGGCTGGCGGCTCAGGGCTATGGGACGGCCAAGCGGCCCGTCGCGGTGATCGCCTCGGGCGAGCGCTGGCCCGACGGCGGCCTCAGGCCGGCGCTCGAGGATCTGCTCGGCGCCGGAGCGGTCATCGCCGCGCTTCGCCGACACGGCGGGGACCGGCTCTCGCCGGAGGCGGCGGTGGCGGCGACGGCCTTCACCGAGGCGGGGAACGTCGGCGACGCCGTCACGGCCTGCTCCTCGGGACGCGAGCTCATCGGCCAGGGCTATGCCGGCGACGTGGCCGTCGCGACGGAGCTGGACGGCTGCGAGGTGGTTCCCGTCCTCGTCGAAGGGGCGTTCACCGCCGCCCGGAGGTAGGGCGCCCGCCGTTGTCAGACCCGTGTGCTGTGCTGGTGGTGGACGGGGCAGCGGACGGGGAGGACGAGCGGTGGAGGGGTCGGAGTGGCGACCGTTTCTCGAGCGGTGGAGCGCGGAGTGGATCGCCGGGCGTGAGCCGGGGCGTGACCGGCCGCTGGATCCCGAGGTGGTGCGCGACGGGTGGCTCGGTTTCGGGCCGGCGGCCGAGAAGGACGTCGCGGCGGCCGAGGAGCGGCTCGGGCGGCGGCTGCCGCCGTCGTTGCGGGAGTTCCTGCTGGTCACCGACGGCTGGCGGGACGCGGGGTGCTTCGTCTACCGGCTGGCGGGGGCGGCGGAGCTCGAGTGGCTGGTGGACACCGGGGACGCCAGTTGGATCGATGCCTACGGCGGCTGGTCATCGAACGGGGTGGACGACAACGGCGACCTCCTGCGGCGGTCGCTGCGGCTGTCGTTGCGAGGGGACGTGTGCGTCATGTTCCTCGACCCGGAGGACGTGGACGAGCACGGGGAGTGGGCCGGATACTGGCTGTCCTCCTGGTCGGGTGAGGGGCCGAAGCGCCATGGGTCGTTCCGTGAGCTGATGTACGACCAGTACGCCTCGTTCCACGCCCTCCGCCAGCCGCCGGGCGAGACGCGGGACCGGTGGGACGCCCGGGTCGAGAGCGCCAGGCGGGCCGCGTTGGGGGGTGCGGTCGAAGGGCCGGCGGCGGAGTTCGCGGAGGCGGCGCGCTTCGGTCGGCACCGGGCCGAGCTGCTGCGCGGTCAGCTGCTCGGCATGCGGGGCGACTGGTACGCCGCGCGGTTGGGCCACGCGGTGCTGTTCGCCGACGACCAGGACGCGCTGACCCGTGACCCGTTCTTCGGCGCCGAGTTGCTGCCGTTGCTCTTCGCCGAGGACCGGCTTGGGCACACGGGCGAGTTGTTCACGATTCAGCAGCTGATGCGCAGGGGCGGCGAGGCCGTCAAGGCCCGGATCGCCGACTTCGAGGCCCGCCGGCGCGAGCCGGGGTTCCGCCTCCCGCTGGGGAACGCGGAGTTCGACGCCGTGGCCCGTGGCATAGCCGACCGGCTGGCGGCCGAGCCGGATCCCGGGGCGCGACGGGCCCTCGGCGACGCCCTGTGGCCCGAGCTGCGGGCCGCGATGGCGCTGTGGCGGCCCGTCAGCGAGAACCACGTGGCGCCCGTGGTGCTGATGGCCGAGCCGGTGCTGGGCGAGCTGATCACCCCGGAGCGGGGGCGGGAGCTGCTCGCCCAGCCGCGCGGCTAGGCCCAGGGCCGGGAGACGAGCCTCACCAGTCGTGGACCGTGCCGTCGGTGAGGCGGTTAACGGGGAGGTAGGCCGGCTGGTAGGGGTGGGCGGCCGCGGCCGTGTCGTTGAGGGTGACGCCGAGGCCCGGGGTGTCGGAGGGATGGAGGAGGCCGTTCTCGAAGCGGTAGGTGGTCTCGAACACCTCGAGCGTCGCGGCGGAATGGCGCATGTACTCCTGGATGCCGAAGTTGTGGATAGCCAGGTCGAGGTGGAGGGCGGCGGCCTGGCCGACCGGGGAGATGTCGGTGGGGCCGTGCATGCCGGACTTGACGCCGTAGACGGCGGCCAGGTCGAGCAGCTTTTTCATGGCCGTGACGCCGCCGGTGTGGGTGACGGCGGAGCGGACGTAGTCGATCAGGCGCTCGGAGAGCAGGGTGGTGTAGTCGTGGACGTGGTTGAACACCTCGCCGATCGCCAGCGGCGTGGTGGTGTGCTGGCGGATCAGGCGCAGGGCGGTCTGGTCCTCGCCCGGGGTGGCGTCCTCCAGCCAGAACAGGTCGTACGGCTCCAGGGCCTTGCCCAGCTTGGCGGCCTGGATCGGGGTCATCCGGTGGTGGCCGTCGTGCAGCAGCGGCAGTTCCGCGCCGAACTCCGCGCGGACCGCCTCGAAGACCGTGGGGATGTGGCGCAGGTAGGCGCGGGTGTCCCAGGTCTCCTCGACGGGCACGGCGGTGGGGCGGGCCGGCTCGTAGTCGTAGCGCTCGCCGCCGCCGGCGGCCGAGGCGGCGACGCCGTAGACGGAGTCGAGCCCCGGGATGCCGGTCTGCACGCGGATGGCCCGGTAGCCGGCCTCCAGGTGGGCGCGGATGGAGTCGAGGAGTTCGGGTGTGTCGCGGCCCGAGGCGTGGCCGTAGGCCAGGGCGCCGGCGCGCGAGGCGCCGCCGAGCAGCTGGTAGAGCGGCATGCCGGCGGCCTTGGCCTTGATGTCCCACAGCGCCATGTCGACGGCGGCGATGGCGGCCATGGTGACGGGGCCGCGCCGCCAGTAGGCGCCGCGGTAGAGGTACTGCCAGGTGTCCTCGATGCGGCCGGCGTCGCGGCCGATCAGCAGCGGGATGACGTGGTCGCGCAGATAGGAGTCGACGGACAGCTCGCGCCCGTTGAGGGTGGCGTCGCCCAGGCCCGTGACGCCGTCCTCGGTGGTGATGCGGAGGGTGACGAAGTTGCGTCCGGGGCTGGTGACGATGGTCTCGGCGGCGGTGATCTTCATCGGAAGGGGCCTCCTCAGCGGGCGAGTTCGGCGACCACGACGCCGAACGGTGGCAGGTCGACGGTGGGCAGCTTCGCACCGTCCAGGTCGAAGAGGGAGCCGGAGGCCAGGGCCGGCGTGCAGGACAGCGGCTCGTCGTGCTGGCTGACGAACCAGACGAAGGTGCAGCCGTCCTCGTGCGTCATCGTGCCGACCAGCACCCGCGGGTCGTCCACGGTGACCTCGGGGGTGACGCCGGCCTCGGCGGCCAGCGCCGCGTACAGCCGCCAGGTGGGCTCGGGGTTGGCGCGGGGGGTGACGGCGGCCATGTGCTCGATCGGGTAGGTGCACAGGATCATCCGACCGTTGCCGACCGTGTGGGACAGCAGGGCAGGGCGGCCGTGCGCGTCGACCGCGACGACCTCGGCGCCGTCCGGCTCGACGGGCAGGTAGGCGCGGGAGTTCTCGGTGCCCGCGACCGTGAAGGCCAGTTCCTCGCCGGCCCTGATGGTGCCGAAGTCACGCCGGAACACCATCCGCAGCTCGTCGTCCTCGATGGGGTCGGTCAGGCCGTAGCGCAGGGCCTTCCGCACGCCGAAGGTCTCGTCGAGCCGCGGCCACCAGGGGCCGCGTTGGTTGGAGTGCTCGCCGACGAAGTAGGAGGCGTAGACGGTCGCGCCGGCCGCCGCCCGCTCGGTGAGGGCGCGCCAGCCGGGGGCGGTGAGCTGCTTGGCGGACGGCAGCAGATAGAGCGCGCAGTCGTCGGGCAGACCGTCGGCCTCCCGGGCCACGCCCACCGGCAGGTCGGCCTCGCGGGCGGCGACGTACGCCTGCCGCGTGTGGGCGAAGACGCTGGTGGCGTCCTCGGGTTGGGTGAAGGGGTACATCTTCTCCAGGAAGGAGGAGACGACCAGCGCCACGGACGTGTCGGGGCGGTGCAGCCGGGGGAAGTCCAGGCGGTCAAGGACCTCCGCGAAGCGCTTGACCTCCCGCAGCTGCTCCTTGGGCCGGCCGAGGTGGTCGGTGAGGCCGAAGTGCATCTCGAACGGGTGGTGGCTGTACGGCTCCTGCTCGTACAGGTCGTCGTAGTCCGTGTTGTTCCACGGGATCCAGCCGGTCGCGCCGGCCAGCAGGGTGTTGTGCAGCACCTGCCGGTAGTAGTGGGCGGCGTTCTCCTCCGAGACGTAGTCGGAGGTGAGGCCGAACTCCTCCATGATCACCGGCCTGCCCTCGATGTCCAGCAGCTCGCAGATGAACGCGGCGCCCAGGTGCTGGCGTACGGCGTCGGTCTCCATCCGGTAGACGTGCGGGCCGTGGAAGTCGATCAGCGGGGCGAGGTCGCGGACCCGGAAGCCGTTGTCGGCACCGGTGACCTCGACGCCCCAGGCGCCGTCGCCGACCGAGACGGGCTGGGTGGCGCCGGCGGCGCGCAGCGCGTCGATCAGGGTGCGGGCCCAGGCGGTGACGGCGACGTGGTCGACGGTGCCGATGCCGCGCGACTGCCAGTGGGCGTAGATCGGTATCTCGTTGGTGAGCAGCCAGCCGGCGACGGCCGGGTGGTCCTTCCAGCGGGCGGCCAAGGTGCCGACGTACCACTCCTGTTGGGCGACGAAGGAGGCGTCCGAGAAGATGTCGCGGCCGGCGCGCCAGGCGGGGTCCCAGTTCTGTCCCGACATGTGGCCGACGATGAACGTCGGGATGGTGGTCATGCCGAGCGCCTGGTGGCGGTCGAGGAAGTCGTCGAAGTGGGCGAGGAGTTCCTCGTCCAGGGTGTTCTCGGCCGGCATGAAGTCGGGCCAGTAGAGGAAGGAGCGGGTGAGCGTGATGCCGTGCTCGCGCATGGTGCGCAGTTCCTCGTCGATGACGGCGGGTTGGTAGTTCCGCCACATCAGGGGCCCGCCGGTCCTCGACCAGTAGTTGACCCCAATCCAGACGGCGGGCTCGCCGCCGCCGTCCTGGAGCTTCGCCGCGTTACGCCTCATCGGTGGTTCCGTTCCTTCCAGCGGGCCGTGCGATACCCGCCAGGTATATCGTTTTACCAATCGGCTGTCGACCCGCTCCCCGGCACGTGGAACCCGCCCCGATCAGGCCGGGAGCGCGGTCGGTACGGTCCTGTCGATGAAACGGCTCATGTGAGTGCTCCGAGCAGCCAGTCGGCGGTCGAGGGCAGCCAGTCGGTCCTGGCGTTGCCGAGCAGGTGGTCGCCGTGCGGGACGAGGACGTACTCGCCGCGCGGGGCCAGGCGGGCCAGCGGCTCCCCGTTGGTCACCCCGGGGGTGACGTCCTGGCCGCCGTCCACCACCCGGAGTGAGCAGGCGATGCGCGGCGCCAGCGCGGACAGGTCGACCCGGTGGACGAAGTCGCGGGCCGCGCCGGCACCTCCGGCCCGCCGGGTGAGGATGTCCCGCACCGGGGGCGGCAGGGCGTCCCAGTCGAGGCGGAAGGGGCCGCTCACGGTGGCGGCGGCGGCCACCCGGGGCTCGTGGGCGGCGCTTTCGGCGACGTAGTAGCCGCCCAGGCTCAGCCCGACGAGCCCGACCCGGTCGACGCCGAGCGCGTCGATGACCTGGCCGATCACCCGGTGGTAGTCGGGCCTGACGGTCGTGGTGGCCGCGAGCGCGCCCTGCCCCGGGCCGTCCATCGAGAACACGGCCAGCCCCCTGCGCAGCAGGGCCGCCGTGACGGCGTGGAACTCCTCCTTGCCGGAGTCCAGGCCGGGCACGACGACGACGGTGCCGGGCGCGTTCGCCGAGCCGCGCAGCCAACCGGTGAAGGCGGGCCCGTCGAGCCGGCGGGCGCCGGGCTCCAGGAGCTGGAGCGCGCGGGCCATGGCGGCGTCCGCCTCGGCGGCGGCCAGGTCCTGGTCCGCGTGCGGCGCCAGGGTGGCGATGTGGAACCAGCGCGCCGCCATCTGCCGGTACTCACCCGCCGAGACGGCCGAGGCGGCCCGCTCGGCGCGCGCGAGATACCGCCGCGCGGTCGTGATGAACGCCTGTCCCCAGTCGTCGGCCGAGGCCAGCCCGCTGGTGACGCGCCGGTACTCGTGTGGGTCGAGGCCGGCGCCGGTGGCGCGGGTCAGATGGGCGGCGGCGAGGTCGGCGGCGGAGGGGGCGACGGGGTCGGCGGCGCTCATCACATCGCCTCCGTGGTAAGGACGGCCTTGCCGCGGATCCGGCGTTCCCGCAGATCCACCAGGGCCTCCGCGGTACGCTCCCAACCCACGGCGCGGTCGATCTCCGGACGCAGCCGTCCGCTCGCCACCAGCCGCACCAGGGTGGCGAGGTCGCGGCCGTAGGGAGCGCCGGCGTAGTGGAAGTGCCGGATCGTGGCCCCTTCTGGACCGGCGAGTAGATCGAAGAAGTCCAGCGTCACCGGGGTGCGGCTGGCCTGGCCGAACCAGATCAGGGTGCCGCCCGCTACCAGCCGGGACAGCGCGGCCGGCAGGTCGGCGCCGCCGGTGGATTCCAGCACCAGGTCGAACGGCCCCCGGGCCGCGGCCACCTCGTGTACGACCGCCGCCGCGCCCAGCTCGCCGAGCCGCTCGCCACGCGACGGCGTGGCGGTCACCACGGTGAGGTCGGCGCCAGCCGCGGCGGCCAGCTCGGTGACGTAGTGGCCGACGCCGCCCGAGGCGCCGGTCAGCAGCACGCGCCGGCCCGCCAGACCGCCGGCGGCGCGCAGCAGCCGGAGCGCGGTGATCCCGGCCAGCGGCAGGGCCGCCGCCTGGACGGCGCCGACGCCGTCCGGCAGCGCGGCGAGGGAGTGCGTGGGCACGGCCACGTACTCGGCCCAGCCGCCCCGCGGCGGGTGCCCCACGACGCGGGTGCCCGTCCGCGGTCCCGAACCGTCGGCCGCCGCCCGCACCACCAGGCCGGCGATGTCCTTGCCGGGGGTCAGGCCCGGCTCCGGCCGCTCGAGAAGGAACGTCTCGCCCCGGTTCGGCGCGAACGCCTCGACCCGGACCAACGCCTCGTTCGGCGCCGGCACCGGCTGGGCGTCCTCGGCGAACTCCACCGGGCGCGCCGGGTCTCCCGTGGGAATCAGTCTTCGCATTCCCCCAGGTAACCGACGGCACCGCGGCGCGGTCCAACAACGCCCGGGGAGCGGCGACAACCAACGGTTGTCGCCTATGGTTGGGAGGCGTGGATCTGGACCTGGCGCAGGTGCGTGCCTTCGTGCTCGCCGCGCAGGAGCTGCACTTCGGGCGGGCGGCCGAGGAGCTCGCGATCTCACAGCAGGCGCTGTCCAAACGCGTCGCGCGCCTCGAGTCCGGACTCGGCACCGAGTTGTTCCGGCGCGGCGGCCACGGGGTACGGCTCACCGAGGCCGGGCGCCGTTTCCTGGAACCGGCCAGGCAGGCGCTGGCGGCGGCCGACCGGGCCGTGGCGGCGGTGGTTGAGGAGCACCGGCCGCTGCGGGTTGACGTGTGGGGCCACCTGTACGCGCCGATGCGGACGCTGGCGCAGGTGGCGGCGCGGACCGGTTCGCCGCCGCTTGAGCTCGGACACGGCCGGGACCTGCCATCGGTGGCGGCGGCGCTGGCGCACGGCGACATCGACGCCGCCTTCGGACGCGTCCATCCGCCGCTACCCGCCGGCCTGACGCATCGACTGGTGCGGTTGGAGCCGGTGGACGCCGTTCTCGGCGCGCACCATCCGCTGGCGGCCGAGCCCGCGCTGCGGCCGAGGCAGCTGCGGGACAGCGTGCTGTGGACGCCCGGCGCGCTGGGCCGCCTCGACTTCCTCCGCCGCTTCGCCGAGCGGTTCGGCATCCGCGACCACGCCGAGGGAGCCAACCTGGGCCTCGACCACTTCCTCGCCGGTCTCGACGCGGATCCGAGGCGCTTCGCGCTGCTGCCGGCCGACGTGCCGCTCCCCGAGGGCCTGGGCGTCCGGTCCGTTCCGCTCGTGGATCCCACGCCGCTGTACGCCTGGTCACTGCTGTGGTGCGGCGGCGGGCACCCGTGGCTGCGCGGGCTGGTGAGAGCGTTGGCCGCGGAGGCGGGGCGCTGCCGCTGGCTGGAGTACGACCCGGCGCGCGACTGGCTGCCGGAACCCGTGCCACCGGCGCTGGCCGACCGGCACGACGGCTGACCCTGCCCGCGGTGATCCACGTCACGGCCGAGGCCGGCGCGGTGGCCGCTGGTACGGTAGTGACCCTCATTCCGGTCCGTGTGGTGTGCGTCTCCTCCGGCGGCGCGTGGAGGGCGCGGTGATCGGCGGCACGGCGATGGCGTGAGGGGGAATCCGGGTGACGAACCAGACGTCCGGCACGTCGCGGCCGCGCAGGTCCGCCAAGCCGACGATCGCCGACGTGGCCGCGCTGGCCGGCGTCTCGGTGTCGGCCGTCTCCAAGGTGGTCAACGGCCGCTCCGGGATCTCCGCCCCGACCAGGCAGCGGGTGCTCGACGCGGCCGACAAACTGCGCTGGTCGCCCTCGGTGACGGCGGTGGCGCTGCGCGGGGCGCGCACCCGGGCGATCGGCATGGTCGCCGGGCGGTCCTCGGACCTGTTGGCGACCGACCCGCACTTCACGGTGTTGATCTCCGGCATCGAGCGGGAGCTGGCGCCGGCGGACTACGGGTTGCTGCTGCACATCGTGGGCGAGGAGCCAGGCGCCGAGGAGCGGGCGTACCGCCGGCTCGCCGCGGAGCGGCGGGTCGACGGCGTCATCCTGACCGAGTCGCGGATCGACGACCCGCGGTTCGAGCTGCTGCGCCAACTGCGGCTGCCCGCCGTGCTGGTGGGCGTGCCCTGGCAGGCCGATCCGGTGGTGTCGGTGCAGGCGGCCGGCCAGGAGGCCGGGGTCAGGGCGGCGGTGCGGCACCTCGTGGAGCTCGGGCACCGCGAGATCGCCTATGTGTCGGGGCCCGAGGACCGGGTGCACACGGTCTTCCGGCGGCGAATCTTCGAGTCGACGCTCGCCGGGCTCGGCCTGCGCCCCGGGCCGGTCCTCATCTCCGACTTCTCGGCGCAGGGCGCGGTGGCGGCCACCGAGGAGCTGCTCGCGGCGCCGGCCGAACGGCGGCCAACCGCCGTGCTGTTCGCCAACGACACGATGGCGGTCGCGGCGATGAACGCGGCCCGCAGGCTCGGCTTCGAGGTGCCGCGCGACCTGTCGGTGATCGGCTACGACGACCTGCCGCTCGGCGAGTGGGTGTATCCGCGGCTGACCACCATCGGCCAGGACCTGTTCCGGCTCGGCCAGGCCACGGCGGCGAAGATGTTCCGGCTGCTCGACCCCGCCCTGGCGGTCGCCGAGCCGCCGCCGCTGCGCCCGCCCGAGCTGGTGGTCCGCGAGTCGACGGGCCCCGCGACTCCATTGTGACGCGTGATCAGCGCGGCCCGTAGTCCAGTCCCGCGTACCAGTCGCCGCGGCCCCGGGGGGTCAGGTCGAGGAGATGCGCCGAAGTCGCTCCGCGACAGGCCAGCCAGTTCCCCACCACCCGCGATCCCGCGTCACCTGCCCCGGCACCGCCACGCACGAGATCGACCACGCCCGTGATCAGCGCGGCCCGTAGTCCAGTCCCGCGTACCAGTCGCCGCGGCCCCGGGGGGTCAGGTCGAGCAGATGCCACACCGGGCTGAGGAGGTCGATGCCGCGCTGGTCGATGTCGTCGGCCATCCTCGGGTGCGCCGAGTAGAAGTGGCGCACCGCGCCGTCCTCGTCGCGGGTGAACACCGACACGGTCGAGTCCTGGTTGCCCTCCGCGTCCTCGCTGCCGAGGTCCTGTTTGAAGGTGCTGGACCCGGCGCTGAGCAGGCGCAGGTTCGTCCACCCCCGGGTTCTGGCGTGCGTCCGGAGCGTGGGCGGGTCGGCCGCGGCGACGATCGCCAGGTCTGCGTTCCGCATGACGTGGTGGGCGACGCCGTTGAAGCCGTCGATCCACATGGTGCACATGGGGCACGCCTCGGTCTGCCGCTTGCCGTACATGAAGTGGTAGACCACCAGGTCGCGGCCGGGCCGGGTGAACAGTTCGCTCAGCCGCACGGTCGTCACCGGCGAGTCACCGGCCAGCAGGTCGGCGGGGCCCTCCTCGAACACGTAGTCGTCGACGACGGGACCGGGCGGCAGTCGACGCCGCTGGTCGGCGACGCGCTCGCGGTGGCGCATCAGCTCGATCTCGGCCTGCCTGAGCTCCTCGCGGGCGCTGGCGTACTCGGCCGACTCCCCCGTGAGACTGGTCCCACGCATCGCTACCTCCCGGAGGACGACCCGCCCGGCCACCATTGTCCGCTCGGGCGCGCGAGCCCGCCACGCGACACGGGAGGCCGGACCCGCACAGACGTGCGAACGGAAGCGGGCATGATGGCTCCATGACGGGTGAACTGTTCGTGCGGGAGCGGTCGGAGGTCGCGCCGGGCGCCGTGCACGTCCCGGGCTGGCTCGACCTGGCCGGACAGCGGCGGCTGGTGGCGGCCTGCCGCGCCTGGGCGACAGGACCGGTCCCGATGCGGCACACCAGGCTGCCGCGCGGCGGGGTGATGTCGGTGCGCACGGTCTGCGTGGGCTGGCACTGGCAGCCCTACCGCTACTCCCGCACCGCCGACGACGTGAACGGCGCGCGGGTGGTCGACTTCCCCGGCTGGCTGGCCGATCTCGGCCGGGAGGCGGTCGCCGAGGCATACCGGGACGGGCCGGTGGAGTGGGCCGCCGCCTACGAGCCGGACACCGCGCTGGTCAACTTCTACGAGGGCGACGCGCGGATGGGCATGCACCAGGACAAGGACGAACGGTCCCTGGCCCCGGTCGTCTCGCTCTCCATCGGCGACACCTGCGTCTTCCGGTTCGGCAACACCGAGCACCGCAACCGCCCCTGGACGGACGTGGAGCTCGCCTCAGGCGACCTCTTCGTCTTCGGCGGCCCCTCGCGCCTGGCGTACCACGGCGTCCCGAAGGTCAACGCCGGCACGGCCGACCCGGCCACAGGACTGCGCGCCGGCCGGCTCAACATCACCCTCCGGACGACGGGCCTCGGCGCCCGCTGACGCCGTCAGGCGCCGCCGCCCTCGCTTCCGCCCGGGGCCTCGCCGAGGGCAGCGGCCATGCGGTTGCGGGCACCGAGGAGGTGTTCCTCGAGCTCGGTCAGGGCCGCCGTGATGTCCCCCGAGCGGGCGAGGGCCAGCAGTTGCTCATGGGATTCGAGGGCCGGCATCAGGTCGACGTCCCGCGCCACGGTGATGTCGAGGACGACGGCAAAGGTCGGCAGGTACTGCTCCCAGACGGCGGCGAGCCTGCGGTGCCCGGCGTGGGCGTAGAAGGTGGAGTGGAACGCGAGGTCGGCCTCGGCGAAGGCGCGGGCGTCGCGGCGCTCGGCGGCGGCCCGCATCAGCCGGACGGCCTCCTCGGCCTGGGCCCAGGACTCGGCGGTGGCGGCGCGCATGGTGCGGGTGAGCGCCAGGCTCTCCAGGGACTGGCGCAGCGTGTACAGCTCGTCGACGTCCACCTCGGTGAGGCCCTTGACGACGACGCCGCGGCGCTGCGACTCCAGCAGGCCCTCGGTCTCCAGTTGCTTGAGCGCGTCGCGGATCGGGCCGCGGCTGACGCCGAACTGCTCGGCGAGTGGCCCCTCGACCAACCGGGCGCCGGGCTTCAGCTCGCCGCTGATCACGAGGACGCGCAGTTCGTGGGCCACGCGCTCACCGAGTGACGACTGCCGCAGCGGAGTGATGCCCGTGTGGTGCACTGAATCCCGCCCCCCTGGGGTCCCTGGTCCTGGGTCATAGTCGATGACTGGTCATTATGTCGCGCTCTACGAGCAGTCTTGGAGAGCGCCCCCTCAGGAGTCAACGGTTAACCGAAAACCGTTCACTGTTTTCCGGTGCTAGGGTCCGCAACGGTAGTCGGTCGCTTCCAGCGGCCGCCCCGGCAGAAAGGACCCGCCATGCCCGGCCAGCGCACCCTCGTCACCGCGCTCACCACCCCCTTCACCCCCGGCGGTGAGCTCGACCTCGCGTCGGCGCGCGAGCTGTACGCCTTCGCCGCGGGCACCACGGGGCAGCTGCTGGTCGCGGGCACCACCGGCGAGTTCCCGGCGCTCAGCGAGGGCGAGCGGCTGCTGCTGATCGAGCTGGCGCTCCAGGAGGCGGGGGCGGACGGCACCATCGCGCACGTAGGCGCCCCCGACGCGCGCGGCGCCGCGCGGCTCGCCCGCGCGGCGGTGGCGGCCGGCGCCCGCCGGCTCGCCGCCCTCACCCCCTACTACCTGCCGGCCACGGAGGACGAACTACTCGACTACTTCTCGCGGGTCCGCGAGGCGGCCGGGGACTCGGAGCTGTACGCCTACCTCTTCCCCGAGCGGTCCGGGCTGACCGTCACCCCCGAGGCGTTCGGGCGGATCGCGGCGGCCTGCGGCGTCGACGGCGTGAAGCTCAGCGGCGCCCCGTCCGGCGAGGTGGCCGCGTACCGCGCCGCCGCGCCAGCGGGCTGCCAGGTCTACTCGGGCGACGACCGCTCGCTCACCACGGTCCTCGCCGAGGGCGGCGCCGGGGTGGTTTCCGGCTGCTCGGCGGCGCTGCCGGAGCCGTTCCTGCGGCTGGCCGAGGCCGCGCGGGCCGGCGGCGGCGCGGGCGAGCTGGCGTCGGCCCAGGAGTTGGTGAACCGCACGGTGGCGCTGCTCGGCCCGAGCATAGGCCGGGTGAAGCACGCGCAACGGCTGCGCGGACTGCCGGCCGGCGCCTCCCGCATGACCGTCGCGTCCCCCGACCCGCGGCTCGCCACCGAGATCGAGCGGCTGGTCAAGGAGGTAGCGGCCTGAGCGGACGCCCTGGCCGGGCGGGCCAGCCGCCACGCCCGCGCGGCGGGCGCCGGCCCGGCAGTGCCTGGCCGGCAGCCCACGCCCTGCGTGACCGGGCCCCAGCCACCCGGCCAGGCCCACGCCAGCCGACACCCGGCCAGTGCCGGCGCACGCCGAAAAGTGCCGGCGCCCAGCGTGGCCGGGACATGTGGCGGGTGCCCCGAAAAACCCGGCGGTGCCTCGCCGGCAGCCCAGCCTGCGGAGCCGGGACCCCGGCCAGCGGTCACGCTCGCCGCGAAGCGCCCCCGCGCCGGCGGACGCATGCCCCTGACCACGCCGTCCGCCGACACCGACGCCCAGCACGACCCGGCCATGTGGCGGGCCCGGCCGGCCGACGCAACGCGCGGAAGCGCGAGCGCGCGGCAAGCGCCACGGCACCGGCACTCGGTGCGGCCGAACGTGCGGCGCCCCCACCGGCTGAGCCGCCGCGCGGCCCGCGCGGGTGACGGCTTGGCCGGCCAATCCCGCGCGGGCGCGCGGCGAGCGCCCGAGGTCCGCTCATCGCGCGGCAAGCGCGTCCGCGGGGACCGTCAACGCGTGGGTGATGTCGCGCGTCGCCGGGTAGAGGCGGCGGTAGAGCGCGTACCGCTCGTCGTAGGCAAGGCGACGGCCCGCGTCGGGGGTGACGCGGTCCCGCACCGGGTTCCAGGCGTCGATGGCCGGGGCGCCCAC
Source organism: Streptomyces sp. 8K308 (assembly GCF_004348315.1). GTDB lineage: Bacteria > Actinomycetota > Actinomycetes > Streptomycetales > Streptomycetaceae > Streptomyces. Next base: position 10,969 of record NZ_SMKC01000039.1, on the reverse strand, counting down.
CGTGCCGGCGGCGAGGAACGCGGCGCCGTAGCAGGCGCCCACCGTGACCGTCCTGATCTCCTGTTCCAGGCCCGTCACGTCGGACACGATCCGGGTCCACAGGCCGCCCCGGGTGCCGCCGCCCACCGCCACCACCCGGCGGATGTCGGCGCCGGCCGCGCGCATCGCCTCGACGTTGTGCCGCACCCCGAACGCGGTGGCCTCCAGCGCGGCCCGGTACAGGTCGCCCCGGGTGTGCGACACGGTGAGGCCGGCGATCACGCCCCGCGCGTCCGGGTCGGCGACGGGCGTCCGTTCGCCGGCGAAGTACGGGAGCATCAGCAGCCCGCGCGCGCCCACGCCCGACGCCTCGGCCTCCGCGAGCAGCGCCCCGTGGTCGGGGGAGCCGAACAGCTGCCGCAGCCAGTCGGTGATCACGCCCGAGGTGGCCATGCCGCCGGCCAGGCTGCGGGTGCCGGGCAGCGCGCCCACGGTGCTCCACAGCTCGGGCACCAGCGGCCGGTCGGCGACCGTGTTGATGAGGAACATGGTGCTGCCGTACATCAGCATCAGGTCGCCGGTGTCCGTGGCGCCCACGGACAGCGCCTCTGACCAGGCGTCGACGGTGCCGGTGGTCACCGGGATCCCGGCCGGGAGTCCGGTGGCGGCCGCCGCCTCGGCCGTGACGTGTCCGGCGGCCTCACCCGGCCAGCGCAGCGGCGGCAGTTCGATGCCGGGGGCGACGCGCTCCGCCCACGGGCCGTACCAGTCCTGGGCGAGCGAGTCGTAGAGCGGCACGGACTGGCTGGCCGAGTGGTGGTCGAGCACGTAGGCGCCGGTCAGCCGCCGCACCAGGTAAGAGCTCGGCATGTACAGCCGCCTGGCCCGTGCGGCGAGCTCCGGCTCGTGCTCGGCCACCCAGGCGATCTTGGGGCCCACCGCCTGGGTGGACGGCAGGGAGCCGCAGCGCTCGAGGACGGCGTCGCGGCCGAGTTCGGCGGTCAGCCGGGCGATCTGTTCGGTGGCCCTGGTGTCGACGCCGTAGAGGATGGCCGGGCGCAGCGGGGTGTCGGCGGCGTCGGTCAGCGCCACGCACGGGCCCATGCCGCTGACGCCGACGGCCGTCACCGGCGGGCCCTGCCGCGTCAGCTCGCGGGCGATGGAGGCGAACTCGTCCCACCACACGGTGGCGTCCATCTCCACGTGCCCCGGCCGCGGCCGCTGGACCTCGTGCGGGCGCACCGCCGTGGCGAGCACGGTGCCGTCGGCGTCGACCAGCACCCCCTTGCCGCTCGACGTTCCGATGTCGACCCCGAGCACCGTCATGCGCGCACCACCCCGTCCACGTTCACGTCAACGTCTCCGCACAGGTGGACTTCCACGCCGAGCCGCTGGAAGAACGCGGCCTTGGCCACCAGCGCCCGGTCGGCCGTCCCCGCGTCGGGTGCGTAGGCGATCTGCACGTGGTTGGCCTTGTGCCGGGCCATGAACTGGTCGCGGTCGACGCCGTGGTGGACGACGTGGGCGATCGGCCACTCGGGGTTGGTGGCGGCCCAGCGCCGCTCGGTCTCGGCCTCGGGGAGCTCGACGACGGTGGCGCGCCCCAGGTCGAGGTGGAGGCGGGCGTCGGCGATGTAGAGCCGGGACCACACGATCTCGCCCGGCTTGCTGACGCCCTTGATGGTGCCGCCGCCGGCCGGGAAGTAGACCGGGTTCTGCCGCCAGCTGACGGCGCCCGCGTAGCCGCCGGTGAGGTGGGAGGGCGGCACGGACCCGGAGATCTCGTAGACCCAGACGAACCGGTCCTCGTACCAGTCGCCCCAGCGCACGTCGTGCAGGGTGGTTGCCGGGTCGAGGCCCATGGCCGTCCAGACCCGGTTGGTGACCAGGGCGTCCACGGCGACGCCCTCGTCGGCCTCGTTGAAGTGCGGGAGCGGCGCGCCGTCGTAGAGGACCCGGGTGCCGTCGCGGCTGGTGACCGGCGGGCGAACGACGTTGTTGAGCAGTCCCTCGGCCAGGTCGGAGGCGGGGACCAGGTCCTTCAGGCCCTGCTGGTACTGGATGCCGACGGCGTCGAGGCCGAAGTCGTCGGCGATCCGCAGCGCGGCGACGTACATCTTGCACTGCTGGTGCAGATGGGCGTCGGTGAGCTCGGTGGCCTCGTCGGTGCCGGTGGCGAAGCGCATGCCGGCCGCCGTGAGCCAGTCGCGGACGGCGCCTGCCTCGGCGTCGGGGACCCGCAGCATCTCGGCGTAGAGCGCGCTCTGCGAGAGCCGTTCCTTGTAGACGCCCAGCGGGTTGAGGAGTTCGTCGTCGATGATGGCGTTGTACATGCCCATGCAGCCCTCGTCGAAGACGCCGACGATCGCCTTGTCGGCGAGCAGTTCCTCGGCCAGGGCCACGCCGAGGTCGCGTTCGGCGCTCGGCGCGAGGTCGTCGGGCAGCGGGCGCACGTGGGAGGCGTCGTGCTCGACGCGGCCGGTCTCGGTCCAGCTGGCGAGGGCGTCCATGAAGTAGCGGTCGGTGAAGTCGACGGACCAGATGGTGGCGTACTCGCGGCCCATCTTGGTGAGGCCGGCGTTGAGCCCGAGGAGGCCGACGAGCCCCGGCCAGGTGCCGTCGAAGTTGGCGACGGTGAGGATCGGGCCGCGGTGGGTGCGGAGACCGGCCAGGACATGGTGGCTGTACTGCCACACGGCCTCGACGACGATCAGCGGCGCGTCCGGCGGGATGATCCTGAAGACCTCGATCCCCATGCGCTGGCTGTCGATGAAGCCGTGGCCCTTGGCGGGGTCGAGGTCATGGGCGCGGAGCACCGTCCAGCCGAGGTCGGCGAAGGCGGCGGTGACGGCCTTCTCCACCGCCGTCTGGGTGGCCCAGCCCGCCTGGTTGGCGGAGAGCCGCAGGTCGCCGCTCGCGATCAGGTAGGCGGTGCGTGGGGCGGCGCGCCGCTCGGCGCGGGGCGCCGGCAGGCGGTAGGCGGTGGTGGCGGGTGGCGTCGTCGCGGACGTCATCGCGTGTCCTCCAGGTCGGCGATGGGCAGGCGGGCGAGCACGATGCCGCGCCGCTGCCAGGTGTAGGTGATCAGCAGGTGGTCGTCGGCCAGGACGGCGAACGGGTAGGAGTACTCGGCGGCACCGCTGGTGCGGACGCCGGTGTCGGCGGGCGCGAACCCGGGGACGCCGGTCGCGGGCAGGCTCCGGGGCACGGCGGGGTCGACGGGGGTGGCGCCGTCGTCCACGACCGTCACCTGGCGCCAGGTCAGCCCGTCGTCGTCGGAGCACGAAAGCACCAGCGGGCAGCGGCTGCCCCACGGCTCGGCGCCCGGGTTGTGGACGCAGACCACGCGTCCTGACGGCAGGGCGAGGGCCGCGAGGCCGCTGTTGTTGTTGGGCAGCCCGGTGGGGCGGGCCGGCGTCCAGCCGCGGCCGCCGTCGGCCGAGGTGGCGCGGTGGGCGCGTCCCTCGGTGCTGCGCAGCAGTGCGACTGGGCCGCCGCGGCCCCACCACAGCGCGGGCTGGATGTGCCCGGCGCCGGTCAGCGTGGCGTGGTCGGTGGGGATGGTGGCGCGGTGCCAGGTCGCGCCGTGGTCCTCGGAGACGTCGACGAACGGCTGCCAGCGCGGCGGACGGCCCCAGCGCTCAGTTGATCCGGGCGCGAGCCAGCGGCCGTCCGGGGTCGCCAGCGGCTGGTTCCTGACCGGGCCGCGCCCTCCCGAGCGGTCGCCCGGCACGAGTTCACGGGCCGGCTCCCAGCTCAGGCCGCCGTCGTGGGAGCGGGTGACCAGCGTGACCCACTCGGAGATCCGGGCGCCGACCTTGCAGAACAGCCAGAGGGCGCCGTCAGGTCCGGGGGCGAGAACCGGGTTCCAGTGGGCCGCCCGCCGGCCGGTGTCCAGGGTCGTGGCCGGCCCCTCCCAGCCAGCGCCGGGCCGTGCCGCCGCGGGGCCGCCGGCGGCGTCGTCCGCGACGGCGATCCGGATCCGGTTGTCCTCCGTGCCCTCGTGGGTCCCTGCGAACCAGGCGACGACGGTCCGCCCGTGGGCCCGGGCGACGGTCGAGGCGTGGCACTGGGTCCAGCGCGGGTCGTCGATGGTCACGAACGTGCGTTCCGGCCGGTGGTCGGCCGGGAGGGGCGCGGGGATTTCTGGCACGGCGTGAGGCTAGCCGCGATATCAGCCAACGTAAACCGTTGACGGTTAACCGTTGTCCGGGTCATAGTCTCCGGCACGAGCCAGAGCCGCCTCGCCCCACGAGCGGGGCATCAGTCGAAAGGGGGCCGCGATGACCGCGACCCTGCCGGATACCGGGCGCCGCCCGGTGGACCGCCGCTACGCGTGGAAGACCACGGTGTCCAGCTTCCTCGGCAACACGCTGGAGTACTACGACTTCCTCGTGTACGGCACGGCCGCCGCCGTGGTCTTCCCCGACGTGTTCTTCCCCGAGGCGGACGGCTTCGTCGGCACCCTCTCGGCGTTCGGCACCTTCGCCGTCGGCTTCCTGGCCCGCCCCCTGGGCGGCATGTTCTTCGGCAGGCGCGGCGACACCCGGGGCCGCAAGTCCACGCTGATGACCACCCTGCTGCTGATGGGCGTGAGCACCATCCTCATCGGCCTGCTGCCCAGCTACCACCAGATCGGCATCTGGGCGCCGGTCCTGCTCGTGCTGCTGCGCCTCATCCAGGGCTTCGCCGTCGGCGGCGAGTGGGGCGGCTCGATGATCATCGTGCTGGAGACCGCGCCGCCGGACCGGCGCGGCTTCTTCACGGCCTGGCCCAACACCGGCGGCTTCTCCGCCCAGATCCTGATCACCTCGGTCTTCGCCTACGTCTACACGCTCGACGACGACGAGTTGGAGAGCTGGGGCTGGCGGATACCCTTCCTGCTCTCCGCCGTGCTGCTCGTCGTCACCTTCTGGATGCGCCGCAGCCTCCACGAGAGCCACGTGTTCACCGAGGCGTCCAAGGCCACCGAGGCGGCCAGGGCCAAGGGCGACTCGGCCGTGCCGGCACGCAACCCGCTCCGCGCCATCTTCGTCGACGACTGGCGCAACCTGCTGCTCATCATCGGCCTGCGATTCGCCGAGGCGCTGCCCTACTTCCTGCTGACGGTCTTCGCCCTCTCCTACGGCAGCGACACCCTGGGCCTGGAGAAGAGCGTGATGAGCGACGCGATCCTGGTCGCCGCCGTGCTCTCGTTCGCTGCCCACGGCCTCTTCGCCACGGTCTCGGACCGCGTCGGCCGCCGCCCGGTGTACCTCTTCGGCGCGGTCGTCGTCTTCGTGATGGCGTTCCCCTTCTTCGCCATGCTCAGGAGCGGCGAGACCCTGCTGATCGTGCTCGGCTACGTCCTGGTGCTGAACGTCGGGCACAACGCCATCAACGCCGTGCAACCCGCCTTCTTCGCCGAGCTCTTCCCGGCCGACCGCCGGTACACCGGCGCCGCGGCGGGCCGCGAGATCGCGTCGATCTTCGCCGGCGGCCTCACCCCGTTCGTCGCGACGGCCCTGGCAGGACCGGACGGGGCGCGCTGGAGCTGGGTCGCCCTCTACGTGATGGGCGGCGCGGTGCTCACCGTGATCGCCGTCTGGAAGGCGCCGGAGACCTACCGCCGCGACCTCACCGCCACCGGCACGACCGTGCGGTGACGCCCGCCGGCGTGGCGAGGGCCCGCGGTGCGGCTCCCGCCACGCGGTCGCGGGACGTCGGTTCGGCGCCAGCCCGCCGCGCGGCACGGCGGGCTGGCGCCTCCGCGTCCCCAACGGCGGCGCGGGCAGGGCCCCCGCACGGGCGGTCGAGTCCGTTGCGGCAGCATCGACCGCATGCGCCATCTTCTGCTCGGCATCGACGCGTTGCCAGCACGACCGCCCGCCGTCGCCGTCGTGGTCGACGTGCTGCGCGCCTTCACCACCGCCGCCTGGGCCCTCGCGCGGGGCGCGGAGCGGATCGTCCTCGCCGACGCCGACGACGAGGCGCTGGAGCTCAGGCAACGCCACCACGATGGCTGGCGTTGAAGGACGGCGCCCCGGCGCCCGGCTTCGACGCGGTCAACTCCCCGGCGATGCTGGCCGAAGGCCCCGAACTCGCCGGCCGCACTGTGAGGATGCGGACGACGGCCGGCACCGTCGGCGCCCGTGCGGTGGCCGACGCGCCGCTGCTGCTCTACGCGAGCTTCGTGGTGGCTGGCGCGACGGCGCGGTTCCTGCGGTCCCGGGCCGTCCCCGAGGCGACCTTCGTCGTCACCGGCGACGGCGGCCGGGCGGAGGAGGACCGCGCCTGCGCCGAGTTGATCGCGCGGCGGGTCGACGGCGGCGCGGTCGAGGCCGCGCCGTACGTGGCGCGTGCGCGTTCGTCGGTCGCGGCGGCCGACCTCGCCGAGGGGGTATGGCGCGGCTATGCCGGGGTCCACCCCGACGACGTCGAACTCAGCCTGGACACCGATCGGTTCCCGTTCGTGATGGTGGCCGCCCGGGAGGGCGGGCCGCTGGTGCTGCGGCCCGTCTCCACCCCCGGCGCCGGCTAGGCCGCGCTCACCAGGGTGCGTCCCGGTGGCCGGTGGCGGCGAGCCACAGCGCGGCGAACGCGGCGCTCGCCCGGTCGTTGTAGTCGTCGGCCGGCAGGGTGCCGAGCAGGTCGAGCACCGCGCTCAGGTGCCCGACGGCGGCGGCCTGCTCGATCAGGTCGCGGGTCGGCCCCTGGCGCCTGGCGCGCGGCGCCGCGCGCAGCTCGGCGTGCGCCTTGGCGAGGGCGGCGACGTCCTCCTCGGTCGGCGTCGGCGGCAGCGAGCGCCGCGGCGCGCCGTCGGCGACGGCCCGCGCCCGCTCGTACCGCTCCTCGGGTATGTACCAGTGGTCGGAGAGCCAGGCGCGCAGGAGGTCGGGGCGGCCGAGCTCGGTCAGCGCGCCGATCATGCTGGACGGCCGGTCGCGGAGCGGGACCCACGCCGTCATGAACTCCTCGGCCAGGTCCAGCCGGTCGGTATTCAGCAGGCACAGTGGCCACGGCTCGGCGTAGCTGCCGTTGGGCCGCCTGGTGCCCTCCGGGCAGGAGGTCCACAGCGACCTGGCCTCGGCCACCCGCCCGCACTCGGCGAGCGCCCAGATGACCGCGAGCCGGTGCTGCCACGGGGCGGTCTCCGGCTCGATGCGGTCCTTGGCGCGGGCGAACCACGTGTCGGCGGCTGACCCACTTCGTCGCTCAGCTGCGGGACGGCCGCCTGTGAGCGGCCTCCGCACCGCCGCTTGGCGCAAGTCCAGTTACAGCGACGGCGGCATGGACAACTGCGTGGAGGTCGCCGACGGGTACCCCGGCGTCCTCCCCGTCCGTGACAGCAAGCGGCCCGCCGGCCCCGCGATCGTCTTCCCGGCCGGCGGCTGGGCCCGCTTCGTCAGCGAGGTCCGGGCCGGCCGACTCTGACGTTCACCGGCCGGTGTCCGCCGGTTCGGGGAGGGCGGCGAGCGGGTTCGGGAACGGGACGTAGCGCGGCTCGGTGGCGCCGGCCTCCAGCCAACCGGAGAGCAGGTTGGCCTTCCCCGGCACCGTCGGCGCGCTCAGCAGCGCCGTCGCCTCCGGCACGTCGTCGTGCACGGCGGCGAACCGCTCGAACTCCCGCCGCGCGGCCGGCCACAGCGCCCCGGCGTCGTCGGGGAAGCGGTCGGCGAGCGCGCCCGCGACCTCGGCCAGGTTGTTGACCAGCAGGCAGTACACCAGGCGGCGCCACGCGGCGGCGCGGGACAGCTGGGGGATCACCCGGGTCCCCTCGGCGTCGCGGAACACGGCCTGGACCGGGGTGCCGGCCGCGTCCACCGCGATCAGGGTGTTCTGGAGGTGGCACTCGACCACCACACCGTGCCGCGCGTAGGCCTCCAACAGGGGCGGCACGACGCAGGCCAGGTAGGCGGACCACCAGGTCAGCGGGTCGGCGATCCGGTCGAGCGGGTTGCCGTCGAAGCCCTCGGCCAAGGCGGCGGCCAGCACGGCGGTGGCGCCGGGGAGCAGGTGGGCGCCGAGGCCGTCGCGGACGAGGACCGGGAACGTCTCGTCGAGGCCGCGTACCGTGCGGTGCCCGCGCTCGTTCAGCCAGGCGGCCGGCCCGTCCATCGACCGGAAGGCGGCCGCGATCAGCGGGTCGTTGTGCCGGGCCTGCCGCAACTCGTCCCGCCACAGCCGCCGCACGTCGTTGGTGATCCGCACGTCGAGGCTGAACTTCAGGAACAGGTCCCGGGCGGGCACGTGGACCGTCCGCACCGAGGCCGTGGCCACCGCCTCCCAGGGCGTGGTGCCCAGGCGGACGAGGCGCCCGTCGGCGAAGGCGGCGAGTACCTCGGGTAGCCGGCGGGTCAGTTCGAGCTGCCACGGGTGGACCGGGAGCAGCCGGTAGCCGGGCGGTGCCTCACCCAGCGCGTCGAGGTCGCTCGGGTCCCCCTCGTCGATCACCGCGTCCTCGCGCACGCCGAGCAGCCCGAGCGGGAAGCGGGCGTACGCCTCGGGCGCGTAGCGCAGCCAGTCGGCGGGCGCGCCGCCTCCGCCACGTGCCTTGGGCGCCGGGTGGAAGGGGTGCCCCATGACCAGGGCCTGCTCGGAGCGGAGCCACGGGTCCCCGGGCGGGGCGGTGCGGGCGCGGGCGGCGAGCAGTGCCTCGACGGCGGCGCGGCTCGCGGCCATCTGGGCGGCCAGCGGGTCGTTGAGGCGTCCGGTGGCGGTGCGCATCTCCTCGACGGCGAGGTCGACGAGGGCGGCGTGCCGCAGGGGTCGCCAGGCGCCGCCGGCCCACAGCTCGGGCTGGGACGGCCGGTGGCCGGCGCGGACGCGCAGCAGCCGGCCGCTGAACCGCAGCCGGTGTGTAACGTGCCCCGCGCGGGGGGCGCCTGCGGGGTCCGCGGTCTCCCTGAGCAGGCAGTTGAGCAACGGCGGCACGGCGAGCTCGTCGGCTGCCCGGGCGAAGGTATTCATCGCACGTCAGTATGTGTGGCGTGTGACTGGGTGCGGTAGGACGTGTGCGTGTTCCGTACCGCACTTACCCGCGCCGAGTCGGTGCTCGCCGAGGAGCTGGCCGCCACCCGCCCCGGTTCCGTGGGCGCGTACCTCGCCCAGCTGCCGGGGGCCAGGGCGGCGGTGCTGGCCCGGCTGTGGCGCGGGTTGACGCACGAGCCGCTGCCCTGGGTCGCGGGGCGGGCCACCGGCCGGGACGGCGTCACGCTGCGGCTGGCCGACGGGCGGCGGCTGCACGGCCCGCCGTGCGACCCGTGGGCGACGGGCTCCTCGGTCGCCGCCCTGGACCTGGACGGCACCCCGCACGACCGTCCGGCGGCGCTGCTGACGGCGCTCGCCGTGCCGAACGGCTCCGACTTCGCCGCCGAACTCGACCACAGCGTGGCCTCGTTGGCGCTCTCCCGCACCGCGCCCCCGCCGACCGGGCCGCCGGCCGCGCCCTGGGAGTGGGAGCAGCTGTCCAGGGACGGTCACCCCTACCACCCGAACTGTCGCTCGCGGCCCGGTTTCTCGGCCGCCGAGCAGCTGGCGTACGCGCCCGAGCACCGGCCGGTGGTGTCGCTGCGGCTCACGCCCGTCACCGACGCCCGGACGCACGGCGCGTGGCCGGCCGAGCTGCGGGACGGGGACGCCGTCTTGGTCCCGGTGCACCCATGGCAGGCCGCGCATGTGCTGGCCGACCGGCCGCTGTCGCCTGGGCCCGAGGGCCATCCGCTGCTGGCGCTGCGGACGTTGCACGTCGAAGGGGACACCCCCTGGCACGTCAAGACGGCGGTGAGCACCCGGCTGACGTCGGCCGTGCGGGACATCTCTCCCTACTCGATCGAACACGCCCTGGCCACCTCGGAGTTCGTCGAACGGATCGCGGAGCGGCGGCTCGGCGGACGGCTTCACATCGCGCGGACCCTGGCGGCGGCCGGCGACGGCACCCCGGAACTGGCGGCGATGGTGCGGGAGTCGCCGCACCGGTACGCGGACGTCGGGGCGGGGGAACGGGTCGTGCCGGTGGCCGCCCTGCCGGCGCTGTTCGCCTCGCACCGGCCGTCGACCGACCGGCTCCTCGCGTTCGCACGGCTGGCGGTGGGCGTCTGCCTCGACCTGCTCGACCTCGGCCTCGCCCTGGAGGCGCACGGCCAGAACCTGCTGGCCGTCGTGGACGCCGACGGGTGGGCCAGGCGTCTTGTCTACCGCGACCTCGCCGACATCCGCGTCAGCCCGGCCCGGCTCACCCACCACGGCCTCCCGGCGCCGCCGCTGACCGGCCGGCTGCTGAACGACAACCCGATCGCGCTGCGCCGGCAGACGCTCGGCGGCCTGGTCACCGGCGCGCTGGCGCCGCTCGCCGGGGACGCGCCGACGCTGGCCGCGGTGCTCGCCGCCGCCACGGACGACCTGCCGCCGAGCCCGGCGAAGCGGGCGCTGCGGGAGGAGCCGCTGCCTGCGAAGGCACTCACGCTCATGCGGCTGGCCCCCGATCCGGCGGTGCGGTGGACCGACCTCCCCAACCCGCTCGCCCCCGAGCCCGCGCGGCCCGACGTCCCTTGACCACACCGTCAACTCAGGCAAGGCCCCACCTAAGTACCTGCGGCGGGCTTCGCCTACTACCTGGAGCGGCTCTGCGAGCTCCAGGCCACCGATCCGGCCCTCGCCGACGTGATCGGCGGCCGCTACCCGGGCGCCGAGCGCCTCATGCGGGTCTGCGGGCGGACGCTCGACGCCGCCAGGCGGATCATCGACCGGGCCCAGCGGGCGGGCGCGCTGCGGCCCGACTTCGCCAGCGAGGACCTCGCGCTCGTCCTCGGCACCAACGCGCTGCTGGCGCGCGCCACAGCCGACACGGCGCCGGACGCGTGGCGGCGGAGCACGGCGTTCCTCCTCGACGGCCTGCGCGCGGAGGCGGCGCGCGCGCCACTACCGGTCGCCCCGCTCACGCCCCCCACGTCTACGCGGTCCTGGGCGGCCTCGACCGCAAGCCGTGAGCCGGCCGTTGGTTTCTCCCACC
>NZ_SMKC01000399.1 GCF_004348315.1 Streptomyces sp. 8K308 | reverse complement strand
CCGTCCACCCCCACCGCCGCCGGCTGCTCCGCCACCCGGAACGCTTCAGCACCGCCCTCACCACCACCGGCAGCGCCCCCGGCACCCCCGCGATGGCCACCCTGGCCGACCGCCTCTGCGCGGACTGAGTCCCGGACACGGCGAGGGCCCGGCCGCCGCCCCGCACGGGACGACGACCGGGCCCTCGGTGACGCGAATCCGCCCTTACACGTCGAAGTACAGCTCGAACTCGTGCGGGTGCGGCCGCAGCTGCATCGGGGCGATCTCCTTCTCGCGCTTGAAGTCGATCCAGGTCTCGATCAGGTCGGCCGTGAAGACGCCGCCGGCCTGCAGGTACTCGTTGTCCGCCTCCAGGGCCTCGAGGACCGCGGGCAGGGAGGTCGGGACCTGCGGGAGCTCGGCGTGCTCCTCGGGGGCCAGCTCGTAGAGGTCCTTGTCGATCGGCTCGGCCGGCTCGATCTTGTTCTTGATGCCGTCGAGGCCGGCGAGCAGCAGCGCCGAGAACGCCAGGTAGGGGTTGGACGACGGGTCAGGGGCGCGGAACTCGACGCGCTTGGCCTTCGGATTGGAGCCGGTGATCGGGATGCGCATCGCGGCGGAGCGGTTGCGCTGCGAGTAGACCAGGTTGACCGGCGCCTCGAAGCCCGGCACCAGACGGTGGTAGGAGTTCACCGTCGGGTTGGTGAAGGCCAGCAGCGACGGGGCGTGCTTCAGGATGCCGCCGATGTAGTAGCGGGCGGTGTCGGACAGGCCCGCGTAGCCCTGCTCGTCGTAGAAGAGCGGGCTGCCGCCCAGCCACAGGGACTGGTGGACGTGCATGCCGGAGCCGTTGTCGCCGAAGATCGGCTTCGGCATGAAGGTGGCGGTCTTGTTGTTGCGCCAGGCCACGTTCTTGACGATGTACTTGAACAGCATCAGGTCGTCGGCGGCGGCCAGCAGCGTGTTGTACTTGTAGTTGATCTCGGCCTGGCCGGCGGTGCCCACCTCGTGGTGCTGGCGCTCGACCTCGAGGCCGGCCTTGATCAGCTCCAGGGAGATCTCGGCGCGCAGGTCGGCGAAGTGGTCGACCGGCGGGGCCGGGAAGTAGCCGCCCTTGTAGCGGACCTTGTAGCCCCGGTTGCCGCCCTCCTCGATGGCGCCGGTGTTCCAGGCGCCGGCCTCGGAGTCGATGTAGTAGTAGCCGGCGTTCGACTTGGTCTCGAAGCGGACGTCGTCGAAGACGTAGAACTCGGCCTCCGGGCCGAAGAAGGCGGTGTCCGCGATCCCGGACGAGGCCAGGTACGCCTCGGCCTTCTTCGCCACGTTCCGCGGGTCACGGCTGTAGGCCTCGCCCGTGATCGGGTCGTGGATGAAGAAGTTGATGTTGATGGTGAGGTCCTTGCGGAACGGGTCGACCCGCGCCGTGGACAGGTCGGGGACCAGCGCCATGTCGGACTCGTGGATGGCCTGGAAGCCGCGGATCGACGATCCGTCGAACATCAGGCTCGCGTTCGGGTCGAAGCTGCCGACCGGAACGGTCACGTGCTGCATGATGCCCGGCAGGTCGCAGAAGCGGACGTCGATGAACTTGACGTCCTTTTCCGCGATGTACTTGTTGATCTCGTCGGCGTTCTGGAACATCCGGTGTCCTCCTACCCCCGGCCCTGGGGTCGGGGAGTGTGCAGCTCGGGGAATGGCCCAGTGCGTGGGCCTGCCGGGGCCGACCCTAAGGACGTGCCATTTCTCGGGCATGACCCATTCGTTTCGGTGATGTTAACCGGACTTCTCCCCTGATACCGGTGACGGGTCCGCCGGGCCGGCGCGCTACGGTGGATCCGTGGACAACCGGGGATCGCGCGCGGTGGCCGACGACAGGGGCGCCGACTTCAGCTATCGGGGGGACCGTCTCGGACTGCCCAGGGAGGGCCCGGGCTCCGTCGCCTCGCCCGGTCGCCGGGTGGCCGCGATCTTCGTCGACTGGGCGCTGTGCGGGCTGATCGCATACGGTCTGCTCGCCGACGGTCAGATGCGCGCGGCCAACAGCTGGACGCTGCTCGTCTTCCTCGTGATGTCCGTCCTGACGGTGGGGACCCTCGGCCGCACGCCGGGCAAGCGGCTACTCGGCCTGAGGGTCGTGCACGTCAGCGGCGGTCGCCTGACCTTCCCCCGCGCCGCCCTCCGCTCCGCGTTGCTGGTGCTGGCCATCCCCGCCCTCGTCTGGGACCGGGACACCCGTGGCCTCCACGACAAGCTGACCGACGCCGTCCAGGTCCGGGCGTAGCTCGCACGAACACGACGCACGAACACGACGGCGGCCCGGTCCCTCTCGGGACCGGGCCGCCGTCACACGTTCCGGCGCGGTCAGCGACCGCGGCGGGGGGACCCGCCGCCCTTCGGGAGGCGCATGCCCTTGGGCATGGGGCCCTTCGGCAGCGGCATGTTGCTCATCAGGTCGCCCATCGCCCGCAGCCGGTCGTTGACCTCGGTGACGCGGGGGCCGCCGAGGACCCTGGGGTACTTGAGGATCGTGGAGCGCAGCTTCTTCAGCTCGACCTGGCCCTCGCCGCGGCCGACGATCACGTCGTGCACCGGCACCTCGGAGATCGCCCGGTTCATCCGCCGCTTCTCGGCCGCCATCAGGGTCCTGAGCCGGTTCGGGTTGCCCTCGCCGACCAGCACCACGCCGAACTTGCCGACCGCCCGGTGCACCACGTCCTGGTTGCGGTTGATGGCCACGGCCGGCGTGAAGCTCACGCCGCGCCGCATGTTCTCCAGGACCGCGGCGGCGGCGCCCGGCTGGCCCTCCATCTGGCTGAACGCCGCCCGCTCGGCCCGCCGGCCGAAGACGATCGCCGTGGTCAGCAGCGCGACCAGGAAACCGAGGATGCCGAGATAGATCGGGTGGCCGATCAGGAAACCGATGGCCAGGACGACACCGAACGTGCCGAGGCCCACCGCTGAGATGATCCAGCCGATCCAGCGATCGTTCCGCCGGGTCATCCGGTACGTCAGGGCGATCTGCTTGAGCCGCCCCGGGTTTTCGGAATCCTGTTCCTTGTCCTTCCGCGCCATACCGGTCAGTCTACGGGGCCGTGCCGACCGCTCAGCCCGCCAGGCCGGTTGCGCACGGGCACGGCGTCCGTCGCGCCGCGCCGCTCGTCAGCGCACGGCCACGGGGTCCTTCGGACCGCTCCGGCCGGCAGGCCGGTCACGCACCGCCCGCAGCGCCTGCTCGGCCTCCGTGCGGGCCACCGCCCGCTCGCGGTCCTCCTGGACCGCCGCCCAGGCGTTCCGCAGGGCCGTGCGGCGGCCTCCCCGCAGCAGGCGTTCCTCAAGTAGACGCAGCGTCCGCATGGCCAGCCCCTCCCCAGGCGGTCGGTCAAATGTCCTTCTATTGTTATCGAATGGTGTTTCGGGACCGTGACCCGGGGGTGAAGACTCAGGCGGCCCTGGTCTCGCCCCGGCGCGTGATCGCCTGCTGGTAGAGCCGCCCGGCCCGGTACGACGAACGCACCATCGGCCCGGACATCACCCCGGCGAAGCCGATCTCCTCGGCCTCCTGCCGGAGCTCGACGAACTCCTCGGGCTTGACCCACCGCTCCACCGGGTGATGCCGCGGCGTCGGCCGCAGGTACTGCGTGATGGTGATCAACTCGCAGCCCGCCTCGTGCAGGTCGCGCAGGGCCTGGCTGATCTCGTCCCGCGTCTCGCCCATGCCCAGGATCAGGTTGGACTTCGTGACCAGACCGTCCTCGCGGGCCAGCGTCAGCACCCGCAGCGACCGCTCGTAGCGGAACGCCGGCCGGATCCGCTTGAAGATCCGCGGCACCGTCTCGACGTTGTGCGCCAGCACCTCGGGCCGGGACCCGAACACCTCGGCCAGCTGCTCGGGAACCGCGTTGAAGTCCGGGATCAGCACCTCGACGCCCGTGCCCGGCATCAGGGCGTGGATCTGCCGCACCGTCTCGGCGTAGATCCAGGCGCCGCCGTCCGGCAGGTCGTCCCTGGCGACGCCGGTGACGGTGGCGTACTTCAGCTCCATCTGCCGCACCGACTCCGCGACCCGGCGGGGCTCGTCGCGGTCCACCTCGGTCGGCTTGCCCGTGTCGATCAGGCAGAAGTCGCACCGCCTGGTGCACTGCTCGCCGCCGACCAGGAACGTCGCCTCCCGGTCCTCCCAACACTCGAAGATGTTCGGGCAGCCGGCCTCCTGGCAGACCGTGTGCAGCCCCTCGCGCTTCACCAGGCCGTGCAGCGCCTGGTACTCCGGGCCGAGGCGGGCGCGGGTCTTGATCCACTCCGGCTTGCGCTCGATGGGGGTCTGGCTGTTCCGGACCTCGAGGCGCAGCATCTTGCGCCCGTCGGGTGCGACAGCGGACACGTCCGGCTCCCTACCACTTTCGATTCTTCGGCGCATCACAGCGTACGCCTTGGCTTGTACGGGTGACGCGGTCGGGTGGGTGCGACCGCGTCACACCGCGCGCGGCAGCGGCAGGGCGGTCTCGAGCACCTCGCGCAGGTGCTTCTCCAGCACCGGGAGCACCTCGGTGACCGGCACCCGGCGGCCGAGCTCCGCGGAGAGCGAGGTCGTGCCCGCGTCCCTGATGCCGCAGGGCACGATCCGGTCGAACGACGTGATGTCCGGATCGCAGTTGAGCGCGAAGCCGTGCATGGTGACGCCCTTGGCGACCCGGATCCCGATCGAACAGAGCTTGCGGTCCTCGCCGCGCTGCCCCGCGTTGGACGGCGCGTACTCCGGGCCGTGCAGGCGCGGGTCGAACTCCTCGTCGTGCAGCCGGGGGTCGAAGTCCAACGAGAGCCCGCCGAGCCGCGCCGCGCCGTCCGCGCCGCGCTGCGCCTCGCCGAGCACCCAGACCCCGCTGCGGCCCTCCACCCGGGAGGTCTCCACGCCGAAGTCGGCGCAGACCCTGATCACCGCCTCCTCGAGCCGCCGCACGTGAGCGATCACGTCAACGGGGCGCGGCAACTTCAGGATCGGATACCCGACGAGCTGCCCAGGACCGTGCCAGGTGATCTTCCCGCCCCGGTCGACGTCGACCACGGGCGTGCCGTCCAGCGGTCGTTCGCTGTCCGCCGTGCGCCGGCCGGCCGTGTAGACCGCCTGGTGCTCGAGCAGCAGGCACGTGTCAGGGATCTCGTCCGAGAACCGCGCGGTGTGCACCCGCCGCTGCTCCTGCCAGGCCGCGTGGTACTCCACGGCCTCCGATCCGAAGCCCAGACGGACAAAGCGCAGCTCGCTCACGGCGGCTTTCCCTTCGCACATTCGTACAAGGCGCCATTGGACGCTTGAACCCCACTGTAAGCCCGACCCACAACCATGCCTGGGCCGCCCCGGGGCTCACACATATGGATGAATCCTCGGCCCAGAAGCCGATGAAACCAGGAAGGACCGTTACATTCGCGCCGTTCCAGCCGCACAGCCGTAAGGCAGGAGACCGCACCGCCGATGTCCACGGAACGACCCGGAGGCCCGCCCTCCCCGCAGTCCACGCCACCGCGCACGCCGAACCGCCAGCTCGCCGCCCTGATCGCCGAGGCCGGGTTCTCCCATGCCGGGTTGGCCCGCCGGGTCGACCAGCTCGGCCTCGAACACGGCCTCGATCTCCGCTACGACAAGACGTCCGTGACCCGCTGGCTGCGCGGTCAGCGGCCGCGCGGCACCACGCCCGCCCTGATCGCCGAGGTCTTCACCCGCCGGCTCGGCCGCCGCCTCTCCGCCCAGGACCTCGGGCTCGAGGCCTGCGCCCCGGTCTACGCGGGCCTCGAGTTCGCCGCCAGCCCCGCCGAGGCCGTCGACATCGTGGCCGGCCTGTGGCGCAAGGACTCGGGCAGCTACGCCGAGCTCCGCAAGATCGCCTTCACCCCGGCCGGCCTCGTCGTGCCGAGCCGCGACTGGCTCATCGGCCGCCCCGACGAGCGGGTCGCGCGCGGCGAGCCGGCCGTCGCCGAGCCGCCCGCCGGAGCCCCGCCGGCCGGCCCGCTGGTGCGCGTCCCCGAGCAGGGCCGCGGCGCCGTCCGCC
>NZ_SMKC01000398.1 GCF_004348315.1 Streptomyces sp. 8K308 | reverse complement strand
TGTCAGGATTCCGTGCGGTACATCAGGTCGACCTCGAAGGTGCGGAAGCCGAGGGACTCGTAGAGGCGGACCGCCGTCCGGTTGTCCGCGTCGACGTAGAGCATGGCCGTGTCAAGGTTCGGCCGGGCCGCCAGGTGGCGGAGCCCGGTCGTGGTGAGGGCGCGGCCCAGGCCGAGGCCCTGCGCGGCCGGCGAGACGCCGAGGACGTAGATCTCGCCGAGGCCCTCGGCCGCGTGCTCCTTGGTCCAGTGGAAGCCGAGCAGCTCACCGTCCTCCTGCCGCTCCGCGAGGAAGAAGCCGGCCGGGTCGAACCACGGCTCGGCCTTCCGCGCTTCGAGGTCGCGCTGGGTGAGCGAGCCCTGCTCCGGGTGGTGGGCGAAGGCCGCCGCGTTGACCGCGAGCCAGGCCGCGTCGTCCTGCCCGGGCACGAACGTCCGCACCCGCACGCCCGCCGGCAGCGTGGCCTCGACGGTCCGCAGGCCGCCGAGCGGCCGCCGCAGCTGCCGCAGCTCGCGGAAGAGGGTGAGCCCGAGGGCCTGCGCCAGGTGGCGCGCCGGCGGGTGGCCGCCGTGCGCCCACAGGCGCAGCCGGTGGCCGGACTCGTCGAGCAGCGCCCGCCCCAGCTTCCTGCCGTGGCCCTGGGCGCGCCGCTCCGGGTGGACGACGAGCTCGCCGGCCGGCGGCTCCACGGGGTCGGTGCCGTCCAGTTGGGCGTAGCCGGCGATCGCGCCCGCGTCCCACAGCAGCAGGTGCCGCACCCCGGCCCGTGGACCGCCCCGCAGCAGCAGCCGGCCCTGCTCGGACACCGCGTACTGGCCGTCGACCTTGGCCGCCGCCTCGATCAGCTCCTGGACCAGGCGCAGTTCGTCCGCCTCCACCTGATCGCGCATCAGGATCTCACTCATGGTGAAGACAGTAGGACACCCGGGGCCGCACCACCCCGATGCGCCCGTCCACTTCCTTTCATCTCGCCGTTACACGCATCCCCCTGCCGGGCTACGCGCGTAGCCAATAGGGTGCCGCCCATGCACGCACGGATGTTCAGATTGACCGCGGGTGCCGCCACGTTGGCCGCCGTCGCGGCGCTCGCCGTCGCCCTGCCCGCCGCGCAGGCGCGGCCCGACAACCCATCGAGTACCAGGCCCGGTCCATCGGTCGATCTCCAACTGCTGGCGATCAACGACCTGCACGGCGCCCTGGAGCCGCCCACCGGTACCAACGGCCAGGTGACGCACCGGCACGAGGACGGCACCACCGAGCAGCTCACGGCCGGTGGCGTGGAGTACCTGGCGACCGGACTGCGCGAGGCACGCGAGGGCCAGCGACGCTCCGTGACCGTGGCGGCCGGCGACCTGATTGGCGCCACCCCGCTGCTCTCCGGCCTGTTCCACGACGAGCCCACCATCGAGGCGCTGAACCAGCTCGAGATGGACGTGGCGGGCGTGGGCAACCACGAGTTCGACGAGGGCTGGGAGGAGCTGACCCGGCTGCAGGAGGGCGGCTGCCACCCGGTGGACGGCTGCTATGTCGAGGGCCGCGAGTTCGCGGGCGCCGACTTCCCCTACCTGGCGGCCAACGTGGTGCACGAGGACACCGGCCGCCCGATCCTGCCGCCCTACTCGGTGCAGAACCTGAACGGTGCCAGGGTCGGCTTCATCGGCGTGACGCTGGAGGGCACCGCCGACATCGTCACCCAGGAGGGCATCGAGGGCCTGGAGTTCCTGGACGAGGTCGAGACCATCGACCGCTACTCGCGTGAGCTGCGCCGCCGCGGCGTCAACGCGATCGTGGTGCTGATCCACGAGGGCGGCTACCCGGCCGACACCGCCTACAACGCGGACTGCGAGGGCGGCGCCGACGGCGGCATCTCCGGGCCGATCGTGGACATCGCCCGGCGGGCGAGCTCCGCCGTGGACGTGATGGTCTCGGGCCACACCCACCAGCCGTACGTCTGCTCCATCCCCGACCCCGCGGGCCGGGAGCGCCTGGTGACGTCGGCGGCCTCCAACGGCCGGCTCTTCACCGAGCTGAACATGAGGTACGACCTGCTCTCCGGCGACATCGTCCGGGCCTCGGTCGAGGGCAGCAACCGGGTCGTGGACCGCGAGCAGCCGGCCGCCGCCGACCTGACGCGGCTGATCGACTACTGGAGCGAGCTGGCCGCGCCGGTGGCGAACGCGCCGATCGGCTACATCTCCGAAGACATCAGGGGCCGCGGCGCCGGCACCCCCGAGTTCCCGCTCGGCGACCTGATCGCCGACGCGCAGCTGGCGCACGCCCGCGAGCTCGATCCGTCGACGGCGGTCGCGCTGATGAACCCGGGCGGCGTGCGCGCCGACCTGACCTACGCGGCCACGGGCGACGAGGGCGACGGCGTCGTGACCTACGGCGAGGGCTTCACGGTCCAGCCGTTCTCGAACACCGTCAACCTCCTCGACCTCACCGGCGAGCAACTGCTCCAGGTGCTGCGGGAACAGGTCAGCGGGGTGAACGAGTCGTCACCCAAGATCCTCCAACCCTCGGCCGGCCTGACGTACACGCTGGACCTGACCCGTTCGGGCGCCGACCGGATCGTGGCGGACTCGGTGCGGATCGGCGGCGAGCCGCTCGACCCGGCGGCCACCTACCGAGTCGCGGTCAACTCCTTCCTGGCCGGCGGCGGCGACGGCTTCGCCACCCTGGCGGAGGGCGGGAACCCGCTGGTCGGCAACGACGACATGCGGGTGCTCGCGGACTATCTGACCGCCAACTCCTCGGCCGACGCACCGCTCTCCGCCCCGGCGGCGGACCGCGTCACCGTCGTCCAGTAACGCCCCTCGCGCGAGCGGCCGGGCCCGGCGCGGGCCCGGCCGCATCCGTCGCTCACCGCTCGCGCGGCAGCGCGATCGCGGTGACCAGCAGTCCCCTGGCCGCCGCCCAGCGGCCGGTGAACGCGTCGTGCCGCACCCCGTCGACGACCGGCCCGGGCACCAGCAGCCGGGCGGTGAAGGTGCCCGAGTCGAGGTCGATGTCGATCCTGGCCTCCTCGAAATCCAACCACCTGCCGGTGAGCGGGTACCAGACCTTGTAGACGCTCTCCTTGGCGCCGAACAGCAGCCGCTCCCAGCACACCTCGGGCCGGCCGGCGGCCAGCCGGGCCAGCATCGGGCGCTCCTCGGGCAGCGAGATCAGGTCGAGCACGCCCGGGTCGCGCAGCGGCTCGTCGGGCTCGGCGTCGATGCCGACGCTCGCGATCCGGTCGGCGCGGGCCACGGCCGCGGCCCGGTAGCCGTCGCAGTGCGTCATGGAGCCGACGAAGCCGGCCGGCCAGCCGGGCGCCCCCCGCTCCCCCGGCAGCAGCGGCACCCGGGGGCCGCCGAGGGCGGCCAGCGCGGTGCGCGCGCAGTGCCGCACGGTGGCGAACTCGCGCCGCCGCTTCGCCACGGCCGCCGCCACCGCCTTCTCCTCCTCGGGGAACAGCTCGGGCGGCTGTGCCGGGTCGCCGAACGACTCGACGGCCTCGACCTCGGCGCCGGCGAGCAGCCCGCCGAGCACCCCGCTCACCCCGCTCACCGCCCCACCGCCGCGGCCGGCAGGATCGGCACCAGGCGGCCCGGCGTGGTGGGCCGCGGCCGCCACTCGCGCGGGTAGCCGAGCGAGACCTCCTGGTGAAGCACGCCGTCGACCCGGATCTCGCGGGGGATGTGCAGGTGCCCGTAGACGACGGAGGCGGCCCGGAACCGGACCGGCCAGTCGTGGGTGGCCTCCGTGCCGCACCACAGCGCGAACTCGGGGTAGCGCAGAATCCTGGTGGGTTCGCGGACGATCGGCCAGTGGTTGACCAGCACGCTGGGCAGTCCATCTGGCAGCTCGGTGGTCAGCCGCGCCTCGGTGGCCGCGACCCTGGCCCGGCACCAGTCGTCCATGCCCGGGTGCGGGTCGGGGCGCAGCATGAACTCGTCGGTGCAGACCACGCCGGCGGCCCGGGCGACCGCAAGCGCCTCGGCCTTGTCGCGGGTGCCGGCCGGCCGGAAGGTGTAGTCGTAGAGCAGGAAGAGCGGCGCGATCACGGCGGGACCGCCCTCGCCCTCCCACACCGGGTACGGGTCCTCAGGCGTGACGACGCCGAGCCGGCGGCACAGCTCGACCAGGTACGCGTAGCGCGCCTCGCCGGTGAGCCGGATCGGGTCGTCGGGCGGCGTCCACAGCTCGTGGTTGCCCGGCACCCACACCACCTTGGCGAACCGCCCGGCGAGCAGCGTCAGCGCCCACTCGATGTCGCCCGACAGCTCGCCCACATCGCCGGCGACCAGCAGCCAGTCGTCGTCGGACGCCGGCCGCAGCCGCTCCACGATCGCCCGGTTCTCGTCGTACCGCACGTGCAGATCGCTGATCGCGACGAGTCTCCCCGCCTTCGCCATGCGCCACTCCCCTCCAGATCAACCTCAAGAAAACTTGAGCTCTGCGCTACGCTCTGCGGCATGCCCCAGAGCACCATCGCGAAGGAACTCACCATCGGCCAGCTTGCCCAGCGCAGCGGCGTCGCCACCTCCGCGCTCCGCTTCTACGAGGAGCAGGGCCTGATCACCAGCCGCCGCACCTCGGGCAACCAGCGCCGCTACGCCCGTGACATGCTGCGCCGGGTGGCGTTCATCAGGGTCTCGCAGAACGTCGGCATGCCGCTCGCCGCCATCCGCGACGCGCTCCACCGGCTGCCCGAGGGCCGCACCCCGAACCGGGACGACTGGGCGTCGGTCTCCGAGTCCTGGCGTGCCGACCTCGATCGCCGCATCCACCGGCTCCGCCAGCTCCGCGACGACCTGACCGACTGCATCGGCTGCGGCTGCCTCTCCCTGGAGAGCTGCATGCTCGCCAACCCGGACGACATCTGCGGCCAGGGCGGTTGCGGCCCCGTCCGACTGCTCGCCGACGACGAGGACGGCGAGGAGCCGTCGGAGGCGTCGCAGAGTTGCGTCCCCGTGGCGAGCTGTGGCTAGGTTGCTCGGATGACGCACACCGCGACGCACGACGAGATCGAGGTCACCGCCGAGCTGGTGACGGAGCTGCTGCGCGACCAGCACCCCGACCTGGCCGATCGCCCCGTGCGGCTCGGCGCGCGCGGCTGGGACAACCAGCTGTGGCGGCTCGGCGAGGACCTGGCCGTCCGGCTGCCCTGGGCCACCGAGACCGCCGACGCCCTGCTGCTCAAGGAGCACGCCTGGCTGCCGTCCCTCGCCCCGCGCCTTCCGCTGCCGATCCCCGTCCCGCAGCGCCTCGGCGCGCCCTCCGCGCGGTTCCCGCGCCCGTGGATCGTCACCACCTGGGTACCGGGCGCCCCCGCCGACCGGGCCCCCGCCACGCGCGGCGAGGAGGCGGCCGACGCCCTGGCCGCCTTCCTCACCGCGCTGCACCAGCCAGCCCCCGCCGACGCGCCCGTCAGCCGGGACGGCCGGGGAGCACCGCTGGGCGAGGGCGCCCAGCGGTTCTTCGAGCAGCAGCTCGCCCAGGCGGTCGAGTTCGAGCTGATCCCCGACCCGGACGCCGTGCGCGCGGTCTGGGCGGACGCCGTCGCGGCCCCCGACTGGACCGGCCCGGCGCTCTGGCTCCACGGCGACCTGCACCCGGCCAACGTCCTCACCGCGGACGGAACCGTCTGCGGCGTCATCGACTTCGGCGCCCTGTCCGTGGGCGACCCGGCCTGCGACCTCGCCGCCGCCTGGCTGCTGCTGCCCGACGGTGCCGTCGACCGCTTCCACGACGCCTACCGGCCGACCCCGGACGCCGCGACCCTGCGCCGCGCACGTGGCCACGCGCTGCTGCGCGTCTTCCTCGGCCTCCTCGTCGGGCACGCCGGTGTCCACGGCCGCCCCGGCGGCAAGCCCAGCTGGGGCCCGCCAGCGCAGGCGGCGCTCCGCCGCCTCGTCGCCACGGCCAGCCAAACGGCCGGATGACCGAATCAAGCCATCCTCCGGAGAGCGGTGGTCGGCTGAGCCGCCGGGGCGCTCCGTGCCGGGAGTCGTCCCTCACCCACCCACCCTTTTGGCGCGCTGCGCGCGTG
>NZ_SMKC01000397.1 GCF_004348315.1 Streptomyces sp. 8K308 | reverse complement strand
GGGGCGGTTGGAGGCTGCCGTTGGTCACGTTCGCGTACAGGTTCCCCGGGCACTCGGTGCCGGGGTCGAGGTCCTTGTGTCCGAGGAGCGCCGGTCCCGCCTCCTCGTACTGGCGCAGGTGAGCGATCAGTTCGCGGATGGAGGTCACCATGGCCTGCGTGGGGGTGTCGTTGGTCTCCGCCATGCCCATGACGGCGAAGTAGTTCTGGTTCGCTCCCGGGGTGTGGGTGTCGTTGGCCGCCGAGCGGACATTGGGTCCCCGGCCCTCGAAGATCCCGCCGTGGTGGCAGACGAGGTAGTTGTACGGGATGTCGTCGTACCCGTCGTCCATCCTCGCCTGCTGCACCTCACGGACCTGGCCGAAGCAGTCCGCGTGGTTCTCCATGTAGTAGCTGTCCCACGGCCAGGGGTAGGAATTGCCGTGGTGGTGGATGGCGACCCCGCCCAACCAGGGGCTCCACGGGTCGGTGATCGGCTTCGCCGGGGGCGCGGCGCCCCACGCCGACCGGGGGATGATGTCTACCACTGTCCACACTCCTTCCGCACTGCGATTCCGGTCCCGGGGTCAGAACGCGCCGATCACGCCGCCGTCGCTCCGGCTGACGGCGACCGTGGCCGAGCGGGGCCGACCTTCCGGGGCGTGGTCGGGCCAGTTGCTGACCGCCCGCGGGTTCCGCGGGGTGGGGGTACCCCAGGCCGCGGAGCGCTCGCCGGGGTGCTGCACGTTGACGAACAGGGTCCGCCGGTCAGGGGCGAGGGCGGTGCCGGTGATCTCCGCGCCGCGCGGGCCGGTGAGGAACCGGCGGATCGTCCCGGTGGCGGGGTCGGCCACCAGCAGCGCGTTGTTGCCCAGCCGGTCGTGCCCGCGCTCCTGGCGGTTCTGGACGTGCCCTGAGACGCCGGTGCGGATCCACAGCCGCCCTGCCGTGTCGAACGACAGGCCCTTGGGCGAGGCGAACATGCCGCCGGAGTCGAGCTGGACCGCGTCGTCGTAGGCGGGGTCGCCGGCGAGGACGAAAATCTCCCAGCGGAACCGCCCGGCCGCCGCGTCGCCCCCGTCCTCCCACCAGCGGACGATGTGCCCGTAGGGATTCGACCGGCGGGGACGCACCGCGCTCGAGCCCCCGGAGGTGGGGGACGCGCAGGGGGAGTGCCCGGTGCTGTTGGCGAGCGCGCAGTAGAGGCCGCCATCGCGCGGGTCGACCGCGATCTGCTGGGGGCGGTCAAGCGGGGTGGCACCGAGCGCGTCGGCCGCCTGCCGGGCGCGCAGCAGCACGTCGGCCTGATCGGTCCAACCCAGGCGCCCGGTCAGCGGGCCGCGGCCGTGGACCAGCGGCAGCCATTCGCCCGTGCCGTCGTCGTGGAAGCGGGCGACGTACAGGGTGCCCTCGTCCAGCGGGCCGCGGTCCCCGGCGCGGCCGGCCCGCCAGGGCCGCGCCGCGACGAACTTGTACACGTGGCCGCCGTCCTGGTCGTCCCCGCTGTAGACGACGACCCGGCCGCCGGACCGCGTCACGGTCGCGCCGGAGTGGTTGAACCGGCCGAGGGCGGTGTGCTTGACCGGGGCCGAGCGTGGATCCAGCGGGTCGATCTCGACGACCCAGCCGAAGCGGTTGGGCTCGTCGCCGTTGACCGCGAGGTCGAAGCGCGGTTCGGCCCGGTGCCAGCGGTGGCCGTGGCCGGAAGCGCTCAGCCCGTAGCGGAGCTGAGTCTCGGTCGGATTCCAGGCGGTGTCGTCGGTGCCGAAGACGGCGTGGAAGTTCTCCTCGGCGACCAGGCACGTGCCCCAGGGCGTGGTCCCGGTGGCGCTGCTGCCCAGGAGGCCCAGGGGCGCGCCGCCCGTGCCTAAGCGAAGATGGTCGGCGGTGACCGGCCCGGCGAAGGTCACGGGCGTGGCGCCGGTCACCCGCGTGTTGCGCGGCGAGTCGACGACCTGCCAGGTGTCCCCGCGGCGCCGGACCTCCACGACGCTGACGCCGACCGCGGCCAGTGCCTTGTCCACCGCCGACCTGGTGAGGTCGGCGCCACCGTCGAGATGCAGCAGCGTGCCGTCGGCGTACTCGTGACCGATGACGAGCATGCCGTGTCCGCTGCCGCGCGGGCCGCGCTCCAGCGGGTGGAAGGCGAGTCCGCTGTGGTGTGTGCCGATCTGCCGGGCCTGCTCGGCGGCGGTGTTGCCGCCGTCCTGGCGCCAGGTCGGACCGGTCGTCTGCAGCGGCTGCCCCCAGGGGGCGAGCACATGGGCGACGTAGCCGGCGGGCACGCGGACGGCGTCGGTGTCATCGGCGGGAACGGGGGTGAAACCGGGCGCCGCGGCGGCCGCTGCCGACCCGGAGCCGATGAGGAGCCCTGTGGCCGCCGCGGTGCCGCCGATCAGGGCGCTGCGGCGGGACAGCGCTCTGGCGGGGTTCTCTGTCATGTCGGTACTCCGTCCCAGGGCAGGGCTGAGAACCGCAGTGTGGAGCGTGCGATCCGGGACCGGTCCCGAGCCGGCCGAGTAACGACCCCGCCGCCTCTAAGCCCGGAACGAGACGAGCCAGGGTCTGGTCAGCGTCTCGGTGTAGGTGTGGTGGGTGGGATTGGCGGCGGCGTGCCGCAGCTGCCAGTCCTGCACCCGGCCGAACTCGACGCATCGCGGCGAGCGTTGGCCGCAGGCGTCGCACCGCATCCGGTGGGTCAACGGCGGCGCGTCGGCGTCGCGGTTCGGCTCACTGACGAGCAGCGAACGGCCGAGGACCGGGTAAGCGCCGAGCGTGTGGCGGCGGTTGCGGTCGCTGAGCGCGTTGGCCTGCCGCAGCAGCGAATTGAGCAACGGCCGCCGGTCGGGCGCCATCACGCGCACCCCCGCAGCACGGACGCCAACTTGCGGACCATGGCGAGGTTGCAGCAACCGAGGTCCACGAGCGGCCGGTTCGCGTCGGACGTACAGGAGGCCAGGTCGACGCGGAGCGATGGCAGGACGACACCGAGGTTCTCCAACGCCAGCCGCAACTCCTCGGCGGCCGATTCCGCGTCCCTGAGTCGTTCGACGGTCGTGCTCATGGCTGCTTCCCCTTCGGGTTCGCTTTCACGGAAAGTGGCACCAGCGTGACACTCCGGAAGTACCGTGGGGAGCCCTACGGCGTTGCTCAGGACCGTAGGCAATCGAAGGGGTTATCGATGGACGTACAGCGGGGCGATGTCGCAACGCTTACTCCCAAGGCCCTCTTGGGCTATGAAACGCGTCGATTGCGCGAGAGTGCGAACCTGTCGCTGGCACAGGTCGCTCGGAAGGCATGCTGCGACAAGACGTATCTCAGTCGGGTGGAGCGGGCGGAGAAGTTTCCCAGCGAGGCCTTCATGGCCACGATCGACACCGCCCTCAATGCGAACGGTCTACTGAACCGTCTGTGGCTGGTGGCCCGGAACAGCACCTTCGCGGACTACGTGCAGCGGTACCTCGAACTGGAAGTGAAGGCTTCGGCCATGTACAAGTACATGTCCCAGACCATGCCTGGGATTCTTCAGATCGGGGACTACACCCGCGCGATCACCCGGGCGGGCTTGCCCCGAGCTGACGAGGAACGCGTCGAGGAGTTCGTCGTTGCGCGGCTGAGCAGGCAACGGCTCATCGAGCAGAAGGCCGCCCCCCTCCTGTGGACGGTGCTGGACGAAGCGGTGCTGCGGCGGCCTATTGGCGGTCGTCGGGTGATGGCCGCTCAGCTGGAGCACGCGATCGAGGCAGCTCAACGGCCGAATGTGGTGTTCCAGGTGCTGCCCTTCGAGGCGGGGGAGCATGGTTCGCTCGGCGGCTCCCTGACGTTGCTCACCGTCTCGGACAACCCCTCCGTGGCGTATCGCGAGAACAGCCACACGGGCGAGCTCGATGAGTCAAGGGCGGCAGTGGACGAGTGCTCGCTTCGTTACGATCTCATCCGCGCTCAGGCCCTCTCTCCGAAGGCCTCGCTGGCGTTCATGGAAAAGGTGTGGGAGGAGTACCGGTAGATGTCCACGACACATGTCATGCCTCAGTGGCGACGGTCGAGTTACAGCAACCAGAACGGCGGCGACTGCGTCGAGGTGGCCGATGTCATCTCCGGCGTGCTTCCGGTGCGGGACAGCAAGGATCCGGCCGACGCGGTCGTCACGTTCGGTCCTGCCGCCTGGAACGCGTTCCTGCGAGACATGAGGGAATCGCGAGCTCGCTGATCGTGGCATCCGCCCAGTGGCGTAAGTCCAGCTACAGCAATGACAACGGTGACTGCGTTGAGGTCGCTGCCGGCGATGCCGGCATACTCCCCGTCCGGGACAGCAAGATGCCTGCCGGTGAGGTGATCGCCTTCTCCGTGCCCGCGTGGAGCGCGTTCCTCTCTCGGCTCAGAGAATCGTGAGCTGGGTCGGCTCCGGCGGAGCCGGAACCGGGGCCGGTTCGCGGATGGCGCGGTGCGCGCCCGGCCTGGCGGCCGGGCCGATGCCGTACTCCGCCGCCAGTTCGTGCACCTGGCCGGTGATGCGGCGCTGGTACCACTTGGGCGCGTACGCGCCCGCCGCGTACATCACCTCGTAGTTCCGCACAAGACGGGGGTGATGCGTGGCGAGCCACCGCATGAACCACTCCCGCGCGCCCGGCCGCAGGTGCAGCGCGAGCGGCGTCACCGAGTTCGCGCCGGCGGCCGCGATCGCGCGGACGGTCTCGCGTAGCTGCGCCGGTGAGTCCGTCAGATAGGGGATCACCGGCGCCATCAGCACTCCGCAGGGGATGCCGACGGCAGTCAGTTGGCGCACGACGTCAAGACGCCGTTCCGGCGCCGGCGTGCCCGGTTCGATCGTGCGCCACATCGCGGGGTCCACGAAGCCGACGGAGACCGAGATGCCGACGTCCGTCACGGCCGCCGCCTGCCGCAGCAGTTCCAGGTCGCGCAGGATCAGCGTGCCCTTGGTGAGGATCGAGAACGGGTTGGCGTAGTCGCGGAGCGCGCCGATGATGCCGGGCATCAACCGGTAACGCCCCTCCGCCCGCTGGTAACAGTCGACGTTCGTGCCCATCGCGATGTGGTCGCCGCGCCAACGCCGTGACGCCAGCTCGCGCCGCAGCAGCTCCGGCGCGTTCACCTTCACCACGATCTGGGTGTCGAAGCCGATGCCCGTGTCAAGGTCCAGGTAGCTGTGCGTCTTGCGGGCGAAGCAGTACACGCACGCGTGGCTGCATCCCCGATACGGGTTGATCGTCCATTCGAACGGCATCCGGGATGCGCCGGGCACCCGGTTGACGATGGAGCGGGCCCGCACCTCGTGGAACGTGATGCCACGGAACTCGGGGGTGTCGAACGTCCTGGTCACGACGTCCGTGCCGAACAGTGCCGGGGTCGCCGACGCCGTGGGGCCCTCACTCAGGTTGTTCCAGCGCATGGGGCTCTCCTCGTGCTCGCCTCCCGCTTGTCCCACTATTAGGACACACGTTCGAATAGGTGCTGTCAAGCCAGATTTGGGCCCCGGGTGCCGGGGGTGATTGGCTTTCCGCCCAAGTCCCTACGGCGGCAGGAGCATTGGCATGGCGTTGCTCGAAACGGTTACGCAGCGTGACATCGCTGCGGAGCCGAACGATGTGTTCGACGCGATCGCGGACTACCAGGACGTGCACCCCCGGCTGCTCACCGAGCACTTCTCGGAGTACGAGGTGCGGGAGGGCGGGGACGGCGAGGGCACCGTTCTCCACGTCCGTTTTCAGGCCACCTCGCGGCGGGTTCGTCAGCTCCTGCTCGAGATCACCGAGCCCGAGGACAACACGCTGATCGAGAAGGACCGCAACTCCACCCTGGTCACCACCTGGAAGGTCACGCCGGGTGACGGGGGCGCGGGGGCGCGCGTGACGGTGCGGACCACCTGGCAGGGCGCGGGCGGCGTCGGCGGCTTCTTCGAACGCCTCTTCGCGCCCCGGGCGCTGGCCGGAATCTACGACCGGATTCTCGCCAACCTCGCCACCGAGATGGAGAAGGCGGAGTAGCCGTCCTCCCGCTTCCGCCGCGACCGTTTCCCCGGCTTTCGCCTTCCGTTCGCACAACCCCAGGGTCCGGGCGGGAGTCGAAC